>NZ_LECT01000007.1:0-300000 GCF_001027925.1 Rhodopirellula islandica | reverse complement strand
CAGCCTCTTCATGCTACCGTTGCCCCCAAACTCCATTGTCGGTCGAGTTGCAGCCGGTGTGATTCTGGCAAGCTTCTTGTCGTGGATGCAAAACCCTGCGAAGGCCTCCCCACCCAATCTGGTCGTGATCATCGCCGACGACCTGGGCTATGGTGAAACTGGAATGATGGGTGACGATGAAATCCCCACACCTGCGATCGACGCGTTGGCGCGATCGGGCGTTCGTTGCACGAGCGGGTATGTGACGTCGTCGTACTGCAGTCCTTCGCGTGCTGGTTTCCTCTCAGGACGCTATCAATCGCGTTTCGGGTACGACCTCAACCCAACCGGCGATCGCAACAGTCACCCCAACGCGGGTTTGCCACCTGAACAATCCACCTTTGTTCAGCAGCTCCAGGCGGCAGGCTATCGAACTTCGTTGATCGGCAAATGGCACCTTGGCACCCGTCCATCCCAAGTCCCAACATCAAAAGGCTTTGACCGCTTCTTCGGCTTCTTGCACGAAGGTCACTACTATGTGCCAGGGCCTCCCTTTGAAAATGTCCGGACGATGCTTCGCGACACGTCGCTTGCCGCAGGACAGTTTCAAACAAACGGCGAAACGATTCGCGGAAACTACGCTCGAATCAACGAACCCGCGTATGACGCCGGCAATCCAGTGCTCGATGGCAGCGAACCGATCGACGATTGGAAGTACCTGACCGACACAATCACCAACGAAGCCGTCGAAATCATCTCTCAATCCGCTTCGTCCCCCTTTGCAACGGTGGTCTCTTACAACGCAGTGCATTCTCCCATGCAAGCGACCCTGGAAGACCATGAGTCGATGCGACACATCCAAGATCCCCAGCGACGAATCTTTGCCGGCATGTTGATCGCACTGGATCGCGGTGTTGGCCGAATCCTGGAGACACTCGATCATCTCAACCTCCGCCAGGAAACGCTGGTGGTCTTCTTCAGCGACAACGGTGGCCCAACCGCGGAATTGACCAGCAGCAACGCACCGCTTCGAGGGGGCAAAGGCAGTCTTTACGAAGGTGGCGTGCGGATCCCAATGGTGTGGAGCATGCCTGGAACGATCCCCGCGGGAGCGGAAGAAAACGCTCCTATCCTGAGCCTCGATATCGCCGCTTCGTTCCTGCCGTTGGCTATCGGCGAATCCTCCCGGCTCGAAACGGATGGCACAAATGTTTTGCCGTGGATCGGCAGAGACACCTTCAAGAGCGATCGCACGATTTGGTGGAGAATGCCTCGCGGCGCTCGCGCACTTCGCCACGGCAAATGGAAATTTGTCCAGGCTCGCTCAAACCAACCCACCGAGCTCTTCAATCTTGAAGCGGACCTCAGCGAGTCCAACAACTTGTCCGAAACGCACCCGAGTCGTTTGCAGGATTTATTGGCAATGTGGGACACGATGCAATCTGAGATGCCACCAGCGAAAACCCTGAAGTAGGGCGAAAGACGCCGGGTAGGTCGTCGTCGGCGAAAATCGGCACCGTTGTTTGCAAATTTCTTTGTAAATCCGCGTCCTCATGGAATGACCTTGTGGAGGAACATGATATGGCGGCGAGCGACCGGCCTAGCAGCATCGACGATTCGAACGAACGTGAGCAACGCTACAACGAATTCGTTGCCTTGCTGACTCGTCATGATTTGTCGATTCGGCGGTTCGTGCGATCACTGCTTCCAAGCCGTGACGGCGTGGAAGACGTGGTGCAGGAAACAGCGCTCGAATGCTGGCGAAAGTTTGACGACTTCGCAGCCCAGAACTCTGGGCAAGCCGACGAGTTTGCTCGCTGGGCATGCGTGATCGCTCGCTACAAAACCCTCAGTTGGCAACGAGACCAGGGTCGCGACCGATTGGTGTTTCGCGACTCGGTGGTGGATGTCTTGGCAGCATCGGCCCTTCCACAATTGGATCGACTGGAAGAGGAACGACGCGCGATGGAAGGCTGCCTGGCAAAGCTCGGCGAATCTCAGCGCCAATTGGTGCTGAGCGTTCACTCACCTGGCCAATCGGTCTCCTCCATTGCGAAACAATCTGGACAGAAGGCTCGACGCCTCTATCACCAACTCAATGTCTTGCGTGCGTCGCTCCAGCAATGCGTCGAAAAACAACTGCAACAGGAACTTCGCCATGGATGATGCGATTCAAAAACTGATCTACCAAGCAATCGACCAAACGATCTCGGCGGAGGACTTCGACCAACTGCAAGACCTGCTTGAGGGGAGTGAAGAAGCGCGACAAGCGTATTTGAAGGCGGTCAATCTGAGCGAGTCCCTTCACGAGATCGCTGCGTCCCCGACTCCGAATCTCGTCGACTCAACCCGGGATGCGGATCCGCAGATCACGTTACCGCTCTACCGTTGGCCCAGTGTGTTCGCGTTTCGTTCGCTGATGATTGCCGCGACCGCTTTGATCCTGGTCGGTGGACTGGCGTACTGGTTGGGCAAGCAACACCTGTCGTCCCCTGCCATCACTGAAATTGCGAACTTCGAATCCGATGCCACCGAATCGCAGATCGCGGGGCACGCGACGCTGCGGCGTGCCGTCGATCTTCAATGGCCTTCGGATTCCCTGCCGGCAAAGGTCGGCGATGTTTTGCCCAATGGTCGCCTTCGATTTGAGAGTGGAATCGCGGAGATCGATTTCTTCTGCGGCGCCACCTTGATCGTGGAAGGCCCCGCGAATTTGGATATTGAATCGGATTGGTCGGTTCGCGTGCTTCAAGGTCGGTTGAGAGCGACGGTTCCACCCGCGGCGCGTGGGTTCCTGGTCAAGGCGGCTGAGTCCGAAGTTGTTGATCTGGGCACCGAATTCACCATGGATGTCACCGCGGACACAGCTCGCGTTGAAGTGGTCGATGGGGAAGTCATGTTGCGAGGCGGCAAGCTGGACGGCCAGCATCTTCACACGGGCGACAAAGGGACTCTCCATGGATCGCCTTCCAGCGAAGAGACCAACCACATGATCACGGCGACCGATTTGTATCAACGAGACCGTTCGGCAACCCTGCAACGCTACGAAGAATGGCGTGAGTCGATGCGTTCGATTCAAACTGACAAACGGCTGATCGCCCACTACGCCACCTCCGAACTCGATCAACGCACGATTCGAAACGGAGCCGACACCGGCGACTCCCGAGATGGATTGTTGGTCGGCCCCGTCGACCTGGTATCCGGACGGTTTGGAACCGCTTCGCGAGGCCTGAACTTCAAGCGACCTGGATCCCGCGTGCGCACTCGAATCGATGGTGACTTCCAGGCATTCACGTTCGCTTGTTGGGCGAAAATCGACAACCTCAACCAACGCTACAGCGCGTTGTTCATGGGCGACGGCTACGAGAACGGTGAACCCCACTGGCAGATTCGCGACGACGGACGGCTGATGTTTTCTGTGATGGTTGATGATTCACAGAGCGTCAGCTTCTTCAACGATCGTGATCAACGCGTTGTCAAAGACGCTGGCCTGCATCATGTGTACTTCACCGAACCATTTTGGGACATCTCCAAGAGCGGGCAGTGGTTTCATTTGGTCGCAGTGTATGACCCTGCGTCCAAGCGAGTGCAGCAATATGTCGATGGTCAACGAATCAGCGACGAACGCATTCAACCCAAGTTTCAGATGGACTCGCTGCGAATCGGTCCTGCCGAAATTGGAAACTGGGGCCAACCGTTTCGCGAAACGCCTTGGTTCGCAGTCCGCAACTTGGACGGAACGATCGATGAACTGACGATTTACGCCGCAGCCTTGGACGCATCCGAAATCCAGTCGCTGTACGAATCCGGCAAACCGCTTGGTTATTGAGCGGAAGAGAAAGCGGCACCGGCTTCCAGCCTGTGTTTGAACAATCACCGTCTGGAAGCCTATGCCAGCCGACGTGCCCCAACCTTTCTCGCCCCCCTTCGCCCCCACTGCCTCCATCCTTTCTCCCCATCGCCCCACCGAGAAGCATGTTTCGTTTGTTACTCACACTGTCTCTTGGCCTGATTCTGCAATCCACTGGGTTGGCAGCCGAGAAACCCCACGTTTTGTTCATTGCAATCGATGACTTGCGTCCCGAACTGGGGTGCTATGGATCACCGATTGCGAAGTCGCCTCACTTGGATCAATTGGCGTCGGACGGGTTGCTGTTCAACCGAGCCTACTGCCAACAGGCAATTTGCCGTCCGTCGCGAGCGAGCTTGATGACAGGAGCGCGCCCCGACACCACCGGGCTCTATCACAACTACGTCTCACTCCGCGAATTGCAACCCAACATCCTGACCTTGCCCGAGCACTTCATCGCGAATGGCTACGATGCGGCTTACTGTGGCAAGATTTTCCACCAAGGCGACACGGATGACGGTCGGTCATGGAACCGTGAATCGGTGAAACGGGTCGCCGGAATCCAAAAGCCGAGAGGGCCATACGCGCTGCCTGAAAACAACAAGATGAAGGCGGACAACATGAAAAGCATGTTGGCAAAGTATGGCGAAGCTGCACGCCGCGGATTGGCTGCGGGGCCGGCCTACGAGAAAGCCGACATTGCCGACTCCGGCTACGTCGATGGCTACAACACTGAACTGGCGATCGCGACCTTGAAAGAGATGGTCCAGGAAGACGAAAAACCATTTTTCCTGGCGATGGGTTACAAATTGCCTCACCTGAACTGGTGTGCCCCCAGCAAATACTGGGACATGTATGACGCCAATGACATTCCAATGGCCGAAGAGACCAACGCCCCCAAGAACGGTGCCGCGATGGGCCTGCACGCGTCCTTTGAGCTTCGAACGCGAGCGGGCATTCCCAAAGTCGGCCCCTTGTCTCCCGAGCTTTCTCGCACGCTCAAGCACGCGTACCTGGCTTCGGTGAGCTACGTCGACGCACAAATCGGCAAACTGATTGCCGCCTTGGACGAGGCCGGCGTTCGCGACAACACCGTGATTGTTGTCTGGGGCGACCATGGATGGCACTTGGGCGACATGGGTGTCTGGGGCAAAGCGACGAACTATGAAATTGCGACCCGCGTTCCACTGATGATCTGGGCTCCGGACATGCAAGCTCGGGGTGCCCAAACAGACGCCCTGGTGGAACTGGTCGACATCTACCCCACGCTTTGCGACCTGGCTGGAATCCCGGTGCCGGCTCACACGGAGGGCACCAGCTTTCAACCGCTGATGAACGATCCCAACCAAGCCTGGAAGAAGGCTGCATTCAGTCAGTATCCGAACCCGGCGCTTCGCGAATGGGCAGCCAACCCGCTCTCGCAAGGCATGCGAGAAACCTGGTTTGGCCCGCTGATTCAACAAGTCGAAAACCGCATCATCGAGCAACAAGGCTCCAAGTGGGACCGCGAACTCTTTGAACAGCATTTGATGGGCTACACGATGCGCACCGATCAATATCGTTTGGTCGTCTGGCAAGACCATCGTGATCCTGGGGCACCCCCGATCGCTGTCGAACTCTTCGATCATTCACGCGATCCACAAGAGACCAACAACATCGCCGACAAAGAACCGGAATTGACAAAACAACTCTTAGCCCAATGGCATGCCGGATGGGAGGCAGCAAAGTGAGAAATCCAATGCAATCAAAACGATTGGCGGCCCCACTGAGTCTCTTGATTCTGGCGGCGTGCATGGTCAACGTTGGTGTCGCCGAAAAGGTGGACTACGAAAACGACATCGCTCCGATTTTGGAGGACCGATGCATTTACTGCCACGGTGAAGACGAACAAGAATCCGGACTGCGTCTCGATTCTCGTCCGCACATGCTTCGTGGTGGCGACTCAGGCTTGCCGGCCTTGGTGCCCGGTCACCCTGAAAAAAGCTATGTGATGAATGTGATTCAGCATCTCGATGAAGACATGGCGATGCCGCCGGACGACGACCAATTGGCCGCCGAAGAAATCGAACTGATCTCGCGCTGGATCTCGGAAGGTGCCGTTTGGCCCGGACAGATGGACGCGGTTTTGAAACTGGAATCCGATCACTGGGCATTCCAACCTGTGGTGCGTCCCGAGATCCCCGTGATCCCGGAAACGAACGACCGAGCCAAAACAGAGACGCAGCAACCGGTCGATGCTTTCTTGCGATCTCGTTTGGCCGAAGAGGGTCTCGACTATTCCGATCCGGCCGAGCCACGTTGGTTGATTCGGCGACTCGCGATTGTTCTGACAGGTCTGCCACCGACGCCAGAAGAATCCGAAACCTTCGTTCGCGATTTTTCTGCGCAGGGTGACGTGGCCTACGAGCAGGCAGTGGATCGCTTGCTGCAATCGCCCCACTTCGGTGAACGCTGGGCTCAACACTGGCTCGATGTCATTCGCTGGTCCGAGACCAACGGTTCCGAAGCCAACTTGTATCGCAAGAACGCTTGGGTCTACCGAGACTATGTGGTTCGGTCATTCAACGAAGACAAACCGTACGATCAATTTGTCCAAGAACAGATTGCGGGTGATTCCATGGGTGCCGGGGAAGCGACCGGGTACCTGGTCGCTGGACCACACGTTCCGGCGGCAACCGTCGGACGTGAGCCCACAGCGATTCGGCAGGCTCGCGCGGACCGGATGGATGAAATCATGCAAACCGTTGGGGCGTCGGTCATGGGTGTCACCGTGGGATGCGCCCGCTGCCACAATCACAAATTTGATCCGGTGACGATTCAAGACTACTACTCGATGACAGCCGTCTTCCAAGACGTTGAGTTTGGAAGTCGCCACCCTGAGTTTTCCGAAGATCACCCACTTCGGAAAAGGGGCAAAGAATTGTGGCAACAAATCCAAACTCAACGCGAAAAACTTCGTGACGACGGTGGCTGGGAAGAAGACTGGGGTGCCTACCGAGAGCTTCATTTCCCAGCCACGACCACCACCGCCGTTCGAATCCGATTCAAAACGCCCAACTTGGGACTGGATGAACTGGAGGTCCTCGGGCCTCACGGTTTGAACCGCAACCTCGCCGATGCGCGCGAAGGAACGCGGGTCACGGGATTCCCAGAGGAGGGCACCGACGGCCGCAATCCAATTGAGCGAATCAACGATGGCGAATTTGGGACCATGGCATGGCGGACGAAACTCGACGCGAAGGACGAAGAACGTCCCTGGGTTCAATTTGACTTCCAAGGACCGCAAACGATCAACCGACTTCGCTTGAGCAACAACCGAGAATACTTTTACGACACGGACTACCTCAACAAAAAGCCGTTTCTCCCGAAGTATCAGTTCGACATGGACATCATGCAGGAGGATGGAACGTGGCAACCATGGACCGGCACCTGGGCGGTCGGTGAAAAACTGCTGAAGAAGAATCCAGAGCGGAAGCAAATCATTGCCGACATCCAAGGCCTGATCGATCAGCTGTCCGAGGAAGGCCCCCAGCCAAGTTTCGTGGGGCGATTTGTGGAACCCGTTGAGACCCGCGTGTTGCTGCGTGGCAGTCCAGAGAGCCCCCACGATGAAGTGATGCCTGCCGCACCAGAAATCTTCGCCGGCGACTTGGGTCTCGACTCAACCGCTCCCGGTCCCAAACGGCGCCGCGAATTCGCGAAGTGGCTGACCTCGCCGGACAACCCGCTGACGGCTCGCGTGATGGTCAACCGAGTTTGGCACCACGTCTTTGGATCAGGAATCGTTCCGACGACCAGCGACTTTGGGCGAGCGGGAGCCCCTCCGACCCATCCTGAACTGCTGGACTGGCTCGCCGACGAATTCATTTCGCCCGCCGATGGTGAAACGCCAGCGTGGTCGGTGAAACCATTGCTGCGGATGCTGGTGATGTCCAGTGCGTTCCGTCAATCGAGCCTTCCAAACGAACAGGGACTCCAACAGGACGCGGGCTCCGCCTTGCTTTGGCGATTCCCTCCTCGCCGAATGGAAGCCGAAGTCATTCGCGATTCCATCTTGATGGCGTCTGGTTCGATTGACTTGCGAATTGGCGGTCGCAGCTATCGCATCCACAACGAAAAAGCGACTTACGCTCAGTGGGAAGTCGTCAACAACCATGGGTCAGAGACATGGCGGCGGATGCTGTACCAAGAACGAATGCGGCGAGTGGACGATCAGATCTTCACTGCCTTTGATTTTCCTGACTGCGGTCAAGTTCGAGCGAAACGCCCGGTTTCGACCACGCCACTGCAGGCGTTGAACTTGATGAACAGCGACTTCGTGCTCGAGCAATCGGACCGGATCGCGGAACGAGCCTTGCTCGAATCGAATGACGATCTCGACCTCGCCATCGACCGTTGCTTCGAACTGTTGCTCGGTCGTTCGTCCACCGAATTCGAGCGATCCGCATGTCGTAACATGGCACGCGATGGCGAATTGGCATTGGTGTGCCGAGCGCTGATCAACTCCAACGAACTCGCCTTCCTTCCATAGCACGGGACCGAAACATCATGACAAACCCAGAGAACCTCTCCGCTCACGGTCGCCGCTTGTTGGATCGCCGTAGCTTCCTCGGCACTGCCGGGCTGTCGACCGCTGGGCTTGGCCTGGCAGGTTTGCTGCAATCCGATGGACTGCTTGCATCGGACGTCGGCACCGCCGGGGGCAAGACTCCCATTCGCCCATCGATCGATCCCGACAAACCCTATTTGCCGCGACCGGCCCATTTCGATGCGCCCGCCAAACAGGTGCTGGTGATTTTTTGCCCTGGTGCGGTCAGTCACGTCGACACGTTTGACTACAAACCAGCGCTCACCAAGCTGCACGGACAAAAACCACCGGGCATCCCCGCGGTCACCTTCGAAGGCCCCACAGGCAACATTGCGAAACCGTTTTGGGATTTCAAACCGCGGGGTGAAACCGGAAAGATGGTCTCGGACTTGTTGCCCCATTTGGCGGAACAAGTCGATGACTTCTGCTTCCTGCACTCGCTCAACACAGACACGAGTGCCCACCCACAGGGCGAGAACTTCTTGAACACGGGGTTCACGATGGAAGGGTTCCCGTCGTTTGGATCCTGGGTGACTTACGCCCTTGGAACGGAGAACCAAGAATTGCCCGCCTTCGTCGCCATCAACGATCCGCGCGGTTTGGCCCGGAGCGGCAAGAACAACTTTGGCAACGGATTCTTGCCGGCTGCCTTCCAGGGCACCGACTTCAACGCCAAGAACCCGCCCAACAACTTGCATCGCCCCAGCCGGCTCTCACCGGATGCGGATCATGCAACGGTTGACCTGCTGCAACGACTCAACGCGAAGCATCTCGAACTCTACCCCGGCGATGCCAACCTAGCCGGACGAATCGCGAGCTACGAATTGGCGGGAAAGATGCAGACCTCCGTTCCTGATGTGATGGATCTTTCCGGCGAAACAGCAGCCACGTTGAAGGCCTACGGTGTCGAAGGTGGCAGTCCGGTGCGAGGGGAATATGCCAAGAACTGCATTCTGGCTCGTCGCTTGATCGAGAAGGGCGTTCGAGTTGTTCAACTGTTCAATGGCAGCGATCCCGCGGGTGGCAACGGGATCACGAACTGGGACTCACACTCCGACATCGGCAAGACGCACGCGATGCAGGCCGAGATCATGGATCAACCGACCGCTGCCTTGATCGCCGATATGAAGCAACGCGGTTTGCTTGAGAACACCCTGGTCGTCTGGGCGACGGAATTCGGCCGGATGCCGTTTCTGCAATCCAACGGAACGGGACGCGATCACAATCCAGATGCTTTCACCTGCTTCCTCACCGGTGCAGGTGTCAAAAAAGGTTTCAGCTATGGCGAAAGCGATGAGTTCGGATTCAAAGCGGCCGTGAACCCAACTTCCGTCTATGACTTCAACGCCAGCCTGTTGCACTTGATGGGACTGGATCACGAACGATTGACGTTTTATCACAACGGGTTGGAACGGCGATTGACCAACGTTCACGGCAGCGTCATTCACGATGTGATGGCCTGACAGCCGCCCATCGACTCCGCCGGATGGCATTCCATTGCGAGACCCCAGCTCGGAACCGATCCCCGCGAGGTCGTCGACCACGGCGACGCCCTGCGTGCTTGGCCACCAACTTTTGCGCGCCGCGGTCCCAGTTCATGCACCACCGCCGATCTTCTCACGGTCGTGCCTGATCAGGCAAATGGCGATGATCGATGGTGATGGATTGCGTTCCTAGGCAGGTCGGCAGGAATGATCGGGCATCACCATGTGAGCCGTTTGGGCGTTAGCCCCGGTTGTACGTGGAAGCAACCATACTTGCCAAGACATTTCAAACGCCGAAAGACTCCTGCCGACCTGCTTACCTCGCCGCCGGGGCGTTGTTAGGCCGATTGACATTCTTAAGAAACCGAAAGATGTCGCTGCCCGTGGTGAGAATCAGCGTGCTGTCTTGATCCAGCATTTCTTGGTACGACTCCATCGTCATGATGAATTCATAGAAGTCAACGGATTCGTCGCTTTGGTTGTAAGCACTGGCGTAGATCTCGGTCGCCTTGGCGTCCGCAACGCCGTGAATTTGCTGGACCGTTTTGTAAGCTTCGGATTCGATGCGCAGCAGGTCACGCTCGCTCCGCCCCATGATTTTCGCTGCCTCACCAGCGCCTTCGCTGCGAAAACGTTCTGCGATCTGCTGTCGTTCACTGATCATGCGTTCAAAAATACGCCTGCGGACACTTTCGTTGTAGTTGATTCGTTTGAACCGAACGTCCAGCAACTCAATTCCAAAATCATTGAGCTTGCTCGCGGCCTTCTCAAAGATTTCGCGTTCAATCACTGCACGCCCCAGGGTGATGGGATAGAGCATGCCGATGTTGCCGGGTGCGTCGACCAACGTCGCGTCGACGTCCGGCTCGCGATCCTTGGTGGTGCGAATGACTTCGATCAGCTCGTGCTTGGCAATGGCGTTGCGAGTTTCGCTACCGAGGATGTCATCCAAGCGAGACTGGGCGCTGCGTTCGTCTCGCAACCGCAGAAAGAACTGTTTCGCGTCGCTGATTCGCCATCGCCCGAACGTGTCGACAACGATGTAAGTCTTGTCCTTGGTTGGCATCTCATTGGGGCGACCATCCCACTCCAGGATTCGCTTCTCGATGCGAGTGACTTCTTGGATGAAGGGTGTTTTGAAGTGGAGGCCTGCTTCGCTGATCGGGTCCCCCACGGGTTTGCCGAACTGAGTGATGATGATCTGTTCGGTTTCCGACACGGTGTACGCGCTGCTTAAACCGAGAAAGGCAGCCAGGAATAGCAGCAGGAAGGCGAGGGGAAGGAAGGCACGTTTCATCGTTGGCCTCGTTGTGTGTCGGTGGACAATTGCAGCAGCGGCAAAATTTGACTGGCTTCTTCGTCAAGGATGATCTTCTTGCCAAGCTTGGGCACCACCGCCCGCATCGTTTCGATATAGATACGTCGCTTGGTCACCTCGGGGGCCTTCAGGTACTCGGTCATGACCGCATTGAAACGCGACACGTCGCCCTCGGCTTCGTTGACGCGTTTGAGGGCGTATCCCTCGGCTGCTTGAATCTTCTGCTCGGCTTCCCCGCTGGCGCGAGGCACGACTTTGTTGTATTCGCCGTTGGCGACATTGATCATCTTCTCCCGTTCCTGCTGAGCCTGATTGACTTCGTTGAACGAGGGCTGAACCGTGACCGGCGGGTTGACGTTCTTCAACTGAACTTGATCGATGCTCAAACCAAGCTGGTACATGTTCACCACGTCTTGCAGTTGAACGAGTGCTTCCGCTTCAATCTCTTGCCGCCCCACCGTGATCACCTCGTCGACGGTGCGATCGCCGACCACAGTTCGCATGACCGATTCCGAAATTGCCCGGAGCGTGTCGCCTGGGTTGCGAACCTGAAACAGGTACAACTGCGGATCGCGAATTCGGTACTGAATGATCCATTCCACGGTCGCTGCATTCAGGTCACCGGTGACCATGCTCCGTTCTTCTGATTGCTCATTGGAATACTGCAGCGTGTCCAACGCACCCTCGGTGCCGAAGCCAAACTCCTGTTTCAGTTGACGTTTGACTGGCAGGATGGAAACCTGATCCACACCAAAAGGAAGCTTGTATCGCAACCCGGGATCCACCGTTTTGATGTACTTGCCGAACCGCAAGACAACACCTTGCGATTCCGCTTGAACGGTGTAAACGGAGGTGTAGGCCAACAGGGCCAATAACATCGCCGGAACGCCCCAGAAAAGGAGCGGACGGAAATCTTCCATCCTCCCCCAATCAATATTCTGCCAATCAAAGTCTCGCCGGTTGCCGCGTTCAAAGCTCATCTGGCTGTTCGATCCAGTCAAAGGATTGGTCGCTGAATCACTTCGGGAAACAGCAGGCCATCGAAAGATGACCAGGGAGAAGTCGGACCGCTCACTCTAATGCAGCCCGATTGGACTTGCTAGGGTCGCGGGCTGAAGAACCGTTGACTTTCACCGGTGACTTTTAGCAACGCGTGAACAACAGGTGACGATGTTAGCGGTGTGGCGCAAGCCGCCCGGTGAGGAACCGGAGGGCTCGCGCCCTTCCGCTACGTCACTTGTTGTTCACGTGGTGCTTAGCGTCCTTCGCGACGCATCGTCAGTTCTCGCTGCATTTCTTCGCCGAGAAAGTAGTTCGCGGGGACGTAGGTGTTGCGGTCCAGGGGCACGGTCACGCGAACGGTGATGTCTTGGGTGGCGTCCGTGATGTTGGCCGGTTCCACTTCCAGGTTGAAGACATCGATTCCGATGGTGCCCAGGATCCGCGTGGCTTCGGTTCGGACTTCCGCGTTGGTGCCACCGGGGATGATCCCCACGCGAGCCCCTTCGTAGACTGCGTTGTCAATGGTGTGCCGGACCATCGCCACTCGCATGAACTCGAATCCGGCGAAGAAGAACAAGAACAGCAACGGGACGACAACGGCAAATTCAACCGCAACGGCGCCTTGCCGAGATTTCGGTTGGGCGAGGTGTCGGCGAGAGTGAGTCGGCGAGTGCATGGGAATTTGTTGGGAAGAAGTGAGGGGAAGGAATTGGTGGCCGATCGAAATCACTCGGTCAGAACCGTTCCCAACGTGAGGGCGATCTCTCGGTAGATTTCACGCAACTGGGCGCCATCGGTGGCGTGGAAGTGCCGACCACCTCCGATGCGTGCAACGTCTTGCATGCGGCCGAAGTCGGCGCCGGCTCCGAAGGTGATGGTGTGGATGGTGACGCCATCGGCGGCGAGATCATTGGCCACGACTCTGGGTTCGATGCCTCGGTTGTGGCGACCATCGGTCATCACAATCATGGTGCGTTCGACAAACTCGGGAGGTCGACCACGCAGGGCGATTTCCCGTCCGGCTTGCATGCCACCGGAAATGCTGGTGAATCCACCCGTTCTCAACCCGTCCATGGCGGTGGTGATTTCGGCGAAGTTTTCGGTCAACTGCACGTCTTCGCTGGCTCGGTCGTTGTACGAGGCTAGCCCGATTTGTTCATCGACCGGAGTCGTGGCCAACATGTCGGTGAAGATTCGGATGGCATCCCGGAGGTCAGCGAATCGACTGCCGCCCATCGAACCACTGCGGTCGACGACCAAGGTGATGTCGCGTTCGACATAGGTTGCCGTCGCAAATGCTTCCGGTTCAAAGATCGAGGTGCCGGTGACGTTGCCAAAGAACAATGGCACGGGGCCGGACAATGATCCCGTGGTGCGTTGGCCGTTGACACGAACCCCGTTGAAGGGAGCTTCGCCGGAAGTGAACGCATACTTGCCGTTCACTTGACGCTCGGATCTGCCGAACTGGAAGTCGCTGTCCCCGAGCAGCAATGGTTGTCCGTTGACCAAGTTGGCTTGTGCGATTTGCTGACCGCGCCGAATGGCTTGGTTGCGGTCCAGCGTGTCTGCCAAAGTGGTTGCGGCGGCATTGGCGGCTGCATCGGTTGATGAACGCAACTCGGTCCGAGCCAGGTGCATCTGTGCGATGTCGATTGAGAAAGCCACGACGATCAAGAATAAAAACATCATGATCGCGATCAGCACCAGCATCGCCCCCTGCCGTTGCGGTGCACGGCGAGTTCGATGAAGGTCAAATGCGACGCAGCGATCACGAAGTTTGCGAGACAGCGTCGACTTGGTGGTGGAGGCGGGATGCATGCTGCGATTCCGGACGAGTCGGATGAAGTTGGACGGGGCGGATGTGCGTGGTGAATTCAGTGGTGCGATTGCGGTCTCACTGTTTCAACATCACCGTGTTGACGGTGAGTTGGCGATCGGTGAGGAATCGACCCAGCAGAGGACTGTTCGTTGCACTCGAAGCGGACACCGAGGTCACGACTTCGGCGGCGCGGTCCGCGTCGAGCGATTCGCCGTTGGGGAACGTGATCTGGTAGCCAATGATGCCGCGGGAATCGAGGACTGCTCGGGCGCGAGCGGCGGCGTCGGCGTTGCTGCGGCCGTCGCGAATGGCTTCTCGCGTGGACTCATACGCTGCCACGTTGAGTGACTGTTTCAGGAAGATCATGCTGGAAGCTTCGATCGAGCCGAAAACCAAGAGGATCAGGACCGGCAAGCAAACGGCAAACTCAACCGTTGCCACACCGGATCGGCTGCGACGAGTTCGTCGGCCAGGAACGTTTCGGTCCCGCGGTCGGGAGGTGGGTGCAGGCATCGGATGAATTCAGACGTTGGGGGAGGATGAGCTGGATTCGGTGTCGGTTGACTCGGCGTTCTCTTCGACGAGCAAACCGGTCCGTTGCGCCATGCTGTTGAAGGAGTCTGCGACATCACGCCAGAAGTCGTTCGTGCGGAAACACAACCGTGTGACGGGACGGCCTTCGGCCGCATTCAGAATCTCGGTGCGGAGCCGCATGATCGGTCCGGCGAAACGATTGGTTAGTTTCAACGTGTCCAGCACGAAGGCAGGAATCAACGCGAGTGAGATCAAGAAGAAGGGCAGGAAACGACGGACGCAATCTTCAAAGGAGTGCTGCCAACTCAGGTCAGGGTGCTCAAACAGACGCAACCACAACAGCAACGCGATGGAATTGCAGACGAAGAAAATGACCCAGTGGAAGGCGATCTTTTTCACGACGCCATACTGAACAGTGCGGTCGACCACCGTTGTGGATCGTTCCAGACGTGGTGGATGGGTGTTGGCTGCGATGGACATGGTGCAAACCGTGAGAACGTATTGGGTGCGGACAAAGGGATCGAGAGGTGTCGCAACCGCCTTGAAGGCAACCGTTGCATCCAACCCTAGTTCGCATGGATTGCTTGGCGCCGCCAAGCTGATGGGTGGCATCCGAGCAATTGAGAATCTTGATGGACTGCGCCAGTTTTAACGGTCACGCTGGCTTGTCCCCGCAACTTGGTTGGGTTGAATCACCTGTTGGACTCGCTGACAATGGACTCGTCCACCATCCTCCAGCACGAAATATCAGTCCCCATGAACGAAACCGGATCCCCCTCGGACGCTGCGTTTGCGATCATTCCAGATCGAGAGTCGATTGAAACGGTTCCACGCGAGATCCGTTTCTTTCCCACTGAAAACGCCTCACCTCAGTTGCTGAGCCCGGGCCAAATCGAGGCTTGGAACCGGGACGGCTATTTGGGGCCGTTGGATGTCTTGGACCCGGAGGAAACCGCTTCTCTGCGCGAATACTTCGATGCCTTGTTGGCTGAGACGATGGCCGCCGGGAAGGACAGCTATTCGATCAGCAGCGCCCACCTGAAACACGCTCGCGTGTGGGAATTGTTGCAGCATCCCAAGTTGGTCGGTTATGTCTCGGATCTGCTTGGCGAAAATGTGATCGGTTGGGGCTCGCATTTTTTCTGCAAGATGCCCGGGGACGGGAAGCGAGTCGATTGGCACCAAGACGCCAGTTATTGGCCGTTGACCCCGACGAAGGCGGTGACCGTTTGGTTGGCGATCGACGATGCTGATTTGGGCAATGGTGGGATGGAGGTCTACACCGGGTCCCACCAGCATGGTTTGATTGACTTCGACATGACCGACTCTGATTCCGGCAACGTCTTGGACCAGGTCGTGAGCGAACCAGAAAAGTACGGGCAGCACCGTTTCACACCGGTTCACGCGGGACAGGTGTCGATTCACAGCGACCTGCTGGTTCACGGGTCGGCTCCGAATCAGAGCGATCGCAGGCGATGTGGTTTGACGCTGCGTTATTGCCCCGCCGATGTCACGGCGTACTTGGGCTGGGAGAAAAAAGGAGTGATCGTGTCAGGAACCGCCTCCCCGGACAAATGGCCAGGTGCTCAGCGTCCCAATTCCCTGCTCTAAGCAGGTGCCGCCACAGCGGCTGGTTTCGGGATGCGAAGGGATTGCGGTAAAGTTGGGAGGCTCCGGTTCTCTCCGGGCGGGACGCTTGGTTCCGTCAAACGGGCGGTCGCTTATACTGGCGAGGTGCCCGGTTTTGTCTGGAACTGCCTGGCCGGTGACGTTGCCCGACTATTCTCTTGCAGCGTGCCTTTTTGCAGCACATTTCTTCTTTTGTGATTTGTTTGATGACTCTGGCTTCTGTTTATCAGTCCTCCGGTTGTGCGATTTCGTTTGAGCTGTTTCCGCCCAAGAATGCCGAGGGTGTGGATCTGCTCTGCAAAAACGTGGAACGGTTGATGCAGTTCAGCCCGAAGTATTTCACCTGCACGTATGGCGCGGGGGGATCGAGTCGTGGGACGACGTTGGAGGTCCTGCAGAAGGTCAAGCAGATCACCAACCTGCCGGTGGCCTCGCATCTGACCTGCGTTGGTTCGACGGTCGAGGAGTTGGAGGGGTATTTGGCAGATGCTCGCGAGATCGGTGTCGATTACATCGTTGCGTTGCGAGGGGATCCGCCTCAAGGCACCACCAAGTTCGAGGTGACAGAGGGTGGTTTGAAGTACGCGAACGAATTGGTGGAACTGATTCGAGGGAAATTTGACGATTTGGGGATCGCCGTGGCTGGGTATCCAGAAACGCATCAGGAAGCCGTCGATTTCCAGACGGATTTGGTGAACCTGAAGCGGAAGGTGGACGCGGGGGCTGACATCGTGATCACGCAGTTGTTCTACCACAACGACGACTTCTATCGGTTCCGCGACGCTTGCCAAGCGATTGGCATCGAAGTGCCGATCGTTCCAGGCATTCTACCGGTGACGAACTTCAAACAGGCCAAACGGATTGCTTCGATGTGCAAGGCATCGATTCCGGCAGAACTGGAATCGGCGATGTCGGAGAAGGAGGACGCTGCTCATCAATTCCGGGTGGGCGTGGATCACGCTCGCCAGCAGACGATCGATTTGCTGAAGCATGGCGTTCCGGGAATCCACTACTACGTTCTGAACAAGAGCGAAGCGGCCGCTGAGTTGCTGGACGGTCTTCAGCTCGCAGGCGTCTGACAGTTCAAGCGTTGATCTGGTTTATGGCGTCGGATGTCGCTTTGTTGGCGATCTGTGTGTCGGAATGCCTCGTTGATTGTCTTGTTGCCCGCACAATCGGACCAGGTGGACATTGGGTTGTGACGAAATGTCGCTTTTCACCATTCAGGACCGGAAGGGATCGCCGAAAGGAGGTGACAGAGAGCTAGGCTTTCGTGTCCACCGACCTTTTGAACGAGACGACACCATGTTCGCTCCCATTTCGATGCCAATCATTCACACGCTTCACGGTCTGACCTATCGGGTCGCACCGGTCTCTCAGCGAAGTGAAAACGAAGATCCGCAAACATCACGTCGCCGTGAAGAGCACGTGGTGGATCGGCCGATCAGCCAACGCCGCGGATCTGAAGAACAGATCCTGGATCAAGACGCGTAGTTTCGCGTCTTCGTCCGGAGTGACTTTTCAGCCAATTGGGCTCGCGTTGAAACGAGTTTCGCCACCGGTCCAGAGTGAACTCGGTGGCGAATGATTGGCTTCAGTCGATCGGCGAAAACCGAGGTTGGCACGGTGTCGAGGAATCGGCATGCCGCTCACGGTTTGTCATGGCGACGTCGCAGGTTGGCCTCAACAGCGACAGACGCTCAGCGAGGTTTGCCAATCGCGAACAATTTGTCCTTGGTGCTGATGAAAATGGTTTCATCCGCCGCGACGGCCGTGCTGTAAACGCTGGTTCCCATGTTGATCTCTTCGATGGGTTCGTTGTTTTCAGCGCCGAACTCAAAAACGCACACGTCGCCATCTTCATCCCCGATGTAGACCTTGTCATCGGCGATCAAGGGACTGCCCCAGCTTTGGGCAAACATGTCGTAAGTGAAGTGGACGATCGACGTGCCGTCTTCGTTGCCCTTGGCGTCCAAGCAATGGACCAACCCAGAGAAGTCAGCGATGTAGAGCACATCGTCTTTGATCGCGACGGTACCGCAACTGCGGTGCATTTCTTCCTCGAAGTCGATTTCGCCGTCTTCGTTTTGGTCGGCCAGCGAGTAGTGCCAGACAACCGCCGAGTTTGGATTGTCGACAGCAGCCTCGCCCTTCTCAGGTTCGACGGCTTGGATCCGTTTGTGGTCAATCGGTTCGCGGCTGTCACCTTCCATCTTCACTGCCAGTTGAGGCGAGACGTCGCCGCGTTTGGTTGGGTCGATGCACCACAGGTGTCCTTCGCCTTCGCCGTGTTCAGGGTCTTGGCCGACCGCGATGTAAACCCATCCGTCGTAGGCGACTGGGGTGGCGATCAGATTGTTGCGAGTGCCTTCGCCACCAAGGATCCATTTGGATTCCTTGGGGTTGCAGTCGAATTTCCAAAGCAATTCGCCGGCACCGTCTTTTCCACCGTCTGCTTTGAAGCTGTAGAGCCAACCGTCTCCACCGCAGAACAGGACTTGTGGCACACCACCGAGAACTTCGACCGATGGTGACGACCATTGACCGTGAAGAATGTTGTTACCAGGGGACTGGTCGGTCCACAGGACTTCGCCCGTGTTCTTGTTCATGCAAATGAAGCTGGGAGCTTCGGGAGCGGGCAAGTTGATGTGGGATTCGTCGAGACCATTGCTGGTGTTCACGAACAACAGGTCGCCGTAGCTGGTGACGCTGCAGGAGCACATGTTGTGCTGGCTGACACCGAGTTCATCCATCATGTTGAAGACCCAGATCACATCGGCATCTTGTTTGTCTTCGACTGACAGAGTCTTGAAGATCGAGATGCGAGGCCCGAGTTGTTTGAATGCCAGGGTGCGTTCCACGCCACCGAACTTGCCTGTGGCGGTCCAGGATTTGTTTTCGGCGAGTGTTTTGATCTCGATCTTGCCTTCGGGAGCACTTCCAGCCTCGGTCAAAACCTTGGTCAAAGCGTCCGTGAGCTGACCTTGGTTGAGTGATGAAAGTGAGTCTTCGAATTCGCTGCCTTCGCCGCCATTGGGAAGGTCACCGACACGAGCGACTTCGTTTTGGACTTGGCCGTCGTCTTCACCATCGTGGAAACCTTGGGTGTCCAGGCAACGGACTTCGCCACGGCTGGTGACGAACCAAAGGCGTTCGCCTTCGACCAATGGGGCACAGCAAATGCCTTGCAAAGGCCAATCGTGGACGCGACCGGTGATCAGCTTTTCGCTGCTGTGTTGCCACAGAAAGCTTCCGTCTTCTTGGTCGAATGCGAGCAAGCAGCCAAGGTCAACGTTGCTGGGATAGCGTTCCAGGTATCCGTTGCCGTTGTTGGTGCCGACGTAGACTTGGCCACCAGCGACCACGGGGTTGCCGTACGTTTGGCTGCCGAGGCTGGAGAACCAGCGAACGTTTTCTGCTTTGGATCCATCCCATTCGCCCGTGCGACGGTCAAATTTGCCGATGTTCCAGGATTCGGGCAAGTTCTTTGCGTTGGGAACATTGTTACGAACCCGGGTCCCGCCCCACTGGGGCCATTCTTTGCCGGATTCCATCACTTGGGCGGGAGCCATGAATTCCTTCATGTCCGGCGCGGATCCAGAGTCGGATTTCGATGAGTCCACGTCGGTCACGACCGACTCATTGGCGGCAGCTGCCGCCAATGTGACGGAGCTCAATGGGATGGGAGGCTGGCAACCACTCAAGAGAACGGTTGTCAGTGTGCCCAGCATCGCTGAGCCGATCATCAAGCACCAAGCAGAAAATTCAGAGCGAGCCATGATTGTTTTTGGGAGGGAGGGATCGTTGGGTTTTGGAAGCGGATCGCGGGGGAGTGGAGGACCGCGATCTCGCTGCAAGGTTTTCAGAGGGGGTTCATGGAGGGAACGGCGGAGGAGTCTGCCGCCCCACCTGCATCACTCGTTGGGAGTGACTTCCAAGTTGTCGATGTAAAGCTCCGCGACTTTCGCGTTGCCGTACAAACCAGGGCTGGCCGAAAGGACAGGGATTTTGTCTTCAGCAGTCACGGTCCAGTCAGCGGGCTCTTCTTCGCCGCGAGGCCAAATCTTGCCCTTCAACACGGCAATCGCATCGTCGCCGCTGCCTTCGATCTGGGCTCGGAACTTCATCCGGTACCACTTGTCTTCTTCCCAAGGGAAGTCAACGGTTTGTGCCATTCGCAATTGCGGTGACCAGGATCGGATTTGCAACTGTTGGCTGTTGCCCATCAAATCCAACACGTAACCGTGAGCGGTCAAGCCAATGTCGGGAAGTTGGTCATTGGCTCGGCTGCCACGAACATCAGCGGCGATGGTGTAGTTCTTCAGTTCACTGGATCCCATCCAAGCACGGCTGCGTGCTCCCTTGGGAATTGTGCTGATCTTGACCAAGGCGGGCGAGCCATCGACGGGACGGATCACGTGTCGATAACGAGCACCCACCCAGGAAAGCGGTGGGTCATTCAGGTCATCGAAGTTGAACGCCCAGGGCAGTTCCGGCACGATCCGAACGCGAGTGGATCCGGAAACACTTCCGACCTTGGCGACGATCGTGGCCGCCGTGTGAGCGACGTCCGCGTTGGCGGTGAAGACGTTGCCGTCGACGGAGCCAGGTCCTTCAACGCTGAACGCGACCTCTGAAAGGTCTGGATCCGCCAAACGTTGTCCCAGTCGATTGAACAGTCGAACCGACAGTTCCATGGTTTGTCCGGGATACAGCAAGCCTTCCGCGGGAGTGATCAGCAATTGGGCGGGTTCTGGGTTTTCCTCGAGGGCTGTTTCGCCGAGCAATTGCTCTGCCAACACGAGCGGTTTCTGCTTGGATTCCGGTGAGCCAACGCAGTACAGCGCCGAAGCACCTTGGAAATACAACTTTCCATTGGCCAAGATTGGCGAGGAGTGAAAGGCTTCGTTGCGAATGCGTCCCTTGTTGAGGAATTCGACGCCATCCTCGGTCATTTCCAAGATTGCCCAACGCCCGTTTTCCGTCAGGACATAGAGTTTCTCATCGGCAACCAAAAGCGACGGCCATTGTTTGCGGTCTCCGATCGCGATTCGCTCGGCGATCAAGTCACCCGTTTCGGTATCGATGATCCAGAGTTTGCAGCGGTCATCGACCACATACAAACGGTTGTCGACGACGACGGGAGCACTGCGGCCGACGACCAGACCTTCCATCTTCCAGACTTCTTTGCCGTAGGTTTCGTCACCGGTTCCGCCGACTTCGACGGAAGCGACCGCGCCCATCGAGCTGCCGGACATGTTTTCTTCGCTGTGGCTGGCATAAACCCGATTGCCATCGACCAACGGGGTTGCGAACAGACCGCGGCGGGAAAGGTCGTGGTGCCAAAGCGGTTTGCCGGTCCGAGGTTGAATGCCCCAGACGGCTCCGTCGCCGGTTCCCAGGATCAATTGCCGTTGGCCTTCGATCGTGGTCAGCGTGGGAGCGGAGTAAGTGGTGTCGTTGGGCAAGTCCTTGGTGCCGCTGAACCAGACGACTTCGCCGGTCAGTTTGTCCATCCCGATCAGGCGGTGGTTCGGTTTGGCGGCTTCGCCCCAGTTGATGATGATGCCGCTGATGATCACGAGGTCTTCGTGAATCACAGGGAAGTTGGTTCGTCCGCCGTAGGTCGACAGCATTCCAAATTGTTCGTGAAGTGGTTTGCTCCAAACGGTTTGGCCTGTTTCGCCATTGATGCAGAGGAACAAATCGCAGACGCCGAGGGCATAAACATTGCCACTTTCCGGATCCGCGACCACGCTGCTCCATCCCACCCGGGTGTCAGGCACGTCCGACATCCAAACGTTGAAGCGGTTTTCCCAAATGGTTTCGCCGGTTTCGGCGTCCAAACAGACGACTTTTTCGCCTTCAGTGTCCGTTCCCGGATTGGAACGCATCATGGAGTAGAGTCGGCCGTTCATCGCAACGGGCGTGCTGCGGGTGCCGATGTCGTCGCGTTTCCAAATCAGATTGCTGCCTTCGCCACCTTCGGAGTCCCAGTCTTCGACCAAGTTCTCCGCTTCGGCGGTCCCATTGAAATTGGGGCCACGCCAATAGGTCCAGTCAGCTGTTTGTCCGTTTTCTTGGGAGTGGGCAATGGAGGAGCCCAAGGTCAGGCCAACACAACCCATCAGGCACAGCAACATCACGACCACACGAGGCGGGCGATCAAAGTGTTGTGAGGTCCTCAGGAAGCGTGGCGAAGTGACTGAGCGGCGCAACGTCGCAAACATCAAGGATTCCGGGGGGCGGGGATGGGGCAGGGAAGGAGAGGAACGACAGGATAGTCCCAATCGTGTGGATTAAAATGATTTTAGCGTGTCGGTACCCGTCGCGTGCAATCCCCTCCGATGCTCAAAAGTGTAAAAGTCGTTTGAACGGCAATTCGCGACTGTTTTCGGCAGCCATTGAAAGGCGAAAGCCGTGGGGCCTACGGGACAGTCGAGTTTTTGGCTGACTTCACGGCAGGATCACCGAAGTGTTCGTCCGCAGAGTCGAATTCAGGGGTGCACACGATCAAGACCTCCATTTTCCCCACCGCACGGTGTTTGACCTGGGGAGGAATGAGAATGGACATCAGGGGACGGACGGGATGAAGTTCGCCATCGAGTTCGATGGCCGCATCGGCGTCGCAGTTCAAGATCACGTAGATCTCGGTGTGATCGCGGTGGAAGTGTGTTTGGGCGTCCAGACTGATTTGGGTCAGATGCAACGTGCCTGGGAAATGGGGCGAGTCCGCGAAGGCGCGTCGGGCCAGCCCACAGGGGCACTCCACCGGTTCGATTCGTGTTAAATCCACGAGTTCGGGCTGGGAGGGTCCCGGGGTGGCCCGTTGGTTTGCCGGATTCGCGTGCATTCGCTGGGGTTTCATAACGGCGCGTTCCACGGCGAAAGCCACTCGATCTGAGCCGCTGTTCCCGCCATGAGGGGGTGATTCTGTCAGTCTGAATCGATTAAACGCATCGTACCAAGGGATTGTTCAGGACGACCCATCCCAGCCGAATAATCGCGTTGAAATTCCGCAAGCCGCAAACGTTAACAAGCTGACGAAAAAGGCTCAAACCACTGCATTGAAGCCTAGGTGTCGCCGATACGTTTGTTGTCCGACCGCTTGAGTCGGGTTTGAAATGCTCCCGGCATCTCAGGCTCGATCTAGCTCAAGTGACTCGGGTGACCCAGAGATGCAGACAGCGGATGTCAGCATCTGGCAGATGTTTCTTCATCCAACGATTGAACTCATTTCACCATCGCCAGGAAGTCTGGCACGAATCGATAACGGATTTCAGAACTGAACGAAGTCAGCGGGCCAGGTGCTCGCACCTCGCTCGGTTTGTGTTCTGAAGTCTTTCCTCGGGGCTTGATCGTCGGCGACTTCGTCCGACGACCGTGTCCCCCGGACACAGATTCAATGGTGAGGTTGCAAAATCGCATGTGACGGATCACTGCCGACAACTTCCCGCAACAATCTCGAGAGGGAGAATAATCTCCGATGAAGCGGACAATTTTAACATTGACGATGGTCGTGGCGAGTTCGGTTTGTACACAAGGCTTCGGCTTTGACCTGCTGGACCGAATGCTCGGCATGAAAGGCTGCGGAAGCTCAACAGCTTGCTGTGAAGCTCCTGCTTGTGAGCCTACTTGTGGTTTGGAAGCACCTTGCGGCGGTTGCGACAGCGACTGCGGATGTGCTCCTGTTTGCGAACCTGATTGTGGTTGCGAAGCCCCTTGTGGCGGTTGTGACTCCGGTTGTGGTTTGCTGAAGGGCAAACTGTTCGGCGGCTGCAACAGCTGTGCAGAACCAACTTGCGGTTGTGAAGTCGCTGATTGTGGCTGTGCACCTGCTTGTGAAGTCGCTTGCGAACCAGCTTGTGGTTGCGAAGTCGCTTCTTGCGAACCTTCGTGCTGCGACAGCGGATGCAGCATTGGCAAGGGCGGCTTGCTGAGCAAGTTGTTCAGCGGCAAAGGCTGCAACAGCTGCTGCGAAGCTCCTTGTGAAGTCGCTTGCGAACCAGCTTGCGGTTGCGAAATCGCTTCTTGCGAACCTACCTGCTGCGACAGCGGATGTGACAGCGGTTGCTGCAGCATCGGCAAAGGCGGCCTGCTGAAGAAACTCTTCGGCAACCTCGGTTGCAAGAGCAGCAGCTGCTGTGACATGGGCTGCGACGCAGCTCCTTGTGACACCGGATGCGGATGTGGATCGACCTACGCCGCTCCTACTGCCGCACCAGTCGCTGCTCCTCACGCCGCTCCAATGCCACCTGCACCGATCGTTGATCCAAGTGCAAGCATTTCCCGTAATCGTCGCGTCATTCAGGCCAGTGCCAGCTACGTTCGCTGAGTGAACTTGTTCACTTGATGAAAGTAGACCACTGCGTCAAACAGACGTGACCTCAAAAACGCCTCGGCGAAGGGTAACCTTCTCCGGGGCGTTTTTTTATGCGCAAGCCACTGCTCTGGCACTCACCTGCTCTGGCACCCAATGACTCCCGCACCCACCGCTCAGGCACCGCGAATGACCGCGTAGATGCTGATCTGCATTCGCGAGAGTTTGTCGATGAATTCCTCGATCAGCTCAATCGGATCGATGTCTTTCATGTCGGTGGTCTCAATTGCCAAGCAATCCGGTTGGGTTTCGGTGCCAGCGACGGGGTCCAACGAGATCCATTGGTCGTCGACTTTCGCCACGACCCAGGCGTGATAGACAAAGCGGTTGCCTTCGGGAAGGCGAGCCCGTGTTTGGAATGGCAACGCCACATCACGGGTGGGGGCAACGTGGTCAGCGGATTGGTAACGGATTCCCAAGGCCATTCGGGATGGAATCCCGGCGGATCGCAACAGTGCCATCAGCAGAATGGACTGCTCGGTGCTGTCAGCTGTCGATGAGTCCGCAATTTGGCTGGCCGCACGCATCCCTTGCGAGAGCGCTTGGAACGACAGCAAGGAGTGAACGGTGCGGTTCATCTCCATCGCTCGTTCCGCCAACGTGAAGTCGGGGCTGTTGGCAGTTGCGTTGGCAATGCGGCGAACCGTGGCGGAGCGATAGTCCACCAACGAAGTCGCGGCCAAGTCAGCGGGGGTGCTCTCGCCTCCGAACTGGTCAAAGCGGTCGCGAAGCTTGGAAGGTGGAACGGGGGTCCGGGAAACGATCAGCTTTTGCTGTGCTTGGTCACCACTGCGTCGTAGGTACTGACGGGGAGCCAGAGCGATCTGATTGTCTTGGTTGTCCGCGGATGGTTCGGATTCTGGTTCGTTTGCCTCCCCAGGTGGATCCGATGCCACGGACTCGGGCGCGGGCGGTGTGGCCCAGATGATTTCGTAGCCGACCTGCTGGAGGTCACCTGCCAACAAACTCGCTTCGGTCTCAAGCGGTTTGCCCTGCACTTGCAAGGCAATCGGATAGTCTTGGTTGAGGAACTCTTGCCCCAGCAGCTTGTATTGCGAGGCATTGCAGCCGTACGAAAATCGTTGTTCGTTGGCGACGTGGTAGAGCTGCACCTGGCCTTGGTCGTCAAACCAATAAACGCTTTCGCGTTGTCGTTGGGGCCCCAGTGACAACAGGCAAGATGCTTCCTGCAGCACGACTTCTTGGAATCCCTGCGGTGTCAGGACGGAAGGCGAAGCGAGCGAGTTGTGTTGCAGTCGAAGGGTTGCCACTTCCCCCAGGATTGGAAGCAAAACATTGGCTTCGCGAATTTCACCCTCTTGCAAAGGTTTTCGGCGCAGCGTCTGGTAGACGTGCAGCGGGCCGCCCAGTGGTGAATGGATCGGCAGCGTCTTCTTCTTGGTCGCGACCAAGCGGTTGTCAACGAACTGGACTTCGTTGGCGGTGATCTCGATCGTGCGATGTGATTCGATCGGTCCACGTCGAAATGTGCAGTCCACTTTCTTCAGGTCGCCATTGGCATCGTGCCAGAACGTTTGTTGGTTCGACTCCAGGATTTGCAGCATGCCGCGATAGGTCAGCCCTTGTTCTTCCAGTTCGACCTTGATCTCGTTGTCCGCGGTGCGAGTGGACTTGGCATGAATGCCGCCCAAGATGGTCGAACGGAGGCTGTGAATTTGCCACGACTCCCACTCGTCGGCGAGTCGGTTTTCGGTTGTTCCGGCGGAGGCGTGCGAACCGGGTTTGCCCGAAACGGTTTCGGTCGTGTTGGAGGGCGTCTGGTTGGGAGTGAGGATCTCTGGCATGCCGGATTGCCGCATCGCATCGGCGGCGGACGAGGGCCGCGCTGTGTTGCGTGCCTGAGAGGCAAACGAAGGCGTTGTTTCCGCGTGCCAAGGAGCAGGCTTTTCAAACGTCTGGATGTCGTACCGATCGGGTAAGTCACAGCCGCTGGGGAGCAACGCTGCCGTCAGGCATGCCAGCGTGAGCACTTTCGCAACTCGGTTTTTCGCAGCGTTTGAATCGCTGGGAAGAATCGATGAAAACCCTGGGCAGGGCAAAGTACGAATGAAACGGGACAAAGCCCGTCGGGATGCTGTTCGATCCATCATGAACCAGCCGCTCGAAAGCGTCTTCAGAGAAGCGTTTTTGAAAAAGGCGGCGCGCGGCCCCCGCTAACGTCTCAATGTCGACTCCCAGGCGTGCGTGTCAACCTCTTTCGCAAGGATCCGGGCGAACCAGGGCCCCGCTTGGGGTGAGTTGGGAGAAACGATTGTTCGGGTTATGACGGTGGAAACGCTTGGGAGGCCGTCTCACGGGCCATTCAGCGAGTTTTGAGCGGTTCTGGGACAGTTGCGGGGTCTTGGCCGTGACGTGACCTAGCTTTGTGTGTTCACCAGTCGCAGCGGTGAACCGGCTCAGGCAATCTTTTCCACCCTGGTGTCGTCATCACACACGCGTCGAAAATTACCAATCAAATGGGCTTTCTCAAACGCATCCTTCGTCCGACGGCACAGGACGACGCGATTCCAACATCCGCACCTGGCAGCTTCGAACGTCTCTCGGACGAAGAACTGCAGGTTCACATGGGGATCAAAACCTATGGGATGTTCGAATTGACCGACGCCATCCGACCTTCCTACGACGTCCAGATTTCCCCCAGTCAGGGATTTCGGTACGACAAGTACGTGGACGAATCCAACGGATCCACCACGCCGGTCATCATGGCCGCCGCATCCAAACCTGTTTTGATGGATGTGTTCTTGGATCTGATCGATCAACTGGGAACCGTGGTCGATGTGGTGTTGGAAACCAGCCATCACAGTTCTTCGCAACACGAAGACCTGTACCGTGAGCACATCGATGTTCCCGTGCTGAAAAGCATCTTGATGGAATTCGAAGACGTGTTGCTCAACGATGGCTGCACTGGAATCGCGATCATCAACACGGCCAAGCAACAGGAAGTCCAACTGGACGAACACAAACTGTTGATCGCCTACGGAACGCCACTGGATGGATTCCGCCAGGCGTTGATCAATTCGGATGTTTATCCGGATGACTCGATCAAGTTCATCACCGAGGCTGAACACGTGCACAGCAGCAGTGAACGCTTGTACGACAAGTTCCAGCAGTTCAAAACACGCCTGGGCGTCGAAGACGAACACGAGCCCGAATGCGGTGCCTGGTGATCGTTGAGACTCGCTGATTCAGTTTCAGTGAGTTGTGGTCGATCCCATTGCAATCACCAGCGTGCCTGCCACTGATTCAGGAATCGCACGGTAGGTGGTTTCGATTCCAGTTCGTGCCAGCTTGTCACGGACGCTTTGTGTGAACGCTGGTTGATGAATCAGCACGCTGCCGGTGCCTGCCAATGAGCAGGGGTGGTCGGACATGCCAAGGCGAGCGACCAGCGTGTTCACCATCTCGGCAAGATCCGTGGACGCTTGATCAAGGATCTGTTGGGCGACCGAATCTCCGGAGCCTGCGACCTCAAAAACGAGTGGAGCAAGCGAGGCGATTTGCACTCGATTGTTCGAGTCGGTGTAGAGGATTGGAATCAATTCACTGGCCGTTGTGATCCCGTGGTGTTCCAGCAATCGCTGGTGCAGTTGGGTGGTGGGACCGCGCCCATCGTCGGCGCGAACGACAGCACGCAGAGCAGCAAGAGAAATCTGGTAGCCACTGCCTTCATCACCCAACAAGCTTCCCCAACCGCCACATCTCGCTGTCTCACCTTCGGTGTTTCGGCCCAGTGCCAGCGACCCGGTGCCCGAGATGAGCGCGATGCCAACCCCGTCTTCCGCCGCGGCGTACAGCACTGGCAATGCGTCATCGACCACGGTCAATGACTTCGTCAATTGGCATTGATCCGCCCACGATCGAATGCGTTGTTGTTCGCTGTTTCGACCGGCACCGGCCAGCGCCAAGCAAGCCCGGTCCACCATGACGCGGGGAATTTCTGCATCGGCGAAGGCATTCTCGACGGCTCGATCCAGATTGCCCAACGCGGTTTCAAAGCCGACGCTACGGACATTGGAAGAACCCGCGCGTCCGCGGCCAAACGTTTCAATCGCGTTGGGAATCGCAGTGTGATGATGGGGGAAGTCACACCGCGCGAGCCACGCGACGGTTTTGGTGCCGCCACCGTCGATTCCCAGCACCAGTCCAGTGGACGCGTTCATTCGGGGGGAGTCACGAACAAGCGACTCAGGTGCCCACCCACGTCAGCCAACTGTTGTCGCGCCGTTTGTGGGGAGACCTCACGCATGTGAACGACGATGGCTGTTTTCACTTCGCCCTCGCACTGGTGCAGCAATTGATCGGCTTGGTCGGTTGGGATCCCCACGATCTCGGAAAGCATTTGCCGCGATCTTGCGACCAGTTTTTCGTTGGTTGCGCGGACGTCGACCATGCGGTTGCCGTATGTCTTTCCGATCCGAATCATGGCCCCGGTGGTCAACATGTTCAGCACCATCTTGGTGGCGGTTCCCGCTTTCAAGCGGGTGGAACCGCTGACCACTTCAGGTCCCACGACCGGTGCGATCATGATTTGGGAGAGCGGTCGCAATTGGCAGTTTGGATTGCAACTCAGTCCGACAGTGACAGCTCCGACCGATCGGGCGTGTTGCAACCCGCCGATGACGTAGGGGGTTCGTCCGCTGGTGGCGATCCCCACCAACACATCGTTGTCGGACAGGTTGATGGCAGCCAAATCACGCTTCGCAAATTCCGGATGGTCCTCAGCCCCTTCGATTGCTCGGGTCAGCGCCTCGGGGCCGCCCGCGATCACGCCCACGACCATCTCGGGTGGGGTGCGGAAGGTCGGCGGGCATTCGCTGGCGTCGAGCACACCCAAGCGACCTGACGTGCCGGCACCCAGATAAACCAATCGCCCGTTGGAGCGGAATTTGTCCGCGATCACATCCACCGCCTCCGCGATTCTTTCGGCCTGCGTGTTCACCGCGGCCGCAATCAAAGCGTCTTGTTGATTGATCAGTTGAACGATTTGCAACGCTGACAACGAATCGATCTGGGCAGAGGCCGGGTTGCTGGCTTCCGTGGTCAATTGGTTCAGCATGGTGGATGGTTTCGCATGAGTGATTTCCCTGACCGCAACAAAACTGATCGCATCAAAATACAGTAAGGTAACCGCACTGATCAGGCGAGGCGGATTCAAAGCACAAAATCGACTACAGCACACGAGACTCGACACTTGGCTATCAGCTCCTTTGACCTTGCGGTTCTGGTCATCTACATGCTCGCGATGGTTGGCTTTGGTCTGTGGGTCGGACGGGACCAGAAGGACTTGGCCGGATACTTGCTGGGTGGACGCGACATGCCCTGGTGGTCGATCTTGGGGTCGATCGTCGCCACGGAAACCAGCACCGCGACTTTTTTGAGTGTGCCTGGGATCGCCTTTGCGGTCGACGGTGACATGCGGTTTCTGCAGTTGGGGATGGGGTTGGTGATTGGCCGCTTGATTGTGGCGGTCGTGTTGGTGCCCCTGTTTCGCCGCGGTGAAATCTATTCGGCCTATGAGATTCTGGCCACGCGGTTTGGCGACTCCAGCAAACGGTTCGCATCGTTGTTGTTTTTGGTCACCCGGAATCTGGGCGACGGTTTGCGGCTGTTCTTGGCCGGCATTGCGTTGGAGAAGGTTCTCAGCGTTGACCTTGTCAGCTGCATTGTGATCTTGGGGGGCTTCACGATCGTCTACACGTTCTTTGGTGGGATCAAAGCTGTGATCTGGAGCGACTGCATCCAGTTGGTGGTTTATATGGTGGGTGGGGTGCTGTCGTTGCAGATCCTGGTCAACTACTTCCCGGGTGGTTGGCAACAACTCGTTGAGTTCGGCCAGGAGACCGGGCGTTTCCAGGTCTTTGACTTTCGTTGGCGATCGACCGACAACTTCAGTGTCCTGACGGAGCCCTTCACGTTTTGGTCGGGAGTCATCGGAGGAGCCGTGTTGACGCTGGGGACACACGGGACCGATCAAATGATCGTTCAGCGTTATCTGGCCGCGCGGAGCACGTTGGATGCACAGCGTGCGGTGGTCGCCAGCGGCGTGGTGGTGCTGATCCAATTCGCTTTGTTCTTGTTGCTGGGGGTCGCTTTGGCAGGCTTCTATTCGCAAATTCATCCGCGAGCGTTCGAGCACAACGATGAAGTGTTCGCAGCGTTCATCGTGGACTACCTGCCTGTTGGCTTGGTCGGCATCACGTTGGCGGCGGTGTTTGCGGCAGCCATGTCCACGTTGTCCAGTTCCTTGAATTCCTCGGCGTCTGCGGCGGTCTCGGATTTCTATCAGCCTTGGTTGCTTGCTCGCCGCAACCGATCGGAGAACAAGGTCGCTGACGAGAAGAGTTCCGATGACGAAGTGTCTGGCAACCTTCTCGGCGTCAGTCGCAAGCTGACCGTTGCCTTTGGATTGATCCAGATCGCGATTGGGATCGGTGCGAGCTACCTTTCGAGCAGTGTCATCAGCGATGCTCTGGCCATTGCTGGCTTCACGGCTGGGATCTTGTTGGGCGTTTTCCTGCTTGGGATTCTGACCACTTCCGCTCACCAACGTGGTGCATTGGTCGGGATGATGACCGGCATGGCAGTGCTCACCGCGATCAAATTTGCAACGCTGGTTGCGTGGCCTTGGTTGGCGATCATCGGCTCCGTCACCACCTTTGTTTCAGGGTATGTCGCCAGTCGCTTGATTCCTGCGGGGCCGCAAACGGGCCAATGAAACATGTCCGCGACACAGCCAAGGTGATCGTTCGGTCGTGGGGCGGGTTATGATTGACATTGCTTCCCGAAAATCACGCTCACTCTCAAGCGATCATGCCTCACCAGTTCTTTGCCGTTTGTCTGCTCACAATCACGCTTTGTTTCGCTCACACAAACGCCGTCACCGCTCAAGTGCTGGCCGGGATCGATGTCTTGCAGCAAGATGATTTTGCGGCCTTGGCGGGACGCAAGGTGGGCCTGATCACGAACCACACAGGCACGAACCTCGCAGGCGTCTCGACGGTTCAGTTGCTGCACGATTCGAAGGACGTGAATCTGGTGGCCTTGTTCAGTCCTGAACATGGATTTGTGGGCCAATTGGATCAAGCCAACATCGACGACCAGCGGGATTCGTTGACCGGATTGAAAGTCCACAGTCTGTATGGCAAGACTCGTGTTCCGACGGCGGAGATGCTGGAAGGCATCGACACGCTGGTTTTTGATATTCAAGACATTGGCGTTCGCTTCTACACCTACATCTCGACGATGGGTGGTGCGATGAAAGCGGCGGCCGAAAACGATGTTCGGTTTGTTGTTTTGGATCGGCCCAATCCGATCAACGGGACGGAGGTGCAAGGCCCAGTCACCGATGCGGGCAGCGAATCCTTCATCGCTTACCATCGCATTCCCGTCCGGCATGGGATGACGATTGGTGAGCTGGCCAAGATGTTCCAAGCGGAATGGGAACTCGACCTGGATTTGCAAGTCATTCCGATGGAGGGCTGGGAAGGCCGTCCGGGGTTCGATCAAACCGGACGCGTGTGGATCAATCCATCACCGAATATGCGAAGTCTCAATGCGGCCTACCTGTATCCGGCGATTGGGTTGTGGGAGACGACCAATTTGTCCGTGGGCCGTGGTACGGACACACCTTTCGAACACTTCGGTGCTCCCTGGATCGATGCGTTGGAATTGGCTCGTGAACTGAACGCACAGGGATTGAGCGGGGTGAGCTTCGTTCCAATCGAGTTCACTCCGGACGCCAGCAAATTCGCCAATGAAAAGTGTGGCGGAGTGAACGTGATCCTGACTGAGCGGGCTGAGTTTGATCCGTTGCGAACGGCGCTGACCATTGCCGTGACATTGCAGGGACTTGCCCCCGATGACTGGAATACGAAGTCTCTCAACCGTCTGTTGGTCAGCCAGAAAACAGCGGAAGGAATCCTTGGCGGTCAATCGGTGGAGCAGTTGCAGGCGGCCTACCAAGAAGAGCTGTCGGAATTCGAAGCACGTCGGGAAAAGTATTTGATGTATCGTTGATGCTGCTGGGCAATCGGTTGTCGTGGTGGACGAGGTGACGAGTCCTCGTGCAAGGGACTCGTCGCTTCGTCCACTACCCATTTGTCGTTCGCTGCTCACCTCTCGTCTGAAACAGCCAACATGTCTTCCGAACCTCTCTCCGCAAACGCGACGTCATCGAATGAGTCAAAGTCCGCGTCCAGTTTGCTCACGCGATTGTTGACCCCGCGAAACTTGGCGGTGTTCTTCTTTGTTGTTTTGCCGCTCTGGCTGATCTTTCTGGTTGTCGCTTGGTGGTTCGCTCGCCAGAACGCGGCGGCTCAGGAATTGGCTGACCGCAAAAATGATTTGCTTGCCAGCGGTTTGCCAATTGATGTGAGTTCGTGGTGAATGAATTCTACAACGTTGTTGGGAGCTCGATCGCACGGTGGGTTTTCGCTGATTCGTAACATGCGTCGACCAAAGCCATTGTACGAAGGTTGTCGCGACCGCTTAGGTTGGGTTCGATGCCGGTTTCCAAAGCGACCAGCAGTTCTGCCATCGGTCCGGCGAACGCGTCGGGGAACCAGACTTGGTCCCAGCGTGGTTGTTCCCATCGGCCGATGTCGGTCGTGGTCCAGTCGATTGTGCTGGGGCTGCGAAGCGGGTACTTGGGCCAACCGATGGTTCCGCGAGCCATCCCCTTGGTGCCCTCGACTCGCCAAGTGATCCCCAAGTCTTCGGCCGCGCCTTCGCGAGCCGGTCCTGCCCACACGTCGTCGCAAATTTGACAACGCAAACCGTTGGCGTATTCCAGGATGTACAGTCCGATGCCGTCCACGTGCGAGAACGTCGTTCGCGGGTCGGTCCGGAAGCTGGCGAAGACACGAATAGGATCTCCAAACCAGTACCGCATGGCGTCCAAGTGGTGGATCGACATGATCCGGCAGGTCATCCACCCCTGCCGTTGTTGCCAAGGCATCCAGTGCGGGATCGCTCGCATGTCAATGGTCGCTAAAACAGGCTCGCCGAGTTGGCCTTGAGCCAGCAGCGTCTTGCACGCCCGAACCGACTGGTCGTAGCGCATGTTTTGATTGACACAAAGCGTGATACCAGCGTCGCGGCAGAGATCGACGATTTGCTTGGCTTTGGCAAGACAACCCGCGATGGGTTTTTGAACCAAGATGCCACGGATGTGCGGGTGCCGCACCGCTTCCCGAATGATCTCGAGTTGAACGTCCGGTGGGACCGCGATGTCGATGACCGGGATTGAACTGTCGGCCAAAAGTTCGCTGGGATTGTCAAAGACCTTGCTGATTCCATGCCGCTCTGCCACCGAGGCGGCTTGTTCTCTTCGCCGCGAAGCGATTGCAGCGGGCTGAAATCCCGCGGCTCGGTACGCCACCAACTGGCAATCATCCATGATGAACCCAGCACCGATGCACCCGATCGGCACCTCGCGATCTTTCGGCATAACGGGATCGATGCCCAAGTCGGCCGCGTTGCTCTCACGCTGCGTCAATTCTCAGCGTCCTTTGAATTCGCGTTCAATGCGGTTGCGCTGGCATCTCGATTGGGATCCAGCCATGCCATCGATGCACTTTGTTCATCGCCTTGGCCAGAACCATTCGTTCCAGATCCGGCGGTGCCAACGGCGTCAAATCGCTGCGCTCCAATCTCGCGTACCGCGGAGTCAGGCAACCGATTCAGTGGCGTGTAGCGTGGGTGATGCGATTCCTTGTAAGGATCATTGGACTTCGCGTTGTAGCAACAGATCATGGACCAACGAGGATTCTCGCTGTGATTTTGATCGCTGCGGTGCAACAGGTTGGAATGGAAGAAGAGCACATCACCCGGACTCATTTCAACGTGCAGGAGCTCGAACCGTTTCAAAATCTCGGTCACGCGTTCCGGGTCCGCCCCGGCTTGCTGACCGGTCAATTGATGATGAATGCGTCCACACGCATGGGAGCCGCGGATGACTTGCAAGCACCCGTTTTCTTTGGTTGCCGGATCAACGGCGATGAAACAACTGACTAGATTCGGCGTCAAAACGCCGTTGCCGTACCAGTAGCCGTAATCTTGATGCCAGGCCCACGCGCCACCGACGCGCGCGTCCTTCATGATCATCTTGGAGTGATAGTGATAGGGTTCGTCACGCAACAGTTGCCCAGCCCTTTCCACGATTCGATCGCACCTTGCAAACGCACCATAGACACCGTCACCGGGATGGTTCCAAAGAGACAATCGCACGGTGCCGCCTTCACCATCGTCGCGACCAAACGCGTGGTCGTCCAAACGCTTGTCTTCTTTGGCGGAGCGTCGCAGCAGTTCGATCTCATCGGGATCGAACAAAGACGAAGCCAACAAGAATCCTTGGCGGTCGTAGTCGGCAAGCTGGGCTTCACTGAGTGGACGGGGCATTTTCGCAGGGCGGGTTCGCGGGAACGAATGACAACACGTCATTGTATGCGATCCCAGACACCGACAAACGCCGAGTCACCCCACACTCAGACGCCAAAAAGGTGTCAGGTACCTTTTTGGTAGAACAGGTAGTTTGCCGGTTCTGCGGGCTCTGTGAAGGAAGCGATTCAAAGGCGATTCGGCAAAGAAAATGTTGCCTGAACCCTTCAGCTGACGACACCGGCATCGAGCCAAAACCCCCATTCCCCCAAAAAGGTACCTGACACCTTTTTGGCAGGTGGGCGATGGCGTACGCGCTTCAAGCCGCGGCTCGTTGTGCCGCGCTGATTGGCAGGCGGATGATGAAGGCGGTGCCGCGACCGACGGAGCTTTCGACTCGCACACGTCCTTTGTGCTCGTCGATGATTTCTTTGCAGGCGGCCAATCCCAACCCTGTGCCGCCCTTTCCTGTTTCATCAGGACCGGCTTTGGTGGAGAAGTACGGGTCAAAGATCTTTGGCAGAACGTCCTCAGGGATGCCCTTGCCAGAATCGCGAACCGTCAGTTCAACGTAGCCGTTTCCATCCGCTCCGGTGTCGCAGGAGGCGACACGAATCCAGAGCGTGCCGCATTCGCCGATGGCTTGTCGTGAATTGGTCAGCAGGTTGAGCAGCAAGCGTTGGATTTGGTTTCCGCTGGCGTGAACCGTCGCGGTTTCGGGCAAGTCCGTTTCGATGCTGATTCGATACTTTTGCATTTCACGTTGCATCAGCACCAAGGTTTCCCGAACCAATCCGCTCAAGTCGACTGGGCCCATCGCGTCGCTGCGGTTGCGGGCTTGGGCCAAGATCGTGTTGGTGATTTGAGCGGCACGCTCGGAGGCTTCCAGGATTTTCGTCAGTGCTTTGTCGCGGCTGGCTTTGTCTTCGTTCCGCAGTCCCAGTTTGGCGTAGTTGATGACGGTCATCAGCACGTTGTTGAATTCGTGCGTGGCGGTGCCGGTCAGTTCGCCGAGGGTCGCCAGATTCTGCAGTCGTTTCACCTGTTCCCGCAGCACCGTCAGCTCATTGGCTTGGGATTCGGAGGCGGCGTGAGTCGATTGGGCGGAAGAAGCTTGGTGCGACATAGCTGAGTTTGGAATCCGGGCGGGAAGGGATTGGCTGTTTGATCTATCGGAACAACCCACACGGTTGATAAATCCCTGCTATCCGGCCCGCAAACCTTACCCTCCACGGCTTGCTTGCCCCGGTGACTTGTTCGCCCTCAATCACGCAGGCGAAAAGCCCGTCTCCAGCGAGTCCAAAGGCTTCGATATGAATCGGTTTGACGAGGAAAACGTGCTGGATCGTCTGAAACGGATGACCCGCATCGCCCGCCAAAATGGATTTGAAATTCGCGGCGAACCATTGGAGGGGGCTGGCAGCACCTGGTGCGAAATTCGCGGCAAACGCGTGCTGTTTTTGGATTTGACACAAACCGCTGCTGAGCAAGCCCTGGCGATCGCGGAAATTTTGGAGATGACCCGAATGATCCGCCCCAACACCCCGGCCGAGGCTCCCGTGGCCGTGAAACAGGCTGCCTGAAGCGTCCGAAAGACTCTGGCGAATACGCTCCGCGGGCGTTCAAGCGGCCCTCACTGAAATGGGCAACCAGCCGTCGATGTCGTTTCATTGAAAATAAAACGTGGCGGTTTTGGTGTTTCGATTGCGAATTACAATCAGACGCAGTTTTCTTTTGGAAGTTGGTTTTTAGGTAGGTTTGACGTGCTATGCGTGTGATTGTGACAGGTTCCAGTGGGCTGATCGGCTCGGCCGCGGTGCGGCATTGGGACGCCCTGGGTGACGAAGTCATCGGCATCGACAACGACATGCGCGCCACCTTTTTCGGCCCGGATGGCAGCACCAAGTGGAACCAGTCGCGACTGGAACAGGAAACCTCGAACTTCCGAACCGTCTCGTTGGACATTCGCGACCGCGAAGGCGTGTTGGACCTGTTCAAGAACGAGCCACCGGATTTGGTGATTCACTGTGCGGCCCAACCATCGCACGACAAAGCCGCCGCGATTCCGTTTCTGGATTTTGAAGTCAACGCCAACGGAACATTGAACCTGCTCGAGGGAACTCGTCAGCATGCACCCGAGGCTGTGTTCTGCCACATGAGCACGAACAAGGTTTACGGCGATGCCCCCAACGAGTTGCCGCTGGACGAATTGGAAACCCGCTGGGAATATGCCCGCGAAGAAGACCACGCTGGCATCTCTGAGTCGTGCCGCATCGACCAAACGATGCACTCGCTGTTTGGCGCGTCCAAGACGGCGGCGGACGTGTTGGCTCAGGAGTACGGCAAGTACTTCGGGTTGAAGACCGGAATCTTCCGAGGCGGATGCTTGACCGGGGCCAGCCACAGCGGCGTCGAGTTGCATGGGTTCTTGAGTTACCTCGTTCACGTGGCCGTGACGGGCAAGCCCTACACGATCTTTGGATACAAAGGCAAACAAGTTCGCGACCAAATCGAATGCAGCGATGTGGTCAAAGCCTTCGAAGCGTTCTCGAAGAACCCGCGTCCAGGCGAGGTTTACAACATCGGTGGCGGACGCGACAACGCGGCCAGCGTGCTGGAATGCATTCAGAAGATCGAAGACATCTCGGGTCACAAAGTGAAGTGGACGCTGGGCGATGACAATCGCAAAGGCGATCACATTTGCTACATCAGCGACCTGAGCAAACTGCGACGTGATTACCCGGACTGGGACATCCGCGTGTCGCTGGACGAGATCCTTCGACAAATGATTGCAAGCGAAGAGTCCAAACTCGCGACCGCATGATTTGCAAACGCAATTGAGTTGGATCCATCAGAAAAGCCGCTCACCGGATGATTCCAGTGGGCGGCTTTTTTTGATTGGTTTTGGGAAACGCGAAGGGTGAGTGAGGGATTCGAGGTCGTGCCTCGCTCACGTGTCGGGGTTCCATTGCGACGGGCTTGGAAGCCCATCGTACGGGGCGGTGAGCAACTATCGTCGCTCCGCGACTGGTGGTGGATGTCGGGGTGATCCAACGACCGCGGGGCGGTGATATTCACCACGTTGACGGGCAAGAGTGCCCATTCTACAGGCGTTGATACGTCGTTAACGACTCAAGCAACTGGCTGTTGCTGCTTAGCGACTGCGACCGGCGTCGAGAAGCTGTTGAAGTTCCTGTTGCATTTGCTTCGCTCGTTGGGGTTCGCTCTGACTCAAATCGTTCTGTTCGGCTGGATCCGATTCAAGGTTGTAAAGAGCGAATTGGGGGACTGATTTTCGTGTCATCGACAGGTCGAAGTTGTAGGACTTCTTTTGGTCGTGGCGAACGAGTTTCCAATCGCCAACGCGATAGCCGTAGTTGCCAACTTTTCCGTTGTCTTGCTGGACCAGATGCTCTCGACCGGAGGCACCGGACTGATTCATCAACGCTCCCAGCACGTTGTGGCTGTCCAGGCAAGCGTCGTTCGGAAGTTCTTGTCCGACCAGGGCGGCGAGACTGGCGGCAAAGTCGATGGTGCAAACCAGTTCGTCGCTGACACCGACGGGAATGGTGCCGGGCATCCGGGTGATGAAAGGCGTTCGCGTTCCGCCTTCGTAAACCGTGTACTTGCCGCCTTGATAGGGACCATTTGGATCATGCTCGCCAAGTTTTTCGTTGGCATCGTCTTTGTAGCCATCGTCCAAAACTGGGCCGTTGTCGCTGCAGAACACGAGCAAGGTTTTTTCGGTCAGTCCGTTTTCTTCGAGCGACTTCATCAGTTCGCCCACGCACCAATCCAGTTCCGCGATGGCATCCCCTCGAGGTCCGAGTGCGGTGCTGCCCTGGAAGCGTTCATTCACGACTCGAGGCACGTGCAGATCGTGTGAGGCAAAGAATAGGAAAAACGGTTCCTCTTTGTGGTCGCTGATCCATCGTTTGGATTCTGCCACCCAGCGATCCGACAAGTCTTCGTCGCGGAACCGAGCGGCGTGGCCTCCGGTGTAGAACCCAATGCGACTGATGCCGTTGTGAATCGTGGAGTTGTGACCGTGCGACCAATCCATCTTCAATGTGTCGCGATGGGTGATTCCTGTGGGGTGGTCTTGGGAGGGTTTCTTGTTGCCAACCCACAGTGGATCGGCCGGATCCAAGTTCTCGACGTTGTGGTTGTTCACGTAGACCTGTGGCACGCGATCGTTGGTGGTGGGAAGCAAGATGCAGTGGTCGAAGCCTATCTCCAAAGGTCCTGGTTTCAGATCCCCATTCCAGTCCGGGCCTTCGTTCTTTTCGCCCAAGCCCAGGTGCCACTTGCCGATGACGGCGGTTTTGTAGCCCGCCTCTTGCAGCACGCTGGCAGTGGTCGTGGTTCCCGCGGGAATCAACGCGGGGCTGTTCGGTGGTGCGATGCCGGTACCGGGGAAACGAAACGCGTAGGAGCCGGTGAGGAACGAATAGCGGGTCGGCGTGCAGGTGGACGCCGAGCAATAGCCGCTGGTGAATTGGCAACCCTCGGATGCCATGCGATCGATGTTGGGAGTTTCCAGACCCTTGGCTCCGTAGCAACCAATGTCGCCATACCCGAGGTCATCGGCCATCACGATCACCACATTGGGGCGATCGTTTGCGATGGCTTGTGAGAACGAAAGACAAGCAAGAGTGCACGAAACAAGAAGAAACGAAGCCAACGAAAATCGCGGGGAAAGGTCGCGGAATCGACAGGATGCTCGCATGGAGTTCGACGTCATGACACTGATCGGTTGGGGGGAGGATCGGGTGGGAATCAGACGCCGCATTGTACTCGCGTCCGCCAGAGCAGGTACCAGTCGTGTGGGCGGAGTCACCACGGGAAGGCAGGAATGAGCGGTGGTCTTGCGGTGCTTTGAGCGTTCCTTGTCCCCATCGAGGCGATCGAAAACTCCGCCCTGCTCTTCCCCACCGTTCTCCGTGTTCTGTTGTACCCATCTCCCGTTTTGCCCAGGCCGGTTCTATCCAGGCCCGGTTTTATCTAGGCCCGGTTCGCAGTTGACGCATTCACCATGGTTCCAAGGGAGCTTCGGTGGTTGCGTCACAAGTCAATGGAATTGCGACATGGGGTCGGATGTGGGGGCGTTTTGAAGAAAGCGGGACAGATCGTCACGCGATCGAGGTGAAGATGGACTAAATTCATAGTCACCTGTTGTTCGTGACGTGTTGGCTTGGGGTTGAAATCGGGCCGCCGCGTGATGGTGAACGACACCTCCCATTCATCCCACCTCGATCACACACTGAATCTATGAAGACTTGGCTCTCTCTGGCTTTGCTGTCACTTGTCACTTTTCCGCTCACCAGTTTGGCGGCGGATTCCGATTCTGCGCCGCTGGTTTACGAAGGCGGGGAAGGGATCGGAAAAGGCAAGCACATCGTGTTCATCGCCAATGATCACGAATACCGGTCCGAACAAGCGTGCCCACTGCTCGCGAAAATTTTGGCCAAGCATCACGGCTTTCGATGCACCGTGTTGTTTGGAATCGACCAGGACGGCGAGATCAAAGCCGGTGATGCAGCCGTTCCCGGGATGGAAGCCCTCAAGGATGCGGACCTGCTGTTTTTCTTCACCCGTTTCATGAAGCTGCCCGACGATCAGGTTGACCTGTTGGTGGATTACTTTGAACGAGGTGGTCCGGTCGTGGGGGCGCGGACGTCGACTCACTGCTTCAACGGCCAAAAGGGCAAGTGGTCGAAGCTCAACTTCAACTACAGCGGTGACGACTACCTCGGCGGTTTGGGTGAGCAGGTCTTTGGCAACACCTGGCATGCGCAACGCGGGCAAAGTCACTATGGCGGCAATCACAGTTCAAGCAGCCGGATCACGGCGTTGGATTCTGCCAAGGAGCACCCCATCATGACCGGAGTCGGCACGATGCATGGTTACAGCGGGGCCTACAAGTCTCAGCCGCCGACGGGAGCGACGCCATTGGTGGAAGTTCAAGTCTTGAACACGTTTGAGCCGAGTGACGATGTCAACACGGACAAGCCCAAGGTGTCGGCCGGTTGGACTCGCGATCACTACGTCGCGCCATCGGGCGACAAGAAAGATGCACGCGTGGCTTACTTCTCGTTCGGCGCGTCGGAAGACTTGCTCGATGAAGACACGCGTCGTTGCTTTGCGAACGCGTGTTTGTGGGCGCTCGGGATGGAAGGCCAGATTGAACCCGAATTGGACATGAGCTTGGTCGGCTCGTTTGTTCCAACGCCGTTCACCACCGGTGCGTTTTACCGCGACAATGTGCGTCCCTCTGAGCTTGCCGATTGGGACAGCGAGATCATGCCGACCGATCACGAGCTGGGCGGCATCAACAATCCCAAGATGGTTCGGAAGATGGGCTCCGCTTTGAAGGCACGTCCGAAACTGCGACGTCAGCTCACTGAAAAGTATCCCGAGCTGTTTGCCGAACCGGTCAAGTGAGCCGATCGGCAAACAGAGTTCGGCCGACAAAGTGAGTTGGTCAATGTCTTTGCAACCGTTGCCGGTTGCAAAGACCACCGGAGCGAGCCGGATGCGACCCCGCAGGACGTTGAATCAGAATCCAAAGATGGGTTCTTTGGGTTGCTCTTTCAATGGCATCCCGCAATCAGGAGTGGGGCACAGGGCGTTGGAGGTTGTGACACCGCAATCGATCAGGCCGCCTTCGGACGTGCCGACCAGACCCAGCAGGAATTCAGGCTCGATGGGGCCTGGATCAATCCACAGTCCGTCGGACGTCAGTTCCATGGTTCCGAGATCCAAGTCGAGACCACGGCGAACGACTTCGAAGTTCACAAAGATGTTCAGCAACGAGTTTTGTGAATCGAGCAAGTCACCCAGTGCCGAGATCGTATCGCGAGCAGCGGTCGGGCCGCTGTTCAAGCCGCGGGCATCTCGGAAGGACCGAATGTCCTCGTTGAGTTCCAATTGGTTGGCTGCGATCCGGACGGATTGGCGTCCCAATTCAAAGTTGATCCGGTTGGCCTGCAGCTGGCGAATGCTGGAACGCAGACCTTGCCACACGCTGTCTTCGAAGTTGTAGTACGACCGTTTGGCTTGCTCGTATTCGATCAAGGCTTGGCGGTAGGTGTTGCGTTCTTGCAAGCGAGTGATTGGGGCGTCCCAACGAAGCCCAAGCCGGAGGCTGGTGTTGTCATTGTTGGGAAGATCGGTCACCGCGGATTGACTGACACCGCCGGAGACGACCAGGTCCAAGTCGCTTTCAAGATCGTCGGCGAAGAATTCAATTCGGCGGAACGTGTCCACCAGGGCGGCCCGAGCATTGGCCCAGTCACGACGGTTCACGCGAGCGATCTGCAGTGCTTCGGCAGGGTTGATTTCGACTTCGGGAAGCAGCAGCGATTCGACTCGCGAGCGGGCTTGAATCAACTGCAACGCCAGGACGTCTTCGCCCAGGTTGGCGAGCAAGTCTTGGCTGGCCAGAATCACTTCATTGCGAACTTGAACCGCGATTTCAACGCTGTTTTCGGATCGTGGTCCGGTTTGCAGGAAGACATCGATTTGTTCATTGAGTTGATCCACCGCCGTTTTGTAGGCGTCCAGACGACTGGCGATTTCATTGAACTGTGATTCCAGTTCTTCGCCGAGTTCGAGCACGGGTTCGAGGTCGAAGATGGATTCGTCAACGGTTTCGATTCCCAGCAGCGAACACACCGTGGCTTGTTCTTCGCGGTACAGTTCCAGCAACGAATCGGTTTGGTTGCGACGCTCCGGAATGAGCTCCGCCAACTGCTTGAGGTCCGCTTCCACGCGGGGCAAATCTTCGGCGATCAAATCACCCGTGAATTTCGACAACGGTTCAACCGAAGATCGAAGTCGTTCGATCAAGCGAATCGTGGTTTCGTCCCACTGGAGTTTGGTTTCCGGCAGTCCGGTCTCTTCGTTGATGGTGGTTTCGCTGGATTCCAGCAATCCGATGTTGATCTCGCCCACTGCCAAGCGGACATCAATCAGTTCTTCACGGCGACTTCGAAGGGTTCGGTCGATCAGTTCGAAGCGTTCCAGCATCGGGTCGTTGATTTCGACACAGATATAAGGTGGCAATCCAAGGTCACGCAGGAAGGAGTCAACCGAGTTTTGGTAGCCAACACGACGCGAAACCAAGGAGCTTTGCGAGCTCAGCAGAGCGGATCGTGCTTGCGCGATTTGCAGTCGCTGGCGAATGATGGCTTCAGGGTCATCGGGAATGGTGGTCAGCAATTCGATCAGCGTGTTGTCGAGAATGACCAGGTTCTCGCCGAGCCGAGCGATGTTCTCTTCCAAGTTGCGGATTTGCAGTTGGTCTTGAAGCAGACCGATGAACCCACCGGCCTGTGGCACGCCGGTTCCTCCACTGCCACCCAGATTGGCAAAGCCTGAATCGAACCCGGTGAAGGCACCGGTGTTGGCGGAGAACGTACCTCCAGAGCGACTGACGCTGCTGTCGTTGTTGCGTCCCGTGACGATTTCCAAGTAGAAACCGCGGCGGAATCGTTCGAAGTTGCGAACGTTGGCAAGCAGCCGACGTTCCGACAAAGTCAACAATTCCATGATGCGGTCGCGTCCCGCACCTCGGAGCAAGGGTTGCAACAAGGTGAAGTCGAGCACGGTGGACGTCGTTGCCGTGTCGGGACCATTCAGGTTCCAGACAATTTCGTTGGCAAAGTTCACCAGCAGATTGGCACCGGTCGCGAACTGTCGACTCAGGGCTGCGTCCCCGCCCACGCTGGTGACGGAATCGGAATCGCGGAAGGCTCCGAAGCGTTGATCATTCTGGCTGAACGAAGCACCGGCACCGGCGAAGTATTGGGTGTCGAATTGAAACCGCTGGCTCGAGACGTCCAGGGCAGACAGATACAACTGCTCCAACTGACGCTGGTAGTCTGGGGAGTGCAGCAGCGCGATCTTGACCGCGTTCTCTGAGTTGAGTTCGAGGATCCCGTCGTCATTGAGCGGAAGGAACTGCCACCAATCCGGACTTTCGGCGGCGTTGGTCAGTCCATTGGCTTCCCACATCGGGTAGCCGCGTCGGCCGTCGACGCACTGCATGTACCGATTCGAGGCTGGGTCATCCAGCGGCATCGGTTGGAAGTCGAGGTCGAATGGGTTGTACATTCGGCTGCGTCGGTCCAGTTCGATCCGCAAGGGCGCGTCGACCGGGCGTGACACGTGCGAGGCTTTCTCGTCCATCAACGCGTAGGCTTCGTTGTCTGCCTGTTTGCGATAGTGAGGGCGGTTGCACCCCATTGCCGCTGGCAAGAGGACGGATCCGGTTAGTATCCAAATGGACAGTGTTTTTCGCATCGTCACGATCGATCGCCTTCCGAGACCTGGATGTTCGACACACGTCGCGCGTTCGATGCGGACGTGTTCACAGGATCATTTCGGACGATCTGGCGGATCGGCTTGACCGGCAAGTCGGTGCAAACCGCTCGAACCGCTTCAATCGGCGCCCCATCGTGAGGGATGTTCCGATTGTGCCGATCGGTTGGTCACGGGCACCGACACGGACGACCGGAACGGAAAAGTTGATGAAAATTCTCCAAGCTGGCGTTGGACTGGATTAAGCTAGCCCGTCAAGGATCCCTCTTTGGTAGTTCTGCCGCTTCTCAATCAATTGCTCTGATGCAGTACGTACTTCTTCTCGTTCTGATAGTTGTCGTCATCGCCCAGGCCATCTTGGTCTGGAAAGCGGCGCCTCATTGGCGGTGGTACCAGATCACTCCCGTCGTCATCACGACGATTTTGGCCGTGATTTTCGTCTTCCCTGTCGCTGGGGCGTTGAAAAGTCGTTCTGAGTGGCACAAAGTCAAAGAGGAACTCGAGTCCAGGCTGGCCTCGGTCGAGGCGGAGCAATTGGAATTGCGGTATGGCAATCCCAATGACCCGCTGTCGGGCGAAGGCGTCCTGCCAATGGCCCAGAAATTGGCCAAGTTGGGCACCGAAGCTGGTCGGCGGTGGCGCGGACTGCGCCTCACCAATGCGGATTTCAACAATGGTGGCCAAATTGTCTTGTCTTCCCCCCAGCAGGAGGTTCCCGTTGATGGGTTGCCAGCCGAGGAAGCGGACGAAGGCGAAGTCGAATTGGCTCCCTTGCCGCTGATTCCGGATGGCTTGGTCGTCTATGGGTTCGCCGAAGGCCCACAACCCAATTTGAATGTTCCCGGTCCGATTTTCTATCTGGGCGAATACCGAGTGACGGCGACCTCGCCGACTCAGGTCACGTTGCAACCGACCGCTCCCCTGTTGCCGCAGCAGCGTCAGGCCATCGAAAGCCGCCAAGCGGTCAGTTGGTCCGTTTACGAATTGCTGCCGCTTGATGGGCACGAGCCCTTTGTGGCGGAGGGAAGCGTGGAAGACGACAACAATGTGTTCGGCCGAATCGATGATGAATTGGTCAACCGGTTGCTCAGCAACCAGATCTCAGCTCAGTCGCGAGCCGAGTACCTCCGCGACGGAACACGGTCTTTGCCCGATGACGAGCCATTGAGCAAATGGGTCAAAATCGAGTTCACCAAGAATCATGAGATCGTCGTGGACAGCCCCGATCAACGCGGTGCTTTGGATGGTGGATTCTTTGACGGCAGCGGACGTGCGGTCGACAGTCGCTTGCAGCAGGGTGATTCTGGCAAGGTCAAATTCTCCAAAGACGATCTGTTGGTCGTCAAAGAGGAAGCCGCGGATGCGTTGATCGATGAAGGAGTCGCTCGCCTGATCGACACCTACTACGTTCGGCCTTTGAACGATTATCGCTTTGTTTTGCGACGCATTCGCCTGCGTTTGGCGGAGTTGAGCACGCGAACTCAAGAGCTGACTTACGAGAACGAAGTGCTTCAACGGGCGATTGATGCGACCAAGAACATGACCACAGCCGCTCAAGCTGAGAAGCTGAAGTTGGAGCAGGATTTCGAGCAAACCGAAGTCGAGCGGATTTCGCTGGAGACCTACAACGAGAAGTTGGCCACTCAGCTCAAGGAAACGCATCAGCGATTGGTCAAGCTGTATCGTAGCAACCAGCAACTCGAGAAAGAGTTGCAGATGTTCCACGAATCCATTGTCAGCTCTGGCGAATCACTCACCTCCGCTCGCTAGAGTTTGTGAGTCGATCGATCCCGCTTTTCAGTGGGTTTCTGCCTACTGAACCTCTCCCAAATCGAAGTTGGGGGGCGAGTGACGCCGTTCAGGCGTACGCGAGGGTGAGGGCCGAGCATGGGAAGTGGCTCGCACTGCCCTGGGCTGCGAAATGTTTGCCCTTGGCGTTCCGATAGCGAATGCAATTTTTCTTCCGGCTTCTGTCTTTCTTCATCCCGGTAGGGATTTCAGATGGTAGCCGGGGGTCGCTGCGTCGCAGCGTACCCCCGGAAAACGAGGTTCCATAAAACTCTCCATCCCGCCGTGGCCAATGGCCACGGCGGGATGGAGAGTGGCGGCGTGGGGTTTGCATGTCCATCGGTGGCGCTATCGCTTACCGACGGCTACCATCTTGCATCCCTACCGGGATGAAAACTTGCGCAAGCGACAATACTCTCCAAGCCCAAACGTTCAGTAGTCTCGGGGCTTCTGCCCCGAGCTATCAACGCGGGCTCCTCCGGAGCCATCCATGTTCATTCGCCCCGGGAGGGGCCGTCATCGTTCGCTCGGGGTGGAAGCCCCGAGAACATTGATGGAGACCACAATCCCGCCCCGGATGGGGCCGTCGAATAGAAGCGGCTTGCTCACTGCTTCTTTGTTTTTTGACGCGGGACGGTGCCGACGTCGTGGCATGGCAGTGGTGGAAGTGCGCTGAGGAAAAGTCGGCCGTAAGGTTTGGATCGGATTCGAGGGTCCAAGACCACGACCATCCCCGAGTCATCGCGGGTGCGGATCAGACGCCCAAAGCCCTGCCGGAATTTGATCACGGCTTCGGGCAATTGGTAGTCAGGGAATGGATGCCCACCACGGGCACGGATCGTTTCGAGCCGTGCTTCGAGTAGCGGATGATCGGGAACAGAGAACGGCAGCTTCGTGATCACAACGTTGGTGAGAGCGTCGCCAGGAACGTCGACTCCCTGCCAGAAACTGTCAGTGCCAAGTAGCACGCCACGCGGGTCTTTTCGGAAGGAATCGAGCAATTGCGTTCGGTTCTGTTCGCCCGCTTGGCTGTACAGATGCAGGTTGCGTTCGATGCACCACGGCGTGATTGCTTCGGCGCACTTGCGAAGCAACGAGTAACTCGTGAAGAGCACGAACGCGTGACCATCGGTGTGTCCAACGAATCGCTTGATTTGTTGGGGGAGTGCCGCTTCGAATTCGTCTCGTTTCGCGGAGGGATCAGGCAGTCCACGGACGATGATCAGTTTGGCTTGTTTCTCGTAGTCGAAGGGGCTGCCGACTTGGAGGGAGCGGCCTGTCGTCAGACCCACACGACTGCGGAAGAATTTGAACTTGTCTTGTTCGCCGGTCGCCAGCGTGGCACTGGTCATGATGACCGAGCCAATTTCCTCGTTTTGAAAAACCTCTTCGCGAAGCGTTTGACCGATGTCGATTGGCGAAGCGGACAGGGAGACTCGGTCCATCCCGCGACGACTGCCGGAGGTTTCCACCCAATAAACCGATTCTTGTTTGAGCGATTGGTCGAGCCATTCACGCAGACCGCCGGCCAAGGCGAGAAGTCGATCGTGAGCGGATTGGAAGTCTTGTCGATCGGAATCGTTGTCTTGTGCGTCCGCATGAGCTCGCAGCCGTCGCGCGAGGATCTCCATCGGTTCGCTGAGCGGATTGGGCACCACTTCGGGATGATGCACGCGACCATTTCGTGAGCGTGATTCTTGCATCCAGTCCAGCACACCAGCAAACATTTCGCTGGCCGCGAATCGGCATCGGTCGACCATCCTTTGCAACGCGTCCAGGTTGTGCGCGACGAGCAAACCCTTTTGTTGGCGATCGTTGTAAAGACGATCAAACAGGTAATCGAATTGGCCGCTGGTCAATCGAATGCCAAGGTGGTCACCGGCGACGGATTCGATGGTGTGGCATTCGTCGAGGATGATCGCGTCGTAGTCGGGCAGCAGAGAAACACCCTGCCGTCGCATCGCGATGTCGGTGAACAGCATCGCGTGATTGACGATCAACAGTTGTGCGTTCTGGGCTCGGCGTCGAGCTTGGAAGTAAAAGCAGTCCTTGAAGTTCGGGCATTTGTTGCGAAGGCAATTGCCCGTGTCGCTGCGGACCTCGTCCCAGACTTGTCCGTCGGGTTTGATCGGCAACGTTGAGAGCGAACCGTCAGCGGTGTTGTCGGACCACTTGCGGATTTCGCGAAGCTGTTGCATCTGGAAATCGTTGGCCATCAACGACACGGATTTTTCAACGGCCCGTCCCATCCGGCGCAGTGACAGATAGTTGTTGCGACCTTTCACCAGCACCGCGGAAAACTCTCGCGGGATGACGCTGTTGAGAAGTGGGATGTCTTTGCCGATCAGTTGTTCTTGCAGGCTGATCGTGTGGGTTGAAATCAGGACGCGTTTGGGACGATCGGGTTTTTCTTTTTGCTCACCAGCGGGCGGGATGCGGTCGTCGACCGAGTCCGATGAAGGGTTGGGTTTTTTGGGTCCCGATTCGGTTTGGTCGGAAGTGGCGTGCAGGATCGCGGCGGCCAAGTAGGCGAAGCTCTTCCCCGTTCCCGTGCCCGCTTCGACGACCAAGTGTTCGCGGTCGGTCAATGCGGAGGAGACCGCACGAGCCATCTCGAGTTGCTGTTCGCGAGGTTCGTAGCGTGGCAATCGGCGGCTGATGCTGCCACCAGGCCCGAGAATCGAATCGATCGAAATGGGATCGCTCACGTGGAAGCCTGCTCCGGTTCGGGAGTCAACGATCGGTCGTAAATGCGGTGTGTTTTGCTGCGGGTGGCTCCGCCGCGTTCGATCGTTCCTCGCGAAAGTTGGTTGCTTTCGAGGACCCAGGAGAATTCGCCCATTTCAATTCCGAAGTCGATCGCTTCTGGCAAGATTTTATAGAGCGTGACCAAGCCCAGGCCCCACTTTTGATATTCGGGCAACACGTTGGCGCTGACCAAGCGGAGTCGTTTCAGTTTCTTGCGGCCGAGCAACAGTTTCAGCCAGCCGAACGGAAACAGCTTGCCGCCGATTTGTTTGATCAGCGGGTTGTAGTCGAGCAAGCCGAAGCCAGCTCCGACGGGTTTGCCGTCGATTTCGGCGATGCTGGTGAGTTTGGGGAGCAACAGGTTTTTCAGGCCTTTGCTTTGCTCGTCCACTTCCGATTCGCTCATTGGGACATAGCCCCAGGTTCGCTGCAGCGATTGGTTGTAGATGTCCAAGAACACGCGGACGTCAGCGTGGAAGTTCTTGGGATCGATCGTGCGACATTCGGCATTGAAACGCCGAGTCGATTCTTCGATCACAAACAGCAACTTGGGATCGAGCGTTTCCAGGATGTCGATCGAGGCTTCGTAGCTGTAGAGGTCTTGAGACTTTTCGAAGCCGGCGGCTTGGATCAGCCGTTCGTAGTACGGATGGTTGTAGGGGATCAGGAATGTCGGCGGTGTATCGAAGCCATCGACCAACAACCCAACTTCGTAATTCAGGCTGGGGTGAACCGGGCCGCGGACGCCGGTCATCCCGCGTTCTTTCAGCCAATCGCCGGCGGTGTTGAGAAGTTCGACGGCGGCTTCTTCATCGTCTTCGCATTCGAAGAATCCAAAGAACCCACGTGTTTCTTCGTGATAGCGATTGTGGGCGTGATTGACGACCGCCAGGACTCGGCCGACGACACGGTCGCCGCGGCGAACCAGGAAGGTCTGCCCTTCGGCGTCGTCGTAGAACGGATGGTGCTTGAATCCCAGCAATTTGACCCGTTCGCTCCACAGGGGCGGGACCCAGTTGGGGTCGTCCCGGTAGAGGCGTTTTTCGAGATCGAGAAATGCCTTTTGGTCTTTGCGTCCGGAAACGGGTTGGCACAACACATTTTCGGACATTCGCGAGGCCGTGAGTTGGGGGCAGAGAAGGTGTTTGGAAAACATTCAAAGATAGCAGACTCGGGTTGGTTCTCCCATTGAAGCGAATATGCAAAAGTGTGGCCCCATGGAAACCATCCGAAGTTTGCAAAATGCCGCCGTCCGCCGAATCGTTTCGCTGCGCCGTTCTCGGAAACGACGGGCTGCTGGCGTTGTCTTGGTGGACGGGCCCCGAGAATCGTTGCGGGCGATCGAGGCTGGGTTGAAGCTGGTCGCTTTTTACGAGATCGAACCGAAGCCCTCGGATTTGTCGCCGAAATCTGAAATGCCAGAGCAGGCGGTCGTTCGTCGCCAGGCGATCGATTCGGGCGTGCATCGTTGGGTGACGCCTGAGGTGTTGCGGAAAATCGCTTACACGGCGTCGACGGATCGCTGTGTGGCGGAGTTTGTGGCCCCGGATGATTCACTCGACCGGCTCACGGCTCATCCCGCTTGGAGCGAGGGATTGGTGTTGGTGCTCGATCAGGTTGAAAAACCGGGCAATTTGGGCGCCGTGTTTCGGTCAGCCGATGCGGCGGGCGTGTCCGCTGTCTTGTTGTCGGATTGCCCCTCGGATCGATTCAACCCGAATGCCATTCGCGGTTCGTTGGGGGCGGTGTTCACGGTCCCTTCCGCATCGGGCAGCGAGTCGGAGATCGCTGGGTTTTTGAAGGCTCAGGGTTATCGAGTCGCCGCCATGCGAGTGGAAGGCTCGCGACCGCTATTCGAATCGGACTTGCGTGGCAAGCTCGCGGTCGTGCTGGGCAGCGAAGCGGATGGCTTGGCAGATCGCTGGGCGGCTGAGTGCGTCGAACCCGTGGCGTTGCCGATGGCGGGCCACGTGGACAGCTTGAATGTGTCGGTCAGCGCCGCGATTGTGGCTTACGAAGCGATGCGGCAGCGAAGTTGAGGCGAGGCAACTCTCTCGCGCCACGTTCGATCGGTGTCACAGCGTGATCCGCGCAGCGTGTTTCCTCGTGAAACCATTTGCGTCGTCGAGCCACTGTGAAGCGACCGACCTGACCTGAACCACGTGGACCGAGCTGGAAATGGGGTGGTTCTTCCCCGTTCGTGTGGGGTTGGCAGGTCCAATCGGCATGGGTGTCAAGATCGATTCAACAGAACCAAGCGTTCGATCTGTCAAAATCGTTAATGCCGGAACCACCCGGCGACGATACAGAGGGTGTTCGGAGGTCCGGCGATGAATTTCGTCTGACCAACGACATGGAGAATGTGCCGGGGGGGTACAGGATCCCAAAAAGATCGTGAGCGTAAGGATCCGCCATGCTGATTGGCAAAACAATGAACCCGATGGGCTCGAACCAAATGGTTAGCCGCCGCAAACGTGAACGGCTCGCTCGTTGGTTGACCCAAGCCGTTGTATGGGGAGGTTGCATTGCCGCGAGCCAAGTCGCCGGAAGCACGGCGTTGGCGGACGAAACTGCAACTGACAAACTGCCACCGATTCGTCTGGTTTCGGGGAGCATGCACAGCAACCCATTTGTGAAGCGTTCTGCTTCCCATCAGGCCGTTGGTCCGATTCTGGCAACCAAAGTCAACGGCCATGCGGCTGCGAGCAACGTGAACTTGCTCCAGAACCATGGCAGCGTTGCACCGGAGGGGCAGACGACGCTGTACCCGATCCGTCAGACATCCGATCAAACGATGTCGGAGATCAAACTGAAGTCGATCGGCACCGCTGTTGGTTTGCTGCCAATTGGTGCTCCGGTTTCGGAAAAAACACCCTTGGTCGTGGAGCCGCCTCGTGCTCCGCAGACAAGAATCAACCCACATGCCCAGCCGGACTACGACCGAGTGGAGTCCGGCGGCATCGTCGAATGGAAGCATGCTCAGCTTTCACCTGCGGTGGAGCCGACGAAATCGCTCGAAACTCCACCTGAATTGCAGTGGACTCAGCCGAGGATCGCTCGCCAAACCATGCCGTTGGTGAAGCCGGAAATTGTGGCGGAAGAAGTCGTTGCCGAGACACCTGTCGTCGAAGCCACCGTTCCGACGCCGTCGTCTGAGCCTGTGAAGGTCACAGCCGTCGTTGCTGAGGAAGCAGACGTGGCGATCGCCGAAGAATCGGAGCCCATTGAGTTTTCGCTCAATGATGCGATGGATTCGATGAACGCCGAATCTGTTTCACTTAGCTTTTCGGATGCCAGTCTCTCTGGCTCAGAAGCATCGGAAAACAAGGGCGAAGAATCGATTGCGATGCCCGAGCCGTTGAGCATTGCAGCACCAGTTCAGGAGTCGGCTGCACCAGCGTCATTGCCGCTGTTGCCACAGCCGGTGCAAGTCCATTTGCCAAGCGAGATGGTGGTTCAACAACACCGCCACCTGCCTGTGAAAATTGACGCTCCAGCTCACTTCGAGCATGTCGCTTCGGAACGCATGCACGAGGCTCCGGTTCGGCACCGTGCCGCGGTCGCTGTTGAAGCACCACCGATGGTCGCGGTTGCACAACCGTCCCAAGACGCTCCGGCGGAAGGACGGGTGAGTGCGACACTGATTGTGCCGGCAGCCTTGGCCGGCCATCGGGGACCATCACGGCAAAATTCGTCCAACGGTTCGGGATCCACGTTGCTGGTCCAAGATGCGATCGTGTGTGACCCAGACGATGTCACTTCGTTGACGGTCGATGGCATCATCGAGGCCGTTCGTGTCGAAGACGATTCCGTGGCGCGAGTCATCAGCAGCACTTCACGTCACTTGCGATTGATTGGGGTTCGCCCTGGCAAGACCCGCGTGTTGGTGCAGCAAAAAGTGGCCGGCCAAGAAGGTTCGCTTCGTGAAATTTATGAATTGCACGTCGCTGCGTCCAGCAACGTTCGTGGTGGTGAGAGCCAGCAAGAGCGATCGTTGATGGAACTGATCGAGCAAAAGTTTCGCACCGCATCGGTGCAAGTCACGCGTCAAGGTGACCGCATTGTCGTTCAAGGTGAATGCGATGACTCCCAAGACGCAAAAGAAATCGTTCGTTTGATTCGAAAGACATTCCTGGTGCCAGTTGAAGATCAGCTGATCCTTCGCTAGCTCCTGTCCCGTTCGTCCAACCTACCACTACCCAGCCACCGTCGGTCACCGTGCCGCTTTGTTCGTCCTGAGGTTCAATTATGAACAACAACTGGTTTCCTCGATTCGCCGCACGATTGTTCGGCACCCTTGCCGCGGTTGGTTTGGCTTGGTCGGGTTTGGGCACCGCTGCCACGCATGCTCAGCAATTTGGCGGTTCGGCACCCAGCAACACGCTGATGCACGAAGGCCAAGCATTCCGTGTCGTTCAGGCCTCTGATCCGGCATCCGCTGGTTGGGACCTGAATGCGATGCAGTCAGCGGTTGACGCTTCGTCGTCATCCTTCGGCAATCAAATTGCTCAGGTCGGCCACCATCACGGGGCGATGTCACAATCGTGTGGCAGTTGCGGAACCCAGTGTGGTGGAGCTTGCGGATCGACCGGTTACGGTTCAGCTGGCTACGGCGGCGGGATGGCATGTCCTACCTGCGATCCTTATCGCTACGCCAGCGTCGAAGCGTTGTACATGCGTCGCGAAGGAGTCGACAACTTCACCGTCGCTCGTGACTTTGCTCTGGATGATGTGGACTTCGAGATTGCTCCACGGATCACCGTCGGAGTGGTTCCTGACTGCGTCAACGGCATGGAAGTGAGCTTCACCGGTGTCCTGGATTGGGACTCGGATATCTCGGTTGCGGACAACGACAATCTCTCGACCTTGTTGATCGAAGATCCTTTGCAGCCCGGTACCCTGGGCACCTTTGGTTTTGATGCCTTGGATGAAGCCGACGCTCAACGCCAGATCTACGAATCCCGTCTCTGGTCGGTTGAAATGAGCCGAACCATGATGGCTTGGGACGTGGCCAAGTTGCTGATCGGTGGACGCTACATCGACTTCGAAGAGGACTTCAACTATTCAACCGTCAACGGAGCTGACCCAGTCGCCGACACTGGTTTGCTGCGAAACAACGCTGCCAACCGGATGATTGGTTTGCAGGTCGGAGCTGACATCTACAATCCGATCGGACGTTTTTCGTCGAGCTACGTTCGGGCTCGTGCAGGCGGTTACTTGAACCTGGCTGAATCCGACATCCTGGTTCGCAACGGCGCCGACATTCTGGCAAATGGTTCGGACAGTTCCTCCGAACTCGCCGGCATGTTCGAATTCGGGACGGGGGTTCGTTATCAGGTTGGCGAGATGATGGCCGTTCGCGGTGGCTTCGAGGCTTGGTACCTGACCGGAGTGGCAACCTCGGAAGAGCAAATCAGCTCCGCCACCGTCACCCCGAACTTTGGCCGAGGGCTGATCGCCGATGACGATGTGTTCTTCATCGGTTTGACCGTCGGTGCTGAACTGAAGTACTGATCTCAGCCCCACGGTGGCACAGGACACCGCTCGATATCCAAGAGCGGTTCTGATCATCCGTGACCGACCGAGACAAAGAGACAACGAAAGCCATCGGCGAGTCCCTTCGGGGGTTCCTCGGTGGCTTTATTTTTTGTCGCGTCGGATTTTCTTTTGCAGCCAACGCTTGGCTGAGTCGCTGGGGCCGGTCGTGGGAGTGTTGGACGATCGTTTTTCTTGCCCGACGCTGTGTTCGATGATGCGAGTTTTGGTTCGTTCGAGGTCTTTGCCGCACTCAGGGCAGATCGTCGGCGGTTGTCCCACGCGAACGTTGCACTGGGGGCAGTAGTGTTCGATGCTGGGCCGGCGAGCGGCTTCGAACAGACCGCCGACCTGGGAGGCCGTGAACCAATTGGAATCGTCCTTGCGAATCCTGGTTTCCGCCACCACCGATCCGTCACGTACCAAAGCCAATAATTCGGCGGGCTTGTACGGACCGAGTTGTTCATCGCCTTTCTGAACAAACCAAACGGACATGCTTAATTTTGCTCGATATGGATGCTGCGCCGTCGTCGTTCGGCACGTCGAATGTCGTCGATCAAACCGGCCACCTCACCGACGTTGTGGATTCCGACCAACTCCAGCGTCGGATCGCTCTTGTCCGTGCTGATGATGGAGATGGAACCGACCTTGAACATTCGCTGGATCGGACCCTGTTCGTAGCTTACATCGCTGATGTCAATCACTTCAATGCGATCGGTGCGACGCGTCAAGATACCGGTTCGGTGGATGAATCGTTGGCTGGTGAGTTCGTATTGGACGCCCAGTCGTTTGGCGGCGTAGTTCAGGCCGACCAAAATCCACAGGATGACGATCACAATCAGAGCGATGCCGAACGTGAATTGCTCGATGAATCCGGCTGCGACCAGCAAAACGACACTGAGGATCGTCAATCCAATCCAGGACCCGATCATCGCCTTGGGGCTGTAGCCGCCTTCCCAGAGAGATTCTTCTGGTTCGTGGTCGTCCAGTGACTGCTTTTTGGCGATTTCCTCCATGAAGCGTTCCCGAGGGGTGCCTGCCGACGGTTGCGCTGTGCCACGGGGTTGCGTTGTGCCCCGGGGTGGGACTGAGCCGCCGGACTCAGGGGCGGGGGTGGAAGAACCAGCCGACGAAAGCGGATCGTTGACCGAATCCGTTGGCGTATCAGCTTTGGAAGGGGCGTTTTCGTCGGTAGGATTGCCGGGAGTGGTCATCGTTGAGTCGTTCCTGTTGATTCAATTCGAGGGTTGGTTCACGAGTGGTGCCACTCCAAAAAACATGCCAAAGTCAGCATGTTGGCGCAGAACCGAATGATTCTCGTTGGCCAAAAAGGTTGACCTTCTGGGCCGAAAACCTGGTGTTCTGGGGCGCTACACTGTGATGGCTCGGTCCGTGATTGCCGGACCAGACACCTCGCATCCGAAGACGTTCTGGACGATCATAGCACACCTTCGAAAGACTCGTGAATCATGCTTGCCAGGTCCAGTGGGCTGGAGCGTTTGAAATCCGGGTCTGTTTTCCATCTTGAATTTGACCGCCAATGCGTTGCCCGTTCTGTCATTCCGATAACGACAAAGTCCAAGATTCACGGACGGCCGAGGCCGGGTATGTGGTTCGGCGGAAACGGTTGTGCCAAACGTGCCAGCGGCGTTTCACCACCTTGGAACAAATCGATGCTCTGAATGTTCGCGTGGTCAAAAGTGACGAAACGCGAGAACCGTTTGATCGAGAGAAGATCAAACGCGGGATCGAGCGGGCGTGTTCCAAGCGGGCCGTGACCAGCGACGAAATCGAAAAGACCGTTCAGAAAATCGAAGAGGCGATTTACGCCGAATTTGACATGGAAATTCCCACCGCGACGATCGGCGAAGTGGTGCTGCGGAAACTCGCGACGCTAGACGAGGTGGCTTACATCCGGTTCGCTAGCGTTTACCGAGATTTTGACGACGCGAAAGATTTTCTGCAGATCGTTTCGAACCTGCAGCGTGACGCTCAGCTGGACGGTCGCTGATGAGTCGAAGCACCCCCCTGGCCTGGAAGAATTTGGTCGGCAACCCGGCACGTTTGTGCGTGGCGGCGGCAGGGGTGGGTTTTGCGGCGGTGCTGATGTTCACGCAGAATGGGTTCCGCAACGCGTTGCTGGACAGTCCGGTGCGGTTGATCGAGGTGGTGGACTGCGAATTGGTCGCGATCAGTCCGGCTCGATACATGCTGCCGGTGGATGAACGATTCCCGCGGTCTTTGCTTCGCCGTGTGAAGGCGGATCCCGCGGTCGCGGACGTGCAAGCCTTGTTGATCGAACGAACGATGGCCCGGGTGCGGGTCGAGGGCAGTCCTGCGAGACCGATCCGAGTGATCTCGGTACCGGACTCGAGTTTGTATCCTGCGGCCATGTCCGAGGACGCGTCGCGACCGTGGTTGACTCTCCCGGGCCTGGATGAACACCGTGATCAACTCCGACAGCGAGCGACCGCACTGGTCGATCGCAAGACGCGGTCAGAATACGGATTTCAATTCAAAGCGTCGGGGCAACCGGCCGACCAACGAATCGAGTTGTCCAAGCGATCGATCGAACTGGTCGGTTCCTTCACCTTGGGCACCGACTTTGCCAATGAAGGGTCGTTGTTGATCGCGGAGTCTTCGTTCGCGAACTATTTCCCTCAGCGTGGTTATGGCAAGCCGCTTGAGACCGTGGATCTGGGGCTGATCCGCTTGCATGACGGTGCTTCGCCGGAGCAAGCCGCTCAACGATTGACGAACATGGCCAGGGGCCAGTGGGAAGTCCTCACGCGGCAGCAAATTCGAGATCGCGAGCAGACATTCTGGAGCGAGCAGACACCGATTGGGATGATCTTTCTGATCGGCACGCTGATGGGATTCGCGGTTGGAGTCATCATTTGCTATCAAATTCTGTTCACCAATTTGCAAGACGCGATGTCGGAATACGCCACGCTGAAGGCGATGGGGTATCCCAACCGGTTCTTTGTGGGGTTGGTGGTCCGGCAGTCGGTTTATTTGTCGGTTCTGGGGTTCATCCCCGCGGTGCTGATCGCGTTGGCATTGTTCCAGGGGCTGGAATCACTGACGGGGCTGCCAATGGCGTTGACGCTGACTCGGGCGGGTTCTGTGCTGGCCCTGACCACCTTGATGTGTCTGATCAGCGGGTTGCTGGCACTGCGGAAATTGGTGCGTGCGGATCCGGCCAGCCTGTTTTGAAGGGATGAAAGATTTCGTCGAGTCCGGTTCGGCGGAAGATGACACTGGTTTGCGAGGAACCCGGGGCGATACAATGAGATCGCGTTTTCGTGTTCCGTGTGTGCCTCTGGTTCCGTGCGAGCAAGGTACGCTTGTTCGAATGCTTGTTTTCAATCGGTTTGTGTAGTGAATTCCCACGCCAATCTTCGTCTCGATGCCAAGGTTTCCTGGATGACTCGCTCGACAATGGCGGCGGTGATCTTCGCCGGAATGCTGTTTGCCACACCTGGGGCATCGAAAGTGGCCCTCGCTCAAGGCTTGTTCGATTCGCGGATGCAGATGGGGGATGCCGAGTTCTTGCCGCCCCCACGAAGCATGCGACAAATCATTCGCGATGCCGAAGAGGCGATCGAGCAAGAACGCTACAGCGACGCGGTCGTCCGACTGGGAGATCTTCTGCTGCGGTCAAGCGACGATCCTGCGTCGGAAATGATGCAGGACTATTACGCTCCGATCGCGTCGGATGCCGAGGAAGAAACCGACGACCAACGTGTGCAGCCAGGACAACCGCTTGGCAACCGAGAGGGAATGCTCGATCGCAATGGGCGGCCGTTGGATGACGAGGCCGCTCAAGCGGAAGAATTGGCGCGGTTGCAAAGTCAATTGCCTCGTAGCCTGCTGGACCATGTCCGTGACTTGATCGGTGGTCTCCCGAAAGAAGGCTTGGAGATTTACGAACTGCGGTACGGGCCTTTGGCTGGCAAGCTGCTGGAAGATGCCGGGCCGAAGCGAGATTGGAAAACGGTCGAACGCGTCCGACGCGAGACCTTCCACACCCAAGCCGGCTACAAAGCATCCGTCCTGTTGGCGGTTCGTGAGTGGATGCTTGGCAACCCGTTGGCCTGTTCGTTGTTGCTGGATGACCTGGTCGGTCAGCAACGCATCGTGGATCAAGTGGGCGAGTCGGTGGTGACCTTGCATGCGATTGCGTGTGCACGTGCGGATCGATCGATCCCGACGCCGACGAAGTATCCCCAGGCCTTCACTTCGTTGTTTCCAACCAGCGAAGCCGTTGATGAGATTGCCTGGAAGGAATGGGTGCTGGCACAGAGTGAATCTGAATTGGTGAGCGCGGAGTCTCTGGCGGAGAATTACCCGTTGTTGGGCGGTGAGGTGGATCGCAATGGTTCCGGTGCTGGGCAAATGCCGCTCAGCAATCCACGTTGGATGGTGGAATCGTCCGCCAGTCCGCGGCAGGAACGAATGATTCAGGAGAAGACTCAACAACTCAAAGCCACCGGGCAGTTGCCGCCTCCCTCTTGGACACCGTTGCGAGTGGGCGATCAGTTGCTGATGCGAACCACTCAGCGATTGTTGGGGGTCGATTTTCGGACGGGCAAACGAGTTTGGCAGTATCCGTGGTTCGCGCCGCCAGAAGCCACATTGACGCCGGACCTCGCCGATCCGATGGAGGAGGAAGAAGACCCCGTTGATATTCTCGTTCAACGTGTTTGGAACGATGTTCCGTTTGGGCAGATCTCGAGCGATGGCCAACGAGTCTTCATGATCGATGATCTGAGTAAAATCGAAATTGAACGGTTCAGTCCGTTTGCCAGTCGCGGCATGTCGTCACTCGCCAACACGTTGGTCGCGTTGGATCTCAAAACCCAAGGCAAGTTGCTGTGGCGACTGGGGAAGTCAGAGTCCACCCCTTCGGCCTTGGCCGAAGCGTTTTTCCTCGGCCCTCCACTTCCCTTTCGAGGTGACCTGTACGTGATCGCCGAGATCGCGGGTGAAGTGGTGCTGCTGTGCTTGGATCCCGCGGATGGATCGGTTCAATGGCAGCAGGTGTTGGTGGCCGTGGAATCAGGTGGGATTGGTGCTGATCCCGTCCGCCGAGTCGCCGGAGCGATGCCCACTTATCACAACGGAATGCTGATCTGCCCAACCGGGGCTGGCGCCACGGTCGCGGTCAATCTGGTTGACCGAACCATTCGTTGGGGCAACCAAATTCCACGAAATCAGGAATTTGTTCATAGTATCTACCGGCCAAACACCCGGGTCTCTTCGAATCAGTTGAGCCGCCGTTGGACGCACTCGCTGGCGATCGCAGAAGGCACCTCGGTGGTGGTCACTCCGATTGAGTGCGATCGATTGCAGGTTCTCGATGTGCTCACCGGACGCAATCGTTTCACGCCCCGAAATCGAATTCGTCTGGCTTACGTTGCAGGGATCCAAGACGGCCTCTTCTTTGTTGTCGGTGCCGATGAAGTGTCGGCGTGTTCGTTGCAAGACGGCACGGAGGTCTGGTCGACGCCGCCTGATTTGGTTCGACCAGGGCAACGCATTTCGGGCCGTGGTGTGTTTGGAAACGATCGCTATTACTTGCCCACCACCACCGACGAACTGATCGAAATTTCGCTGCAAAACGGTGAGGTGTTGCAGCGCCGGACGGTTCGTTTTCCGCTTGGGAACCTGATCGCAATCGATGGCGAGTTGATCTCCCAATCGGCCACGATGGTGGCGGTCGCTTACGGTGAACAATCGCTGCAGCCGCGTGTCGATGCGTTGCTCCAAAAGGATCCGGACAATTTCTTTGCCTTGGTTCGCAAAGCGGAGTTGTTGATCGAACAGGAGCAACGTCCCCGAGCACTGGGCCTGCTTCGACGAGCTCGGGAATTGGATCCTGACAACGATGAAGTGATCATGTTGTCGGTGGAAGCCATGCTGGGAAGTCTTCGCGAAAATCCGAGCGATACCAGTGTCGACTTGGATGCCCTGATGGAGTTGATTGACCAACCCGAGCAACGGGCGGAACTGTTGGTGCTGCAGATCAAGGGGGCGGTCGCGAAACCCACTTCGCAGATCGAGCATGCGAAGGCGTTGGGGCTGTTGCTGGATTTATCCGAGTTGGTGCTGCGTCATCCAACGCTCAATCGTGACATGGACGCTGTCTTTCCCAATGCGGCTCGTCAGTTCACGGTCGATGATTGGATCAGCGCTCGGGTGTCGCAGTTGGTTTCCTCTGCTACCGAAGAAGACATGGTGGCAATGACGCAAGCCGTGGAGTCATTGGTTTCGACGCGAGGGAACATGGACGGGGCCACGTTGATGCGGACGCTGCAGCATTTCTCACCGGTCGTCGAGGCGACGCGAGGTTTGCGACGAGACATGGCCGCGCGAGCATTGTTGATGGAAGACGGCTTCCTGGCCGAGCGTTTGATTTGGGCGGACACCATGACGACGGATGATGCCTTGGAGTCGTTGAGCAACGATCGTCTGTTGATGCTGTCGAAGCTGTACAGCAAAGAATCGTGGAACCTGGATCGATTGGCGGTGGGAGAACTGCTGGGCCAACGTTTGAGCGAGACGGAACCCACTGGTGCGGACACGTTCATTGAGGACGCGCTGCAAGCCAATCCCGTTCGAGGTCGCGACTACGAGATGGGCGAACAGTGGCCTCGAAACGTTAACTTGGAATGGCAATCGATGCGAATGCCTCGTTCCAGCATGATGATGAACGACCGTCGTTACGCGAAGACGACTCATCTGATGGGGCGTCAACTCCGCGGTTGGAATGCGATGAGTGACAACATGAACTCCTTGGCACTGATCAATCCTTACGGGATTCATCGGGCGATCCCGGTCGAGGGTTTCTCGGGGATGCGATCGTTTGGAAAAGAACTGACCTACAGCGGCAGCCTGATGCTGTTGCTGACTCAATCGGAACTGATCGCCATTGATTTGTTTCGAACGTTGGGTGCCAATGGCGAGGACCCCATTCGTTGGCGACGAACTCTGGGAACCGATGGCCAACCGGTTGCCAGGCGGCGGAGTGCGGCAACTCCGTTTGGAAATCAGATCTATCGCAACATGATGGTTTCGGCGACGGCGGACAACGGGGATGCTCAGTTGATCCTGGGACCGGTTTTGGGGGATCGATTGTTTCTGTTGCAGGGAACAGAACTGATTTGCTTGGACACGGTGACGGGGGAAGAGCGTTGGCGGACGACAACCGAAGCCGTTGGGACCGCGATCGTGCATGCGGAGGATCGGGTGATGGTCGTCAGTCGGTCGCAGAACCAAATCGAAAGCTATGACATCCACGATGGCGGTTTGCTGGAGACCCAGAAACGGACGCTGGGATCGGTGATCTCGTCACTGGGGTCCCATCTGTTGACGGTGACACAGGTGAACAGAGAAGCCAATGTGCCTGCCGATGTGAGCGAAGAAATGCGAGCCAGCCTGGAGGCAGCCAAGGAGATGCTCGACCCTCAGTTGGTCGAACTGATCGACATGAGAACGGGAGAAACGGTCCAGTTCCGAGTCGCAGACACTCAAAACGTGAACGAAACGGCGGCCTACGCGGAAATGTCCGACGGTCGCTACTTCACGCTGTTGGATCACACCGGCCGGGCAACGATTTGGGATTTGCTATCCGGACGCGAAATCGCGGATGTCATGGTGCCTGCTCGGCAGGGGCTGTACGGGGTTTCGGTGATGTCGATCCAAGATCAAATGTTGATTCTGCCCCGACACCGAAAACCCAATCGAGATTTGGCTGCGACGCGTTCGGTGGCGGTTTCGGGTGGTGCGGCGGTTCAACCAATCACTGCGATGCATGCGATCTCAACCGTGGATGGATCGCTGCGTTGGAGTCGTTCGTTTGACGATGCCTGGGGATGCACGGTGGAGCAACCGTGGGTCACTCCGATGCTGCTGATGGCTCGGGCGCACTTGACCGTGCCCGGCAATGGCGTGCGTCGTCGGCAAATGGATGTGATGGGGATCAGCGTCGTCGATGGCAAGACGTTGCACGAGATCGAACGCAAGGAAACGAACAGCAACACCAATGTGATTGAGAGTCGCGTGAAGCTGATTCCACATCGCAACACGATGCTGGCGGAGATTCAATTGGAACTGTTGACGTACACGTTCAGTGAGGAGGGATCCGGTGACAACGTGGTTCCTGAGCTCACCCCACAAACCGATGGTGAGGACGACGCGAGCGAGGAAGCCGACGACACGCTGGAATGATCCGTTTCAGGGGCGTCCCGAAATCTCGTTGGTAGCTGGACTCACCCGAGTTCAGGAATCGCTGCAGGAACCGAACTCTGGCGAATCCGGCGACAAGCGACAGGGGTAGGTAGCTCAGGGCGGTTGCTCTTTGTCTCGCACTGCTTCTTTGTTTCAGTCGGCGGGCCGTTCCTTGCCGTAGCCGCCACCGCCTGGCGTTTCCATGACCAACCGATCGCCAGCCTCAACTTCTCGGCTGGTCGCGAAGGGGAGTTCCGTTCGTTGGGATTGATGGATCAGGGTTTGTCGACCGGATTGGCCTGGTTGCCCGCCTTGAATCCCGTAGGCACGCGTTGTTCGTCGGGAAGTGATGAGAGACAGCGTCAGTGGACGAAGGAATTCCATTTCGCGAATCATTCCGTCACCGCCTCGGTTTTGCCCTGCTCCTCCACTGCCACGACGGATGGCAAACCGCCACAAGCGAATCGGCAATCGTGATTCCAGGATCTCAGGGTCCGTGATTCGCGTGTTGGTCATGTGAGTGTGAACGGCGTCCGCACCTGCTTGAGTCGCCGTTGCACCGGCACCACCGCCGATGGTTTCGTAATAACCAAAGGTTTCATCGCCAAGCAGCAGGTTGTTCATCGTGCCTTGGGATGCGGCGGCGACGCCCAACGCGCCGAGCAAGACATCCACCACGCGATTGCTGGTTTCAACATTGCCAGCGACCACTGCTGGACTGTTCTCGGGGGTGTCGCCAGCAGGCGGCGCGAGCAAGCCCGGAGGGATAACCAGTTCGATTCGCTTCAGCACCCCGTCGCACAACGGCAACTCGCCGGGGACAACGCACCGGAGCACATACAGCACGGCCGCGGTCACGATCGATGGTGTGGCATTGAACCCGTTGGGATGGACCGGACCCGTTCCAGTGAAATCGATTTGCAACCGTCCGGTCGATTGGTCCGGCTGCAGGGTGACTCGCAGGGGCGTGCCGTCGTCGAGTGAATCTTCGAAAACGCGAGGCTCGGTTCCCAGCGTGGCGATCCAGGTCGCGGTGGCTTCTCCCGCGACATGCAGCAACTGCTTCAGCAGATCCATCAGGCGAGACTTGGTCATCGAATCAGCCAAGGCCTGGATTCGATTCGCACCGGCCTGCCCTGCCGCTTCCGCCGCCGCGATGTCGGCCATGTTTTCCTCCACGTTTCGAGAAGGGTACGTGGCGGTGGAAAGCAGTTCGCGAATTCTTGGGTGGTGAGACTTCCCGCTGCGGACCAGGCATTCGTTGTGCAGCACCACGCCTTCTTCTGCCAGACAGGTGGCTGCGGGGGCCATGGATCCCGGGACCATGCCACCGATTTCGGCGTGATGGCATCGTGAGGCGACGAAGAAGTCGCAGGGCCAATCCTTGGGACGCGACGAACCGGACGCGTTTTCGTCGCAAAAAACGGGGGTCACCACAGTGATGTCAGGCAGGTGCGAACCACCGGCATAGGGATCGTTGCTGAGGTACGAGTCACCCGGTGACATCTCCGGGTAGTCCGCGATCAAACTGCGAACCGTGTGACTCATCGCCCCCAAGTGAACTGGCACGTGGGGTGCGTTGGCGACCAAGGATCCATCGCCCAAGAACACGGCGCAACTGTAGTCACGGCGTTCTTTGACATTCACGCTGACGCTGGTTCGACGGATGACTTCGCCCATCGATTCGGCAATCCCTTGCACGCGTCTCGCGGCGATCTCCATCGCGATGGTGTCATTTAGTTTGTCAGCGGCTGGAAGTGGGGTCTCCTCGACACGCGGGGATTTGGTTTTGTGAATCTCCAAGATCCCTTCGGCGGACAGGGTGGCGGTCCAGTCCGGTTCCACCACCAAGACAGAATAAGGGCCCGTCACCACCGCCGGTCCGATGAGGGTCTGACCGGTCTTCAACGTTTCACGGTCCCAGAGGTCGACGTTTCGATCAGCACCCTGGACCCACATCGAGATCGTTTCAGGCTTCGCGTGAGTGACAGACGCGGCGGGGGAATTCTCGGAGTTGTCCTGTGGGTCGAGGTGATTGGTCTGGTTGGCATTTCGTTCCAGCGTGGCTTCGCAGCGAACGGTGACCACTTCGAGCGGCATGGAGTCGCGACGGTAGCCAAACGTGATTTGGTGTTTGGCATCGAACCGAGCGGGGAGGGTTTCCAATGGAAACAGATCGACTGGCAATGTCGACTGAGTTCCCAGTGGACGTGCATCGCATTGATGGACAATTTGCAGTGGCGTGTCCGGCGAGATGTTTTCTTCTTCGCGGAGTTGAGCCTGGCATTGAAGCAGTGTGTCGTTCGCGGCCGATTCCAGTGGCGAGATCGCGTCCTGGCTCAGTGTTCGGTTGGCGTGTGGGGGTGCACCGTCCGGCACGGCGGATGCGATCGTGAGTTGCAAAGACTGGGACGCGATGCGTCCAATCGGTGCCGCGCCCATTCCGACTGCTGAGAGCAATCCCGAATCAGGATGGTCGATCACGTGAGACATTTCCAATGAGTCAGCGACCTGGCAAAGATGGCCGCCCGCAGCACCGCCGAATCCAACCAACGCCATCTGTCTGGCATCACTTCCTGCGGCAGTGGTGACGACTCGAACGGCTTCGGCCATTTGCGTGACCGCCAGTTGCAGAAATCCATCTGCGAGTTGTTCGGGGCTGAGTGTGCTGTCGCTTGGCAATTGTTGGTGGGTTTGCTGCAGTGCGTTTTGTGCGGCTTTCAAGTTCAGTGGAAATGGGAAACGATCGATTGGCAGTCGACCCAGCAAAACGTTGACGTCGGTGATCGTCAGAGGTCCACCGTGCCCGTAGCACGCCGGTCCGGGGAATGCTCCGGCACTGTCAGGCCCGACCGTCAAGCGGCCCTCGTGGATCGCACAGACTGACCCGCCACCGGAGGCGATCGTGTGAATGTCCATCATCGGGGTCAGCACGCGGATGCCACCGATCATGCTTTCTTGTCGTCGTCCAACCGTTCCTTCGAAGCGGCTGACATCGGTGCTGGTGCCGCCCATGTCGAGCCCGACTGCTCCGGAGACGCCACACTGCTTGGCGACTTCACCGAGTGCCACGACACCGCCGGCGGGACCCGACAGCACACTGTCTTTGCCGCGGAAACCAGCGGAGGCGACGAGATTGCCTCCGCTGGTCATCCAACGCAGATGGCAGGTTGCTTCGCCACCGAATTGCTCCCACACACGCGCCACGTACGCTTCCAAAATGGGCAACAGGTACGCGTCGAGTGTCGTGGTTTCGGCTCGCGGGACAATTCGAGGCACCGCTGCGACCTCGGTCGATCGAATCACATCTTTGAACCCGACTTCTTTCGCAATTCGCTGAACGGTCCGCTCGTGAGTTTCGTTGCGATGGGAGTGCAACAAGCAGATCGCCAGCACCAGATCCTCTGGGCTGGACGCTTTGAGATCCTGCAAACCGGAGCGGAGATGGGATTCGTCGAGCGGGATCAGTTCGCCACCCTGGGCATCCAGTCGGCCGCGAACTTCCATGGTTCGAGTCGCCAAAGGTTCGGGTTTGACGATGTCCAAGGCGAACAGATCGGGGCGGTCTTGGGTTCCGATCTGCAGCAGGTCCGCAAATCCTTCGGTGATCAACAGAGCGGTCGGGGCACCGTTGCGGGTCAGCAAGGCATTGGTGCCACGAGTTGTTCCCATGCGAATGGAGAGCGCTGGGAGTGGCTGCGGCAATGGGCAAGCCAGCAACACTCGAGTTGCCAGGATGGGCGATTCGATCCTAGCATCGAGCACCCAACTTTGATCGTGGCGAACTTGATTGGCCGGTTGGTTCAATTGCAGTCGAACGGTGTTCGCGGATTTTCGCTGGCAACCCAGTACGGTGAACAAGTCACCCTCCAACGCTGATTCACCTTGCTCGAAAAGTTTGGCGGATTCCCAGAAGCCATCGATGGCAAATCGTGGTGGGAGTTCGACATCCACGTGCGTGAAGTCGTCGCTGTGGTCCACCACTCGAACCGACACCAATCCACTGCTGAGGACTTTGATCGCGTCGCGTTGGCGATGTCCGTCTGGATGGGTTTGTCGGACCAAGCAATCCGTGAAGGTGCCGCCGACATCAACCCAGACTTCAATCGGTTCAGTGTTCATGGAGAGTCACGAAATGATGAGCGGGAAATCAGTGTCAGGTACCTTTTGCGCGAAGCACCCATGGGCAGTTCCGGCAAGGGACCTGACACTGATTTTCCGACCGTTCCTAGGGGTATGAAAAGCCGGTCTTCGTTTTGTCACTGACGGTGACCGCGGTGTCACTCCACCAAGTCGCGGTCTCTCACGCCGAGCAGGTAGAGAACGGCGTCCAGCCCCAGTGTGGAGACTTGATGCTCAGCCGATTCCCGCACAATGGGCTTGGCGTGAAAGGCGATCCCCAGGCCGGCTCGGGAGAGCATGGGCAGGTCGTTCGCACCGTCGCCGATCGCGATCATCTGTTTGCGGTCGACGCCTTCGTTGGCGGCGAGTTGTTCGAGAAGCAAGGCTTTGCGCTCGGCATTGACGATGGGACCGAGGACCCGTCCCGTCAGCTTTCCGTCGATGATTTCCAGCTCGTTGGCGTGCACATGGTCGATGCCCAACAGCTTTTGAAGGTGCTCGCCAAAATAAGTGAAGCCACCACTCAAAATCGCGGTTGTGTAGCCAAACCGACGGAGGTTGGAAAGCAATCGTTCGGCACCTTCGGTCAACTGCAATCGCTCGGCGACTTTGGGAAGGACGCTCTCAGGCAATCCTTCCAAGGATTGCACGCGTTGGCGAAGCGACTCGTCGAAGTCGATTTCACCTCGCATCGCCGCCTCGGTGATCGCACTGACTTTTTCTCCGGCACCCGCTTCCTTGGCCAGTTCGTCGATCACTTCGGCTTGCAGCAAGGTTGAGTCCATGTCGAGCGCGACGATGCGTCGGTTGCGGCGGAAGGCATCGTCTCGCTGCCATGCCAGATCCAAATTCAAGCGGTTGGACAGATCCAACAGACTGGCTTTGAGAGCGTTGGCGTCCGTTGGATCGCCTCGCAAAGAGAACTCCACGCAAGCGCGAGTCAGTTCGTCGCCAGGGTCTCGCTCGGGGCGGCCGGACAACCGCGTGATCACGTCGATGTTCAGTCCCTGGTCAGAGACCAACCGGCTGACCGCTGCAAATTGCTCGGCGGTAACCGAACGGGAAAGCAGCGTCAGAATGAATCGCGATTTGCCTTGGCGTTTGACCCAAGCGTCGTAGTCCGGGTCGCAAACGATTTTTGCTTTGCATTTCAGACCGAGTTTGCGACTCTTGCGTCGCATCTTTCGAATCAATCTTTCGGGGTCTTCGCTGCCCGGAATTTGAACCAGCATGCCCAGTAGCAGCGATCGATGGATCACCGCTTGATTGACATCGATGACTCGGCAATTGAATCGGTGCAAGCGTTCCGAGATCGACGCGGTCAAACCCGGGCAATCGTCGCCGGTGAATCGAAGCAAGACGATGGTTGGCGGGGTCATTGCGATTGCGGAAGACGCGTGCGGGGATGGCAAAGTGGATTCGTTCACAACAGCGTTGGGGTGGGACTCGAGAGCGTTGGTGGTGGCGGACACGATCAGTCGCTGTGAAAGAGTGAAAGGACTTCGTCGGCATCGGACAAATCGATCAAGGCGACGATGATGTCATTGACTTCCAGAACATCGCTGGCGGTGGGTACACGCACGAATCCGTCGCGTTGAATCGCGGCAATCAAACATCGGCCTGCCAGCGGCAGATTGGCGAGCGACGCCTGGGTGACGGGGGATCCTTCCAGGATTTCCAGTTCGTAGACCCCGATCGAGCCGTTGGGCAATTTGCTTTGGCTGATGATGGCTCCTTCGTTGAGGAACCCCAGGATTTGCCTCGCGACCACGTCGCGTTCACTGACCGCCAAGTCGATGCCCAGTTTTCCGACCACGTTGGCGTAGTCCGGTCGCCCCACCACGCACATCACGCGAGAGGCACCCAGTTCACGAGCCTCGACGCCGGCCATGATGTTGTTTTCGTCGTTTCCGGTGCAGCCAACGAAGTAGTCCACCGTGCCGCCGCCTTCGTCTTCCAAAACGCTGCGTCGGTTGGCGTTGGCATGCACCACGGTGACGTCAGGCAGCAGCTTGGCCAGTTGTTCACAACGTTTCGCGTCTTGTTCCAGCAGCACGGTGCGAAAGTCTTCACGCCCCAGCAAACCGGCCAGGTGATAACCGGTTTCACCACCACCGGCGATCATGACCTTGGACTGTTTGCGACGTCGTTTTTCGCCGCCAAAGATTTGCCGGGCAACACTGACGGCGTCCGGCATCCCGACCAAGCTGACTCGGTCACCCGCACGTGTTTCGTCGGCACCGCTGGCGATCCACATCCGGCCTTCGCGGGCCAGGGATCCCACTCGGACCCTGGGCGGAAGTTGCAGTTCCATCAGCTTCTTGCCTGCGGCGGCGGATCCGACTGCCACGTCCATTTCGTAGACCTGCAGTTGGCCACGCGCGAAGTGTTCCAGCGGGATGGCGTCGGGGTTGCGAATCGCGCGAGCCAATTCGGAAGCGGAGAGCTGTTCGAGCGAAAGCAGACTGTCGATTTGAAAGTGACGTTGATAGTCAAACGTCGACAGGTCACGAAAGGCGGGGGCGTAAACGCGAGCGATCGCGCGGCGGGCACCCAACGCCTTGGCCATGCTGGCGGCAACAATGTTGACCTCGTCGTCTCCGGTGACGGCCAGGCACAAGTCGGCGCTGAGCACGTCGGCGGAGAACAGCACGGTGCTCTGGGAGGCATTGCCCTCGATCGCACGCACGTCCAATTCACTGTTGATGGATCGCACGATTTCGGGATCGCTGTCGATCAGCGTGACGCTGTGCCGGCGTCGGCACAGCATGTCGGCGATCCAGCGTCCAACGGTGCCGCCACCGAGAGTCAGAATCCTCATCGGCTCAGACCATCCAGTCCAAGACGAGAACCAAGGCGAAAACGACCGCCATGAAGCCGGTGATCCAACGGGCCGTGTGGAAGGCGTGTCGCAGGATCAACGACAAATCCTCATGCCGAGTCGCACCAAACACCAGCGAGATCGCAATGATCAGTGGCAGGTAGTACAGCAAATAGGTGGGCGAAATTGAAAGCACAGCGGATTCCAGGAAAGGTTTGAAGTCCCCGCATCCTAGATCAAACCACTGCGAATCGGCAATGTCATGGGGGGAGAGAGCTTCTAGCTTCTAGCTTCTAGCTTCTAGCTCCTAGCTCCTAGCTCCTAGCTCCTAGCCCGTGCCCGTGCCCGTGCCCGTGCCCGTGCCCGTGCCCCTGTGCCCCTGTGCCCCTGTGCCCCTGTGCCCCTGTGCCCCCGTGCCCCCGTGCCCCCGTGCCCCCGTGCCCCCGTGCCCCGTGCCACTTTCCTCCTCTCCCACGCCTCCTGGGGTATGATGCCCCCTTCGGCGAGTTTTTCTCACCAAACAGGCAAGAATTGCATCCATGATCGGAGAGACGCAGATGAGCAGCGGATTGAGCGGCAACGAGCAAGTGACAACGCGAACGAGGTGGGGGGTGAAACGGGGCCTGGTGGCCGCGGTTGTCTTCGCGGCTTTGCATGGGAATTTGGCGATGGCGGAAACACTGAACGTTTGGTTCGGAACCACCACCCCTCGGGGAGGTGCCAGTGAAGGGATCTACCATGCCACCTTCGACACCGATTCGGGCAAACTGAGCTCGGCGAGCTTGGCAGTGAAAGCCTCGCAACCTGGGTTCTTGGCGATGCATCCGAGCAAGCCCGTGCTGTACGCCACCAGCGGAAGTGGCGTGACGGCCTACCGCGTGCAAGCTGAATCGAAGGACGCGAAGTTGGTGGAACTGGGATCGGTCGAGAGCGGTGACGGCGGGGTCGCACACCTGGCGACCGATCGCACCGGATCGGTTCTGTTGTCGGCGCAGTACGGCGGTGGCTCGACGACGTTGTATGAATTGGCCGAAGACGGTTCGGTCGCACGCCGCGTGGAGGTCCATGAACACGATGCCCTGTTGTCGCCAGCGGGATCAGGCGTCGTTGAAAACCGCCAAAACGCACCGCATGCACACTGGGTCGGGACCTCGCCAGACAACCGCTTCGCGTTCACTCCGGATCTGGGGATGGACAAGGTCGTGATTTGGAAGTTGGATCCCAACGGACCTGGTCTGACACATCATGGTTTTGGCGAAGGGATCCCCGGTGGCGGACCACGTCACATGAAGTTCAGCCCAGACGGCAAACGCATTTACCTGCTCAACGAGTTGGCTCTGTCGGTCACCGCGTTCGACTACGACGCGAAGGCGGGCACGATGACGGCCGGACAAACCATCCCTGCCCTGTCGGAAGAAACCAAGGCGAAGGAGCGTTTCAACAGTGCTTCTGAAATTCGAGTGCACCCGTCCGGCAAGTTTGTTTATTCCGCGAACCGTGGCCACGACAGCATTTCGGTCTTTCGTGTGGATGACTCCGGTGAAATGCAATTGGTGGAAGTCGAAGCCATTCGCGGCGGTTGGCCTCGAAACTTCAACCTCGATCCCAGCGGTCGCTGGTTGATTGCAGCGGGCCGAGACAGCCACACTGCCACGGTCTTTGAAGTCGACGGGGACACTGGCGAACTGACCTTCACACGTCAAACCCAACAGGTTCCCACGCCCATTTGCGTGCTGTTCAGCAAGTAGCTGGGATCAACAGATCGAGGGCTCAAGCGGACCTGAGCCCTCGGTCGAACCGCGTCACCGATAGAGGGTGCAATGATGAGACTTCCGAGTTGTATTGGGGGGCTGTTGATTGGGCCCTGCCTGGTCATGTCCATCGCCTGTTTGCTCGGCATGTCAGATGGCGGTTTCGCAGACGAGTCTCCCGGTGAAAGCCTCACGGGTGGAGGCGTGCCTGGGACGGTCAAGTGGCGGGAACCGGTGGAGTTCACTCGCCGAAGTCTTGAACTGCCGGGTTACGTGCAACCGGCTTTGGGAGCCGCAGACGACAAAGCGGTCATCGCAGTCGCCTTCTCGCAAGATGCAAAATGGATGGCCACCGGCAACGCCGCAGGCCAAGTCTTGCTGCGCCGCACCGGCGAACCCGAAGTGCAGCAAGAGATGATCGGTGAGCACCACACGATTGTCCGCGGTCTTCAGTTTCTCAGTGGGGGGAAGTTTCTGGCGTCTCTGGATGTCGAAGGTCGGCTGCTTCTGTGGTCCACCAGCACCGGCGAGAAGGTTCAGGAGTTGGCTCCCATTGACCAGGTGCTCGCGATTGGCGTGGGGAGCGATGACGGTCGGCTCATTGGGCTTTCCGAAGGAACCACGTTGCGGGTTTGGGAACAGGAAGATGATCGATGGCACGAGACGCAGGAGGTCTCGCTGGAGATGCCCTGTTCCTTGTTGTCGGTCAGTCGGGATGCCAATGTGGCGGTGGTGGTTTCACAACCGAACGTCTGGCAGGTTCACCGTTTTCCGGCGAGCGTTGTTGGCCAAGCGGAGAAAAAACAAGCAGGTGACGTCGTCAGCGAAGAGCCATTCACGGCAGACTCCAACGGGCTGAACGCCATCAGTGCTGTCCGAGTGTCGCCCAATGGTGATCGGGTGGCATTGGGGTGGGATGATGGATCCATCACTGTTCACTTGACCGCGGACGGCAGTGAGAAATTTCGTTGGTGGAAGCATCCCAACAGGGTCACCAATCTTTGCTTTTCAAAAACGGGCAAGACGTTGCTGAGCGGATGTTTTCGAGACCGCATTCGTGTCTGGGATCTTGCCCGTGGACAGCACATCAACGATCGAGAGGTGGGTTTGGAATTGGTCGCGGCGATGGAGTTGACCGACGACCCACAGCGTTTGGTGGTAGCGGGAGCCGGACCGGATGTTGTTGTGTTGGATGTGCAGGTACCCGCGGATCGATTCGTTCCCGCGTTTGCTCGGCCGCGAGCCTGGAACAACAAAGCGGTCCATGGGGTTCGGTTTGTTCCAGGAAAAGACGAAATCGCGGTGGTCGCGAAACTGGGCACGATTGAACGAGTTGATCTGCAGGGAAAACGTCTGCAAAAGGCGACGCTGCTCGAGCCAGGTCGCGGCAAGCTGGTCACCGCCATGGTTTCTCCTGATGGCCAGTTCAGTGCGCGCGGTTATGCGTCGGGAGAGGTCCTGGTTCATCGCCAGGGAAATGGAAACCCGCTCTGGAAGTCGAACCTGGGGAGTCGAGTCAATGCGCTGGATATCTCCCGCGATTCCAAGTGGTTGGCGGTCGCCAGCGGTCGGAATTCCGTTTTGCGAGTCATGGATCTTCCGACCGGACGGGAGGTTTCTCGCACAGCGAATTTAGACGAAGACATTCGCCGGGTGCGTTTTGATCCTGACGCAGCAACCTTGCTTTCGAACGGGCATCAAGGTCGACTCTCCGATCATATCGGCGTGTTGACGCGATGGTCCGTCAAAGATGCGAAGCAGCTCAATCGAGTTCAATCGCCCGACATCTACAGTTGTGTGGAAGTCAGCCCTGACGGATCGCGGATCGTTACGGGTGGCATGACCGGCGTGGTGCAATTGTTCGATGACCAATTGCGATTGCTGAAAACGTATGAGGTGGGTGGGCGTGGTGGAATCCACGTGCTGCGTCTGTTTGATTCAAAGCACTTGTTTGTTGGGACCTACAAAGGCAGTGTGCTGTGCATCGACTTGGAGACGGGGATGGAACTTGCCAGGTTGGAACCATTGCCGGAACACTTGTTGAGGCCTGTACGCGACATCGACTACGACGCCAAAACCGAAACGCTGATTGCGGTGGGCGGCTACGACGGGCAAGAATCCATGCGTCTTTACTCGCTCAAAGAATTTTTTCAAACGATTGACGCGGTGGGTGTTCCAGTGATCGAGACACCGCCTCGTCTCCATCAATGATCTTGGATTGGGGGACGGTGGCGTTCCGGTTCGGTGGATGGTCATTGCTGAATGGAACACACAGCTACGACATGAACGCAAGCAGGAGTCCTTTGCATGAACGAAACGAAGAAGGTTGCCATTGTCACCGGTGGTTCGCGGGGAATCGGTGCGGCGATTGCCGAACGATTGGCGAGCGATGGATTCTCGGTGGTGATCAACTACGCGAGCAGTTCCCAGGCGGCGGACGAACTGACCGAGCGAATCACAGAAGCGGGTGGTTCGGCAGAGTCATTTCAAGCCGATGTGAGCGACTCGGACGCGGTCGAGAAACTCTTTGATTTCGCGACGGAGTCGTTCGGCGGGGTGGACGTGTTGGTCAACAACGCTGGCGTTCTGAAGATGCAACCGCTGGCGGAGTTTTCCGACGAGGACTTTGATCGATTGGTGGATATCAATCTGAAAGGTTGCTTTCACACGATGCGAGAAGCGTCCCGTCGACTTCGTGATGGCGGACGGGTGATCAATTTATCGTCCAGTGTGATTGGATTGCGGATGCCGAACTACGGTGTCTACTCAGCAACCAAAGCGGCCGTGGAGGCCATGTCGGCTGTCCTGGCGAACGAACTGAGAGGGCGCCAGATCACGGTCAATTCCGTCGCGCCTGGTCCGACCGCGACCAAGCTTTTCCTAGATGACAAATCGGACGAATTGATCGATCGCTTGACCAACATGTCGCCGTTGGAACGACTCGGCCAACCCAGCGACATCGCGTCCGTGATTTCCTTTCTGGCGGGGCCAGATGGGGCTTGGGTGAATGGTCAAACGCTGCGTGCCAATGGGGGAGTGGTTTGAGAGTGGAAAGGGCCACAGGGCCACAGGGCCTCAGGGCCTCAGGACTCAGGGCCTCAGGACTCAGGCCTCAGGACTCAGGCCTCAGGACTCAGGACTCAGGAAGCTGCTGGTCTGTCACAGCTAAAAGTTAGGGTTGATCGTAGTGGACGAGGCGACGAGTCCTTGGATTTGACGCCAGTTCAGGACTCGTCGCCTCGTCCACTACCCTCGGGATAAGTCATGACAGACCACTCGAAATCAGCGGATGCTGGCTTGTTCGATTTGTGTGAGTTCTCGTTCGGCATTGGTGACACTTCGGCCGCCGATCTTTTGACGCGCGAGTTCTGATTTCATTGCCATGGCATACAAACCGCATGAGACGACGATTCCGATCACGCCCACAATCAGTGACGGGTAAAGTGAGTTGGGGTGCAGGACCTGATCGAACCCTGCGGCCACGACAACGGGGATCCAAATCAACCACCATGCGAAGCCGATGACGGGACCGACCCACAAAGAAAAACGCCTGACGGCGCCGAGCTTCTCGCGAATTTCGGTGATCGGTTGGGACGTGTCGATGCGTTTGATTCGAACCAAGACGTTGGCCGCCGAAATGATCAAGAACAACCCGTAGACGTGCACGATCACACCGCTGACCAGTCGATGTGGCACGTGCGTGTTGGGGGCCCAGCAGTAAGCACCCAGCGCGATGAGAGCGACTCCGATCATAATTTGAAGCACCTGGCCGACACCCAGAGGTCGCAACGCTGATTTGACCCGCTCCATGAGTTGGCGACGTGTCAGGAGCAAACGGCCGGCGAGTTCTTGCTCGTGCATCCCAGCGGAGGAAGGGAGACGGTCTCGTTGTGACGCCGAGTCCACGATCTGGGTTGGAGCGAGCGCGGCCCGGTCACCGGACGCAATGGACTGCATATCGGATTTGATTTGGCTGGCTCGTTGATAGCGTCTCCGAGGTTCCTTTTCCAGTGTTCGCAGAACGACATCATCCAAACGAACATCGATCTCGACCTTTTGGGATGGGGCCGCGAAACGACCGATCGGAAGTTCACCCGTCAGCATTTCGTAGAACACGACGCCCAGCGAATAGATGTCGGCGCGATGGTCGACGCCACGTGCACCTTCAAGTTGTTCAGGGGCCATGTACCGCGGCGTTCCCATGATCTGGTGGGTGCCGGTGAGCGCTGATGGTTGGTCTTGATCGCCGAGGAGTCGCGAAAGTCCGAAGTCGGCGATCTTCACCGAGCCATCGACCGCCATCAGGATGTTTTCTGGTTTGATGTCGCGGTGGATGACGCCGTTGTCATGAGCGAACTGGAGCGCGTCGCAAAGATGCGGCACGATCGCGAGCGCATGGGCGGGGGCGAGTTGGCCGGCCGCGACCACATCACGCAGCGTGGACCCGTCAACGTACTCCATCAAGAAATAGTACGTGTCGTCGACGTGTCCGAACTCATAGACCGAGACAATATTCGGATGGTTCAATTTCGCGAGCGTGCGAGCTTCACGAGTGAACCGCAATGCGAACTTGACATCGTGTCCGAATTCTTCGGGGAGGATTTTAAGGGCAACGACACGATCCAGGCCTTCTTGGCGTGCTTTGTAGACCGCACCCATTCCGCCCGCGCCGAGTAGTTCGGTGATCTTCAAATTGGGGAATCGCTTTCCCAGTTGCTCCACCGACGGTGGGATGAAGGCTCGCTTGGGTTGGCCGTTTCCACGAAATGCGTCGCGGATCACCTGGGCGTTGTCTTGAAAACGATCCAGGTAGTCTTGCTCGGTGGGTTGCTCAGCCCGTCGTCGGCGATAATCGATATCCAACACAATCAGTTCCGCCAGCAGGACGTCCCGTTCGTCCGGCGGAATGTCCTCGGTTAGAAAGGATTCAATGCTGGGCGATTGATCGGTTTGCCATTTGTGCTCGAAGTCCGCGCACAGGTCGTCAATTCGTTCCAAGGTCGCGATCGGTAGTTTCTTTTGGCGAATGCTCATCGAACAGTTCCTGGTGACATTTTTCACGGATGAGGTGCAGACGACGTTCAATCGTCCGTTCGGAGCATCCAAATCGTGCGGCAAGTTCCGTGTTGGAATACCCTTCTAACTTGGCACCCGCCAAATCTCGCAGTTGCCCGACACCTAAATGCGAAAAAAATTGCTCCACGGATTCCTCCATCATCAATACCATCTCGGGGGATGGCTCATCGCCGATGGCCTCGATGAAGGATTGGTTTTCGTCACGTTTGTCCAGTGAATGAAGCTGAACATCCCCGCCCCGTCGCTGGCGATGATCGCGACGTTTTTTGTCGACCACTTTTCGGGCGGACATCTTCAACAGCAAACGCCACAAATCGTCTCGGTCGGAAAGATCCGGAAAGCGGCCTTTTTGAGCGGCTGAATAAAAACTGTCGAAGACGCTCAGGACAATGTCTTCTTCGTCCGAGACGGCGCGGTTTTGGCCGAAGAGTTTGTTTCGAACCGATCGCACCAGCCGATCATAGTAGTGCTGCCAAATCTGGTTGGCAGCAATGGAATCGCCGTCTTTGACTTGGTCGATCCAGTGGCTGATGTTTCTTGATTCTGACATTAAAACAACTGTTGCATCGCAAACCACCTGTGACAACACCACGTCGACGCCGCTTTCGGTTCGTGCAGCGCAGGCGTTCCTGATTGTCGAAGATTACCCGCCCTCGATCTAGCCGGAGCACAAAATTGCCCCAATTGCAGGCAGTCTTTGCAGCACGCTTTGCAAGTGGTCCGAGATTTGGTGGACAAATTCGACGTCTTGTTCGTGAGCCACGATATAGAGCACGAACAGGCTGTACATGGTGAGCAAAGCGAACGCTTTGCCCCGTTTCATTTCGACGGTCTTGGTTCCATCGGAGGCGACGCCTCGTTTGCCGATGTAGTAGATCAAGAAACCGACGATCGTCAGAAGGAAGAGGAACAACCGCAGTTCACCGCTTTGAGCTGCGATCTCAGGTTCCATCTGAATTGGGCCGTGAAACAAAGTGAACAGAAACAGCGGAAACCCAAGCGCGAAGCAGATGTCAAAGATGTTGCTGCCCAACGCGTTGGCCACCGCATCGTCGTAGTCGCCGTCCCGAGCGTCGCGAATGGACATGACCGTGTCCGGAACACTGGTTGCCATCGATGCAAAGATGACCGCGACGAACATCGCTGGCATGCCAAGCCCTTCAAAGGTCTGGCCGAACAATTCGTAGGAAGGGTTCTCGAGGTTGGCAGGGCCGCTGCCGAGCCACTCGCAGGCCAACACCAACGCCCAGCAGGCAACGGCGATGACCCCGGTGCTGGTCAGCAGCAATCCCCAGCCGTTCCAGGTTTCTTGCTTCATCTGTTCGCGGTGATGGTCTTTGACAAACCATCGTTCCAGATCCAGCAACGGTCCTCCCGAGATCCAGTAGAACAAGGTGGCGAGCAGGCCGCGTGGGGCATCGTCCTCTTCCGTGTCTTCTTCATCCAGGGTGTTTTCGGAAGGGTTCCTCTCAGACGGCTTCATCGTCGTCAGCATGTACGTGAGGTAGGCCCCGTACATCAGCATCAGGATCAAACCTTGCCACCAATGAAGTTGTTCCCCGTTGATCAGCAGGATCAAAATGAACTCGCAGAGAATCAACGAGAGGCCATCACGCAGAAGGACTCGCGTGGAAACGTTGACCGAAGTGACGCGGACTCCCATCACGACAAAGCCCACCACGCTGAGGATGCAGACGGCCGGGATGATCATCCCGTTGAACAACGCGCTTCCGGCTGTGGTGCCGATTCCGATCGAAAACCCATCGCGATCGGAAAGCACAAACAGTGCGATCAGGGTCGTGAAGAGTTCTGGGACGGAACTGGAGATGGCATTGATCGTGCCGCCACGAACGCCTTCGGAAAGATTGCGGCCGATGTACTCACTCGCGATTTCGAATCCGTCGCAGGCTCGCCAGATGACCAAGCAGGTGAGGAAGATCAGAACGAGTGGGATGACGATGCCCATGGAAGCCTTGGAAACGGGAAAGAGGGAGTTTGATTCGTTGAATGCTCGCGACCGCAAAGAATGACATCGCGACGGTAACAATTACAAGCGGCGGATCAAGTTTGCCAGGGCCCCGGATGGTGTTTGGGTTCCACATTTGGTTTCACGAAGGTGTCTCAGAATGCAATGCATGCATGTCAAAATGAAGGCGGAATGCTCTGAGAGGACTCGGCGGTGGCTGCGCAAGGACACTCCCCTGCCCCGTGAAACATCCCGCGAGACGTGTTTTGCGGGGCTGGAGACGCGGAAGGCTATGCCGGTTTTGACGACCGTCCAGGCGCCAAGATTTTCGTTCCAGCCCAGTTTGGTCCTTTTCAGTTGTTTCGACTCGGGACGCCGCTAGTCTGAAACTTTGACTTTTGCAGGCAATCGGCACGCTTCGTGCACCAACGGACATCGCCGCCTGGGCCGAACGAGCACCACCGGAAACAAACGGACTTTTGACCGCCATTTGGAGCCACCTTCCATGCCGACCCCATCGCTGATTCACCGCCTTCGATCTTCAAGCATCCTCGCTTCCAAGTTGACGCTCTCATGCGTTCTGTTGGGATCGATGTCCAACCCCGTCGCGGTTCGTGCGGACGAAACCGCTTCGGCAGTCAAGCATGCGGGCAACGACGGTCGAGTCAATGAGGGGCGTGTTTCTGTGCAGAAGATTGCCGTCGAGGATCCCACCGACCAGCTGGCCAAGCAGGCCATCGCTGAGCTGGGGTTGGATGAGCAGAACATCATTGAGCAGATGTCGGCCACCTCACCAGCGAATGCATTTTCAACCAACGACTCCTTTGCTCCGCTGAGCGAAGCGAAGGGAACCACTGGTGGTTTGGACGATCATCGATCGACACCTCCACTGGCGGATCATCCGTTGAGTTGGGCGCTTGGGTTTGCCCAAGCTCATGCGGACCACATTCGCCAGCACGTCAGCGACTACAGTTGCAAACTGATCAAACGCGAACGGATTGATGGTGATTTGCAAATCCCTCAAATCATGGACGTGGCGGTTCGCGTGGAACAAGCCAACGAGCAAGGTGAGGTCTCACCGATGTCGGTGTTTCTGCAGTACCAGTCACCGCGCACCCTCCGTGATCGTCGCGTGCTCTACATCGAGGGCGAGAACGAAGGCAAAGCCAGGGTTCGAAAAGGCGGTGGGGCACTGAGCTACTTGGTGCTGTCGATCGACCCACACGGGCGTCAAGCGCAAGAGCAAAGCAACTACCCCATCACGGACATTGGCTTTGACAAGATCATGAATCGGTTGATCGGGCTGATCGAATTCGACATGGAGAATGATCCCAGCGGCGACAACACCGAGGTGACCTACTTTCGCAACGCTCGGGTGATGGGGCGTCCAGCCACGCACATCCAAATCGTACATCCGACCCAGGAAGGTGGGGTCACATTCCATCGTGCCAACGCGTTCATCGACGACGAACTGCACGTGCCGATTCGTTTGGAAGTCTACGATTGGCCCGCTTCGGAAAGTGATGCACCTGAGTTGAAGGAAGAGTACACCTACGCGGATCTGAAGCTGAACGTCGGTTTGGCGGATGCCACGTTTGCATCGACTCGATTAAAAGGCAAACTGAACGGCAACGTTGGCCTGACCGAAGCCGATTTGAAAGTCAGCCCCAACGCAGTCGCCAAAGACTGAGCGATTTTCGCGGGACGGTCGTTGTTGCGTTGCTAAAAAGGTACGCAGTTGTCATCGGGTATGTGAGCCGCTTGGCGTTAGCCACGGTTCCCGCACTGAACCGGGGCGAACGCCCAAACGGCTCACGGGATTCAACTCAATCATTCCTGCGTAGCTGCTTCGTTTGGGCACGCTTCGAGCGAACGTAGCAACGGTTTCGAACTTCGATCTCGACACGCCAGGTCACTTCTGTCTGAGATAGCTGCTGTTGAGGATCGTGAGCGATTGGACCTTTCCGTTTTCTTGCCCTTCCAGCAACACGCTGACGTCGTCGTCGGATCCATCCAAGTATTGAAGGCGTTTGGGAGAGGACGTTTTCACGAGTTTGCCAAACGTTTTGGGGCCTCCCCAGTCGATCACCATTTCCAAACCTTCGCCGGCTTCCGAAACCGTTATCACCCTCGACTGAAGTCTGAACTTCCCGACGAGCGATTCGCGAAATTCTTGCTCGAACTGCTGCGATTTCGGGAGTGGAATGACCATGGTCTCCAAAGCCTTTCGGCAGCCTGATTCGGCGAGGAAGAAACCACGTTTGTCGTCGGTGTTGGCCAGGACGATCAAAGAGGCGTTCTGTTCTGGGTACCAAGAGACCGCGGTGAGAAAACCACGCACGGAACCGGTGTGAGAGACTCGCTGATGAGGTTCGCCTGCATCGGCAATTCGCCAGCCAAGTCCGTAGCTGCCGTCGGGGCCGGGTTGCAGCATTCGTTCCACGCTCGCTTTGGATCTCCGAAGCGTCAGAAGAAAGGAGAGCATGTCCTCCGCGTTGGTGACGATCCCTCCCATTCCTTGATATTGCAAACCGTAAAAATCGCCGTATGGATGCTCCAGTGCGGAACGGTCCGCGCCATAGGTTGATTTGCCAATTGACACCTGGAAGCCCTCGGGGGCGGAGTCACCGGTGAAGCACGCGGCATTCATTTTCGCAGGACGCAAAACCAATTCGCGAATTGCGTTTGGGTAGGTTTGACCGGTTACCTTCGCGATGATCGCGGCGAGCAACGCGTAGCCCTGGTTCCAATATTCAAATTGGGTTCCTGGTTTCTGCTGTGGACCGCCTTGCAGATAGGCTTCGGTCACCTTCCCGACATCTTTTGACACAGGGCCATAGTTCGTGCCCGGAATGCCGGAGGTATGTTGCAGCAGATGTTGGATCGTGATGTCACGGCAACTCTCAGGGACATTTGGCAAGTGATCCGCAATGGAATCCTCAAGAGACAATTTGCTTTGTCGGTCGAGGATGATCACCGCGAGAGCCGTGACCGGTTTGGTCACCGACCCAATCTCGAACAGCGTTTTGGAATCGATCGGAGTTTTCGATTTGGAATCGGCGTAGCCAAAGCTTTGATTGGCGATGACCTTTCCCTCTTTTTCGGCAACCACGATGCCGCTGAAATTGCTTTTGCCGGCTAGGTCGATGGCTTCTGCGAATTGGCTCTGAAGTGATTCCTGCCCCATCAGACTTGGGACGAGAAGGAATTGACTTATCAGTGTCGATATCAAGAGACTGGTGCAAAAGCGTACGGCCATTTGTTTGTTCCCGCGGATCGATTGAGACCAGTGCCACCGGTAGGGCGATGACCGTTCGTATTTGGAATCGTCTTCTGTGGGACTGTATGCGTTCCACCCGATTGGGTCAAGTTTGGGGCTCGCATTCAATGATTGGTTCGACCGAGTGGGATCACTCCATGCAAAACGCTGGAACCATGTTTGGATCCAGCGTTTGTTGTCGGGTGGCGGCGGTTGGGGAGTTGGGATCCCTATTTGCCGTAAGGTTCTTTCGTAGAGGAATTTATCATCGATTCATAGTCTTCCATTTCTTGCGCCGCATCCGTAGGTTGCTGGATGACGGTTGATTCGCCGCTGTCGCATCCGATGCAGAACAGAGAGAGAGCGATCAGCGAAAGCAAGGCAAACGATCGGTTGGAAGATGGGGTTCGGGACATCAGCGTTCAGTTCCGTATGAGAGAAAGAGGGGGACAAGGTTGGCAAAGAGAAAAGCGTTGTGGCTGCATTGCAACAACGCTTTTCGTTTCCCGGGCGTCGAACAGGTCGCCTGATCGACAATCAGATCGAGTCCAGCGACACGATTTCTTTGTTGGCTTTTGTGCCAAGAGCACCCCACAATCCGTAGGGGCTCTGCGATCCCGCGTTGCTTGGGCTGTGGTCCTTGTAGACGGTGTGAGCACGCGAGTTGCCCGCTTCAATCGAGTCGGTGATGAACTTCACGGCCCCATCACCCATCAACACATGCACTCCGCCTTGGTGACGTGAACTGGGTGGGTAGATGCCCCAAGTGCTGTCGGCCGTGGTGCGAGAGACGGTTTCGCTGTTGGGGGAAAGGATGGTGTTCATGCCAGAGTGTTGCATTTCGCCGTCTGCCCAGTGAAATCCACGAGCCCAGCTTGCGCGGGCGCCGTCCCCAGCAGCGTTGTCCGTGGTCAAGTTTTCCCCGGATCGCCAGAATTGTGGCCGTTCGGGATCGATCTTGTCATTGTCTCTTGCCCAGGAAGGGTTGTCCCGCAAGGGTGCCGAGCCGGGACCGTCGATCGGAGCGGTTCGGATATCGCGGTCACCCAGGTCCGTGGCAATTTCGCCAGCCGCGATCGTGTTGGACAAGCCGTCCAGCACATCCCGGAAACCGGTGTATTGGCGAGCGATGAACATGCCCCGACCTGAGGCACGGATTTGTTCCGCATAACCCGAGTTGATCACAAACGGATTGGAACCGCCCCATGCGCCGACTTCTCCGTATTCGACGGCATCGCCTTGGCATGCGGCATAGTTCGTTCGCCCGAGCGCTGGCAGTCCCGTTCCTGGATCGCTGGGGCAACGAAGAGCCGCCAGTTCCGTGATCCAGGGGGTGTAATCGGATCGCCACGGTGCGGGGCCCATCCCAGGCCAAGGGGTCGCACGAAGTGTCCCGTCCGTGTTGATTGCCAAAGGGTTGCTGATCTGTTCCCACAAACCTTGTTGTTCGATGAAAGGCAAGATTGCAGGCAGCCAACCCAGACGCAGTTGGTTCCCGCCGAGCGATCCATCGTTGGCATTGTTGGACCCGCCTTTTTGAGCAGGCAGCTTGTTGTAAGCCGAGTGATAGTTGTGTAGTGCAAGTCCGATTTGCTTGAAATTGTTGCTGCAGCTCATCCGTCGGGCTGCTTCGCGTGCCGCTTGGACGGCTGGCAACAACAAGCCAACCAGGACGCCGATGATGGCAATGACCACCAAAAGTTCCACCAATGTAAAACCGTTTTTGCGCATCTTCTTCATAAGACTCTCCCCGAGAGCTGATCGCGAAAGGATGGCACCAGCCATTGCTGAAGTCGAGAGTTCGACTGTGATGCCCAAGTGGTAGACAAGGCAACGCTTTCCAAGAATCGCTTGGTGCACGTTGTGCCACTTCTAAGGGGATTAAGTTCTCCTACGATGCAATTGTTTCGCGAGAATCCTAAATTTTAGTGCGTCTTTTCACGAGAGGGTTCCTCACGCCATAGGGGACTGCCAAGAGGGCGGTGCACTTGTGAGTGGGCTGCAGGTGGTCCACAAGGGGCGTGTTCAAAGGCCTGCTAGGCCAACGCGGTTGTCGAACGTATGGTGCGGCGAAACCCACCTGTTTTTCCGAAGCCTCGCGTCCTTTGCTTCGACGGAGGGCGATTCGAAAGTCATCAGAAATCGCGAAAAGGACCGCGTGGTTCAGCGGCTTCCATCTCGCGAAGCCAATGGGCATACCGTTCTTTGACCATCGCAAGCACCTCGGGGTGTGACTCCGAAAGGTCCTGTTTTTCGGCGAGGTCGCGATCGAGATCGAACAGGCCACCTTGTTCGCCCATCTGGACCCATTTCCACTGGCTGACCCTCGCTCCGATCTGATCGCGGCGTTTCCAGAACAATTCTTTTCTTGGTGATGCTGACTCGCCACGGAGGGTGGGCCACCAATCGAATCCGTCGAGGACAACGCCGGCAGGTGGTTCGACACTCGCAGCTGCTGCGAAACTGGGCAGCAGCTCCAGGCTGGTCAGAAATTCGTCGTTCACCTGCCCTGCTTGGATCTTTCCGGCCGGCCAACGAACGATGCAGGGCACGCGAATGCCGCCTTCCCAGGTCTGTCCCTTGTGGCCTCGCAGCGGTGAGTTGTCGGCACCCCCGCTGCCACCGTTGTCGGAGAAGAAAACGACGATCGTGTCATCGAGGATCTGCTTCGCTTCCAACGTCTTCAGCATCTCGCCAATCGCCGCGTCCATGCAGGTGACCGCCGCACGGTAGTCGCGACGCCGGGCCTGCGGTGTCGCGACCGTTGCCGGGGCGCCGTAGCGATAGCGGTCGGTGACTCTCGTTTCCGCCTCCACGGGCGGGTACATCGCTTTGAATCGATCGGGGGCCTGCACTGAGGAGCGAATGGTCGGATCCAGCGACGACGAATTGTGCGGCGCGTTGAATGGAACGTACAAGAAGAACGGCTCTTTGCCAGCGTGTTCGTCCAAGAACCGCAGAGCCTCACGTTGGAACAGGTACGTGCAGTAGGTGCCCTTGTCCTCTTCCGTCGGTTCGAGGTTGCGAACCATACAAGGCACGCCGTAACGCTCGTGCGTGAAGTAGTCGATGCCGGTGTTGACGAACCCGTAGAAGTCATCGAAGCCACGCGAAGTGGGCAGCATTCGGCGCAGGGCACCCAAGTCCCATTTGCCATAGATCCCGCTTTTGTAACCGGCCGGTTTCAAGACGGCTGGGATGATCGCCTCACGTTCGTCCATCCCGCCGATGCGTTCGAACGTCACGGGGTATTCTTCGGGCGTGTAGCGATGGCCGTAGTCGGGAGCTTCGTTGCGGATCATGTCGTAGATCCCGTTTCGCTGCGGATAACGCCCCGTCAACAGACTGGCCCGCGACGGTGTGCAGGCTGGCCACGCCACATAGAAATTTGTCAGCCGGGTGCCTTCTTTGGCAAGGCGGTCGAGGGTCGGCGTGAGGATGCCGTTGCCAAGGAGGCCCAGGTCGTTGTAGCCCTGATCGTCCGAAACAATCAGCAAGATGTTCGGACGATCCGCCGCTGAGGCCTTGGCGGCAATCAGCAACATCGCAAGCGTCATGAGAAAGTGGATCATCCAGTTTCGGGGCGGTTGCATCACGCTGTTCCAGTGGGGATGGGGTGTCAGGTGTTTTTGGAGGTGTGTTGTTCTGCTTGCGTGGGACGCTTCAACGTAGCCATCGACTCAGATTCTCGCGTACGAACGCATCGTCATTGAGAGCTGGGTAAGCGGCGATCACTCGATCGATTTCTTGGGATTGACCGTCCGAGAGAACTTCGTTGGGATCCAGGCACCAGGTTCCAGGCAGCAGACCTTGGCGGCGTAGCACCTCATGGATTCCGGGAATGCAGCCGGCAAACCCGTTGGCGGCATCGAAGAAGGCTGCGTTGCAATCGGTGACTTCGATGTTACGGCTGAGTAATTCCAAAGGGATGTCATCGCCGCGATCCAGCACTGCGTGAATTTCATCGAGCAATTCAACGGCCTTGCGAGTCCACACGCACCAGTGCCCCAGCAGCCCGCCACGAATTCGAACCGATTTCACTCCGTGTTCCGTGACAATGCGGTACGGCGTCAGCAGGTCCGCGATGATGTTGTCGTCGTTGCCGGTGTAGAAAGTGATCGCGTCGTCGCGATCAGCGTCACAGATGGCACGAACCACATCCAGCGTTTGATAGCGGTTGAAGGGAGCCAGTTTGATCGCGATGACGTTTTCAATCTCGGCGAACTCTCGCCAGAATTCATACGACAGCACGCAACCACCGACGGCTGGTTGCAAGTAGAAACCGATCACCGGCATGACCTCGGCGACTTCTCGACAGTGAGCAATCAGATCGTCGATCGAATCGTTGGCCAACGCCGCCAGGCTCAACAGACATGCATGATAGCCCTGTGAAACGGCGAACTCTGCTTCGCGGATTGCTTGCGGTGTTTTCCCACAGACGCCCGCCACTTTGAAGATTTCACGGCCTTGCGCACCGGCGTGTTCGTCAATGACCTCGGACGCCAAACGCAACACGGGTTCATACAACGCGATCGATGGATCACGGATGGCGAACTGCGTGGAGTGAACACCGACTGCGATGCCCCCCGCGCCGGCGTCGATGTAATAGCGAGTCAGCGCCGTTTGGTAACGAGGATCGAATTGGCGGCTGGCATCGAGAGCCAGAGGTTGCGCTGGGATGACGATTCCACGGCGGACGTTCGCGCGGATGTCTGGCGAGAGGTCACTGGTCTGCATCGGTTCAATAGGCTCCGTCACTGACTTCGAAATGAGTGGGCTTGTTCAGCGAACGACCGCCGGTCTTGACCCAGTGGGCTTGCCAGCGAATCAGTTGATCGGCTGAGACGGACGGAGCTCCGAACAGCTTTCTGGCTTGGGAGCTGTCACTCAGGTAAGACGCATCGTCCGGAGTGGTCGTGAAGCGAACGGGCTTGTTCAGCAGTTCCCCGAGTCGCAGGGCAACATCTTCGGTGAGCAATGTTTCTGGACCGGTGACGTTGAGAATGTTCGCTGGCGAGGTGCAGTGGTCCAAGCACATCAACGCTTGATGATTCGCGTCGCCCTGCCAAATCACGTTGAAGGCTTGGACGGAGTTGTCGACGGGCTGCCCGTTCCAAATCTTGGCGGCGATGTCATGCAGCACCCCGTATCGCAGGTCGATCGCGTAATTCAATCGGTACAGACAGACGGGAGTTCCCCACTCAAGGCAGCCGTACTCGAACATGCGTTCTCGACCCAGGCATGATTGAGCGTACTCGCCAATCGGTCCCGGTGGTGTGAGTTCGGTCGGTTGGCGATCCACTGAAGCCAGCGGGTAAACACACCCGGTTGAAAAGGCAACGATCTTGGAATCCCGAAAGTGATCCGCCACATTCGCGGGGACAATCGTGTTCATCGCCCAGGTCAAAGGTTCTTCGCCCTCGGTTCCGAATTTTCGGCCGGCCATGAACAGGACATTGGGGACGGGTGGAAGTTTGGCCACGGCGTCTCGGTCGAGCAAATCGCACTGGATCGTTCTGACGCCCGCCGATTCCAATCGAGCACGAGCGTCTGCATCGGAAAACCGTGCCACCCCGTGTACGCTTTTTCGCAGGCCAGCTTTCTCGATTGCCGCAACGGCCAACTGGCCCAAGCTGACACCCATCTTCCCAGCGATTCCCAAGATGATCAGGTCGCCATCGAGTTGTCGCATGAACTCGATCAGTGCATCGCTCGGTCGAGACAGCAATGTGTCGAGTTGCGATTCAGATTCAATCCACTCAGGAAATTCGACGGCCATCGTCTGCTGCTCGTTGGTGGTCACAAGGTTGGACCCTGATTCTAACGTCGCGTGACCACGTTGGCTTGCTCGAGCCCAGAGCCCTCATGAAACCGTGAGAGCATGTGCGAACCGCACCTTTGGTTGTCGTCGTTCAGTCGTTGAGTGGATCAGGGAATTTGGAGGTGTGGTCGTGGACGATTCGCCAGCCTTCCGGAAAACGCTGGAACACGAGCGTGAATCGGCCGCCCATCGGTTCGTCTCGTTCGAGTTTCCAGACTCCCAGGACTTGCATGGCAGCGTCGCCGAGTGGCAAGAATTCGAGATCCGTGAACGTGAGTTTTCCCATTTCTTTCGACGTTGGATAACGTTTCTTGTATCGCTGCCACGTCGCGTCGAACCCGCGAGTCACTTCGCCACCGGAGGAAAACGTGAGCTGGTCGCTCTTCCAGTAGACGTCCATGAACGCGTCGATGTCGCCCGCATTCCAGTCGCTGGCTTGCTGTTGGATCAGAGCCGTGATTTCCGCCGCGGGTGAGCTCGTTTGGTCCGTCGTGTCCGCAGGGGCTCCGCCGTTGTCGAGGATCAAGTGCGTCTCGAATCGTCCGGTGCTGTCGGCTGCAGCGCAGCTCATGCCAGGTGTGTTGTGCTGCATCACGATCTCGCCGGTTTGTGAAACGGCGATCAATCCACCGATGCCAGGCTGAAGACGATTCAGCATGATCTCCGTGACGGCTGATTCGAGCGATTTGCTCGCGTAACGCATTTGAGCTGCGATGTCATAGGCGACGCTGTTACGGATGTACTCTTCGCCAACACCGGTGCCGGAAACGGCGCACAAGCCATTGGCGGCGTACGTGCCTGCACCGACGATCGGTGAATCGCCAACTCGTCCGGGCAGCTTTTGGGCGGTGCCACCGGTGCTGGTTCCTGCGGCCAGGTTCCCATGCGAATCCAACACCACACAGCCAACGGTTCCCAAGTGGGATTCGTCTTCCTCCTGATTGGCGGAAGCAATGTTCGCTGCGTCATCGCCATCGCGTTGGGAGAGAAAGTATGCCGGATCGACGAGAGGCACTTGCTGTGTTTCTGCAAACTCATCGGCACCGGGACCGACGAGCAGCACGTGTTTCGTGTTTGTCATCACCCGGCGAGCAAGCGAGATTGGATTCTTGACCTTGGTCACGCCAGCAACGGCGCCACACCCGAGTGTCTTGCCATCCATCACCGAAGAGTCCATTTCGACGCGTCCGTCATTTGTCAAAACAGAACCACGCCCGGCGTTGAAGATTGGATTGTCTTCCAAGGTGCGGATGACGGCTTCGACGGTGTCCATGGCGGTTCCGCCGTCGGCGAGCAGGTCGCGTCCTGTTTCCAACGCGTGTTGCAATCCGGCGGTTCGTTTTTGGCTGGATGCCTCACCGAGTTGTGCGGGAGAACTGCCTGCTCCGCCATGAATCACGATGGCCCAGGTTGGTTTCATGGCTGGCTCTTCACTGTGGGTGCTCCTTGTGCTGATCAACGCCAATAGGATAGCGGGGACAAGGATCGTCGCATTGAACTTCATACTTCAGGCCTCAAGCGTCGGCGACACAACGAACTGGATTCAACGTCGAAACCATCTTCCATCGGCGAGAGAGACGCGGGAAGGGGACGCGATCGGGCGGTCCGCGGCGAAGGGAAGAAGAGGTGAGGCAGGATTCTGACGGCTGCAGCAACGCCGGCAAAGGCCCGGTTCGGTGGGGATTCCCTGCTTCAAAAGGAAGCTTTTTGAGGCTGATGTCACGGGGATTGTTTTTTAAAAAAGATGGCGGCGGTCCGGCGTGAAACTGGCAACGTGTTGTGTAGGCGGATGCGTTCGTTACACAAGTTTTTGCTACTGGAGAACTCACTATGTCCCGTCCATCTCATCGCCAATGCCGTCCCTTGGAGCATCTCTTTCGAGCCACGACGCAGTCGGGAATTTCCAATTCGAGGATGACCAATTTTGAGCCCAGCCCGAATGTCCAACGATTGAACATGGAGCTCGATGGCTCACCCGGTCAGGACAAGAAACCGTCGTCGATCAACCGCATTGCCGCTTATGAGCGACAGCATCTGCCGACGGGGAGACGCGTGGTGGACACCGAGGCGGTGGACCACTGCTTTGGCAGCGACGTGGATTACTTGGTGGATTTGGACGACTGCTCAAGCGAATGAGGTGAGCGTCACCACGGTGGCTGGCGATGCACTGAGTCGAATTCTTGTGACACTTCGATGCAAAAGCGTCCTTTGTTGAAGGAGAGAATGCGTGGCCGTGATGGCCGCCCTTTCCATGTTCCTTTCTTTCACGACGCGCAGAGGTGCACGATGAATTTCCAACGAGTCTCCTTCCTGATCGCAACGGCTTTGCTGTCGGCTGCTTTCTGCAGCAGTGACGTCGTTGCCCAGTGCAGGTCGGGTGGCGGCAGATCGCCGAGCGGCAGCCCGGCCTCGTACACAAGCAACTCGATGTATCCGCAGAACGCTCTGGTCTCCAATGGGTATCCCCAGGGCAACTTGGCCGCGCTGCAGTACCAGCAACAGCAGTTGGCGTCCCAACGGCAAGTCGCAAACGTCGCCTATGAGAACTTGCAGCGACAACGACTCGCTGCGATGCAGTTTGAGACAGAAGTCCAACTGCAACGTTTGGCTCGTGCGGAAGCGAAAAGAGCCGCTCGAGCAGAACGCATCGCCGCCCGGTTGCGTGAGCAAGGGCGATTGGATGAGTCCTACACTTTGGCGTCGGTCCGTGTCGGTGAAGACATTCCGCGACGCTGACTCAAGACCGAGCGAAGAAGTGTCAGGTTGAAATTGTAGCTCAGGCTTCGAGTGGTCTGTCAGAACTTGTTTTTAGTGTAGTGGACGAGGCCACGAGTCCTGAACTGGCGTGAAATCCAAGGACTCGTGGCCTCGTCCACGACGATCAACCCTCACTTTTAGCTGTGACAGACCACTAGCCTGAGTTGCACGCAATCACCGGCTGAAGCCTATGCCACTTGATTTCCGACCTGCCTTAGACAGGGCTGGATGCCAAGGCAGCCGATTTGGAATGGCTGAAGTGGTTGGCGGTGCCGATGCCGTGTGGAGCCGAGATTCCCTGCGACGCCTTGTGAGCCCTGCCCGTCGTTTCGTGGGTGCTTCGCGAGCGGTACGCCCAACGGACGTTCAGATCATCGACGGCAACCAGCAATGGATCGGCGTTGCAGTCGACACGAGCTTGGTACCTGACCACAACGGTTGATCCACTTTGGACCGTGTTGAAGTGCAGGTTGAGGTTCCGGTGCATGGAATGGTTGGTCGGACGGGACGGATTCCCATCGATGTGAGTTGAGAGGATCTGATCGAACATCAGATTGGGGCTGTAGCTGCGTGACAGTGCCACTTGCACGACGTCGTCTTCGTCCTCGACCTGAGGCAGCTCCAGCGTGATGCGGAATTGAAGAACGTCTCCAGCAATCGCGATTTTCTTGTCGCATGATTCAAGCCAGCGAAGTGGCCCGGCTTCTCCACGAGAGATCGCGATGGTCTGAGATTCGTGGACTGCAGCTTGAATCGTGTTGCACGATTCGATGAGTTTGTCCAAAGCCAAGTCGTTTTGGGGAGAGTCCACTCGTGTCAACTTCATGCGTTTTGTTCCTGATCCACGTGGGCCTGATTTTCAGAGAAACGGCTTCATTGCCGAACTCTCTCTCCGTCGCATGAAGAGATCTTTGCACCTGAAATCGCGCGGCGAGCAGGAGTCAAGACGAGAAGCAGGGAAACTTCCGCCTCGAAGGGGCACGCGTGTGATCTGGAACGATTATCAGGACGCGTGGGATTGGGGCATGCAGAGAGAAGGAGACGCGGTCGCTCTCGAACGCTCCTTCCGTGGACTTTCGATCGAATCGCATTCCCGTGCGTTCGGCGGTTGCGAAGCCAGGATCGGAATGAGTGGGCTTCACTGATCGCGTGGTCGATGCTGCCCAGCTATTCCAGGATGATCTGGGTGAAGTCGGCGAATTTGGTTCCAGCAAGATCGGCAGCGATGACCCGTTTGGCGATTTCAAAGTCCACGACGATACAACATGTTTCCATTGTTCCTGAGCCAATGCTCCCGCCGTCGCAGTGTCCCAATCCAGTCCAGCCGAGAGTCTCGTTCATGCGATCCTCGAGAGCATGGCGTTTGCTGAGATCTTTTTTGCTTCCCATCCCTTCGATCGCGTATTCGATCAGCAGGACGTCGAAGTCGTCTTCATCGAGGGGGGCGTAGCCATGGCCCAGCGGCTTGGCGAGAACGGACAGAAGATTGTCGCTTTCAGACTGGTTCTTGTCGCATTTGTGTATTTTTGTTTCGCCACGTTCGCCGACGAGCCCCCAATCTCCGTGATTTTTGGCCCGTGAACCCAAGCTTCGTGGTACCGGAGTTCCGTATCTGAGCGAAGGTAGAGTTTGAGCATGGCAGTGGGCGTTTGAGTTGCGTCGTCGCATGATTGGGATCTCAAGGCACGCCCCATGCTAAGCCATTGCATCTGCGTGGCAGCGGCAACATCCTCGGAAATCCCGTGCATGTTCCTTCGCTTCTCGTTACGATGCTTCGTTTTGAACCTGTTTCGCTGGCTTGTTGCTAGGCAGGTGGACAGGAATGATCGGACACACCCCTGTGAGCCGTTTGGGCGTTCGCCCCGGTTGTACGTGGGAGCAACTCCTGCCGACCTGCTTAGCCCCGCTGAAATTGCACATCAAGAATCGACAACCGAGAAAGAAAACTATGCTACGACGCATCCTGACAGTCTTCCTTTTATGCGGCGGTATTTTGCCGAGCCTGATGCCGCAAGCTGGTGCCGAGGAGGCGATTGAGTTCCAGGCCAACGACGTGGTCGCCATCTACGGCAACGGCCTGGCCGATCGAATGCAGCATGACCCCTGGGTCGAGACCTTTCTCCAGCATCAATTGAAAGGGCTTGATGTCAGTTTCCGAAACATGAGTTTTTCGGGTGACAAAGTCAATCAACGTCCAAGGAACAAGGGCTTCACCAACGACATCGAGTATTTGAAACACGTGGCGCCGGATGTTGTTTTCTCTTTCTATGGTTTCAATGAGTCGTTTGCTGGACCGGAAAAAGCGGGCGAGTATCGCGATGAATTGATCCAACTGGTTCAGCGGTACACCCAGGCCCGAAAGGACCAAGGGGAGGACTTGCGGTTTGTTTTGTTCAGCCCGATCGCCTACGAGAACACCGGCGACCCGAACCTGCCCGACGGCACAGAGTTGAACGCGAACTTGGCGGCCTACACCGAGGCGACTCGTGAGGCAGCCGAAAAGACCGGTGTGGAATTCGTGGATTTGTTCTCGCCAACCTTGCAATTGTTTCAATCGAGTTCCAAGCAACTCACGCTCAACGGCATTCACCTCAATGCGACCGGTTACAAGGAGCTTGCTGGGATCATTTCTCGGGCCTTGTTCGATGAGGCGCCTGCTGCTGATGCGGATTTGGAACCCTTGTATGACGCGATCAAGGACAAGAACTGGCATTGGCACAATCGTTACCGGGCAACCGACGGCAACGACATTTGGGGCTCTCGGTCCACATTGACCTTCGTGGACGGGCAGAGCAACGCCGACGTGCTGAAGCACGAGTTGGTGATGCTCGATGTGATGACGGCCAATCGCGACAAAGTGATTTGGGCAGCTGCTCAGGGGCGAACCTTGCAAGCGGACGACAGCAATGTGCCACCGCCGGTCAAGGTGATCTCGAACATTGGCGGCGGGAGTGCCAGTTCCAGTGCGAGGAAAGAGGGCAGCATTGAGTACCTCAGCCCCGAGGAGTCGATGGCAAAGATCAATGTGCCAGAAGGCTACGAACTGAATGTCTTCGCCTCGGAGGAGCAGTTTCCTGATCTGGCAAACCCGGTCCAGATGCAAGTCGACGCCAAAGGTCGCCTTTGGGTTGCGAGTTGGAACACTTACCCCAAGTGGGAACCAGGCAAGGAGATGAATGACAGCCTGATGATCTTGGAGGACACCGACAACGATGGGAAAGCGGATGTCCGGAAGATCTTTGCTCATGTTCACAATCCACTCGGTTTCGAGTTTTGGAACGGGGGCGTGGTCGTCACGTCTGGTCCCGATTTGTGGTTCTTGAAGGACACGGATGGCGATGACAAGGCCGACGTGCGATATCCCATTCTGCAAGGGCTCGGCACCTCGGACACCCACCACGCCGCCAACAATTTGATTTACGGGCCTGACGGCGGGATCTATTGGCAAAGTGGTATTTTTCTCGTCCACAACCACGAGACGCCTTGGAAGCAGAACCTGAACATCGGGGCGTCGGGCATGTACCGCTTTGACCCGCAAACATTTGCGATCACCCCTCACGCGGGTAACTCGCCCAATCCGCACGGAACCAGCTTTGACTCTTGGGGCTACTGCTACGCCAGCGATGGAACCGGTGGGCGTTGTTACCAAGTGCGGCCCGAAGGCAACGGTTTCAAGATGCACCAATTGCTGGAGAAAGAGTTTCGTCCGGTGGCCGCCAATGCCATTTTGTCATCGGAGCATTTCCCCGACGAATTGCAGGACGACATCCTGATCTGCAACACGATCGGTTTCTTGGGAGTCAAGCAGTACAAACTGGACCGAGAAGGTGATGTCGTCGAGGAAGACCTGGCAGAGAAGACCCAGGAGGAACCGGGGTACGTCAAAATCACACAGGGTGGTGGGCTGATCACGGTCGATCATCCCGCGCTGAAGGACGCCAAGATCACGGGGTTCAAACTCAGTGTGAATGGACGCCAGCAGATGAATCTCTCCGAAGTGGAGGTCATCAGCGGTGGCCAAAACATTGCGGCGACTGCCAAGCTGAAGCAATCCAGCGAGTACAGCAACGGAACCTTTCCCGTGCAACGGCTCGTCGATGGTGACAAGGGAAACTTTGCTCACACATCGCAACAGAAAGACCCTTGGATGCGAGGTGACTTCCCGTCGCCCGTGCAGATCTCCGAGTTCAAAGTTTGGAATCGCAAAGGATTCGAAGATCGTTTCAACAACGGCAAAATTGAGTTCCTCAACGGCAAGGATGTTGTCGCGGCAGTGGATATCCAAATCGCTTCGGTTGCTCCGGAAGAGAAGCGACGAGAGGTCGGTGAAGTTTGGGGAACGCCCGGGTTGGAACTGCTCAACAGCGATGACCGGAACTTCCGTCCCACCGATGCGGTTGTTGGCGAGGATGGTGCTCTGTATGTCTCGGATTGGCACAACGCGATCATCGGTCACATGCAGCACAACATTCGCGACCCCAATCGTGACCACGCTCACGGCCGGATTTTTCGATTGACGGTCAAAGATCGTCCCCTGCAAAAACCCGTCAAAATCGCGGGCCAGCCCATCGAGGCTCTGCTCGAAAATCTGAAGCACCCCGTCAATGGTGTTCGGCATCGGACTCGAATCGAGCTCACCGAGCATGACTCCGATCAAGTCATCGCAGCAACGCAAAAGTGGATGGCGAACTTTGATCCCAATGACGAAACGGAAGCTCATCACCTGTTGGAAGCACTCTGGTTGCATCAGCAAAACGGGGTCAAGAACCAGGCTTTGCTGAACCAATTGTTGGAGTCCGATGTCCGCCACGCTGTGGTCGCAGCCAAGACGGTTCGGCACTTTTGGGAAAAGGTTGATACGACCGGTGGAAGCGAGTTTGCCGCGCCTGCGGAACTTGAATTCGTGAAGTACGATCCACCCAAGCACCTCAGCCCGGCAGACCGCAAGACGTACGAGTTGGGCGCGACGATCTATCAGCGTGAATCGCACTGTGCGACCTGTCACATGACTCACGGCAAGGGAACGCCCAATGTCTACCCGCCATTGGTCGGCAGCCCCTGGGTCAACGGGAGCGAGGATCGGCTGATCAAGATGGCCCTGCATGGCGTGTGGGGCAAAATGACCGTGGCCGGGAAGACTTACGACCCTGCCCGAGGCGTGCCGCCCATGACCGCGTTCCGATCTTTGTTGAAGGACGATGAAATGGCCGCGGTTCTGACCTTCGTGCGGAACACTTGGGGGAATGAATCCTCGGTCGTCAGTCGGCAGTCCGTCACGCGTGTTCGGGAAGAAACCAAAGACCGGACGACGTTCTACAAACCCGAAGAAATTCTCCGTGTTCATCCGCTGGAGAAGGATCTGATGGATGAGAACGCCGCACCCGAGGCGGAGGTGTTCTCCAACGAGGAACTGGAACAGCAGCTCCTCACCGCTTCACCTTCCAAGCTGGCGCAGGTTGCCTTGGCGAAGGGGAATTTTCAACGCGGCAAACGGTTGTTCCACGAATCGTCTGCAGCCTGCTTCGCGTGTCACTCGCCACCCGCGGGCACCGTGCGAATGGGACCGGACTTGGAAAAGGCAACGACCAAACGCACGAATGAAGAACTGGTCGATGCCCTGCTCCGCCCGTCCAAGTTGATCGACAAGGACTACGCGCAGGTGAGCGTGCTGACCGTGGATGGTCAGATCTTCACTGGCATTCGTGTGAGTGAAAACGACGACGAGATCGTGTTGCGGAATCTCGCTCAACCGGAACCCATCACGATTGCGCAGGACGATGTCGAGGATGTGATCGAGTCGGAGGTGTCTTTGATGCCTGAGAACTTGATGCGGCAGATGAAGAACCGCAAAGAGTTCAACGATCTGTTGAAGTACATCATCGAAGTCCGCAAGAAGTGAGTCTGCGTTGATGCTGGCTGGATGATCCATCTTGGTGGTTCCCCACGAGGATCCCGGCGGGATCACAGATGGTAGCCGGGGGGTGCTGCGTAGCAGTGCACCCCCGGAATTCGAGCCCCAATAACACACTCTCCATCCCTCCGTGGCCGAGGCCACGGAGGGATGGAGAGTGGAGACGTGGGTTTACATGTCCGTCGGTGGCGCTATCGCTTACCGACGGCTACTTTCTGCCATCCCTACCGGGATGAAAACCTACGCGGGCGACCAGTCTGCGACACCCTTCGGGGTCGAATGAATGGTCGCGTTTGAAATCCGGGGGTGTTCGCTGTCGCTCAAACCCCCGGCTACTTTCTTTCATCCCTCCGGGATGGCGTTTTTGTGGGGTGAGCAAAGGAAGTGAGTGAAAAACTCATGACACGATCGACCTGCCGGCAGCTGTGGTCTGCGCAAAAGATCCCGACGGGATCACAGATGGTAGCCGTGGGTCGCGATAGCGCACCTACGGTCAGCAGTCACTCGCGAACGCCGACCCCGAAGGGTGTCGCAGAGAACGATTTGGCCAGCGTGTATTGTTGCCTCGTCTTTTGGGAGGCTCCTCTTTGGGCCAAGCCTAGTTCGTTGGCGGGTCAACGAACTCGAGTGGTGGAGCGACGTCAGGTTCTCGCTCTGAAAGGACTCGGATCGTGTAGCCTCCGTAGCACTTTTGGCCGACGATCATCATCCAATCGGTGATATCGCTACGAGTAACCGTGCGGACATCGCCAAGCTTCAGGTTTGGAATGTTCTCTGGGTCATTTGCACACTCGCCGGTAATCTCATCGCCTTCGATTTTGATGGGAGTGAACCAGATGTGTTCCAATTCGCCATCTGACGTTGGCATTGCGAATTTGAGATTGTAGGCATCGCTACCCATCGTCTTCCAGTTGTTCTCAAAGAACGAAAGCGTTTCCTGTGCCTTGGCGATCGCCGCATTCATTTCTGAGTCGTCGTCTTCAACGTTGACGACCGGGGAGACCGAAGAGTTCGGTGTCGGTGACTCGCTGCATCCGCAGAAGGCGATGAGCGTTGATGAGACGAACCCGACTAGCAATTTGTGGATCAATGCCGTTTCCTTCGGTGAGTTGAATGTTGCCGCCGCAGGCCGATATCAGGCAATGCGTGAGGCGATTGTAATCTCACTTGGCAGTTCTGACCGAACCGCTGGAGCAATGGATCGGTCGCCGCAAACGCACGTATTGTCATTTGTCCAGACTTGGGGCGTGGGAACGCTCTTGCGATCAACACTCGCTAAAAGCCGATGCCGCGGAAGGTGGTTCAGGCGTTGCGGGCTTCTCGGGCGATGGTCCACTCGATGGCGGCGATCAGGGCGCGGGCCTTGTTGAGGGTTTCTTCGTATTCTGAGTCGGGGTTGCTGTCGGCGACGACTCCGCAACCGGCTTGCACGTGATACGCCCCGTTTTGGTGCACGATCGTGCGGAGCGCCAAGCAGGTGTCCATGTTGCCTCGGTAGTCGATGTAGCCGACCGCGCCCCCATACGGGCCGCGACGATGCGGTTCGATCTCGTCGATGACCTGCATCGCCCGGACTTTGGGGGCACCCGAAACGGTTCCCGCGGGCAAGCATGATTTCAAAGCGTCAAACGCGTCCAGGCCTTCCCGCAATTTGCCTCGCACTTCGCTGCTGATATGCATCACGTGGCTGTAACGCTCGATGACCATGATCTCGGTCAGGTCCACGGTGCCGAACTCGGCGATCCGGCCGATGTCGTTGCGACCCAGGTCGACCAGCATCACGTGTTCAGCACGCTCCTTGGGGTCGGCCAGCAATTCTTGTTCGAGGGCTTTGTCCTCTTTTTCGGTCGCGCCGCGAGGGCGGGTGCCCGCGAGCGGACGCACCGTGACCTCGCGGTCTTTGACTCGGCACATGATCTCGGGCGAGCAACCGACCAAGACACATTCGGGATTGCGGACAAAGAACATGAACGGCGACGGATTGACGACACGCAGCGAACGGTAGACGGCGAAGGGATCGACATCGCTTTTGACGGTCAGACGTTGGCTGGGAACGACCTGGAAGATATCGCCGGCGCGGATGTATTCAACGCAGTGGCGGACCGCGTCACAGAAGGATTCCCGGGTGAAGTTGGACTCGACCGGAAGTGGTTGGCGTTGGTCTTCTTCGATGATTTCGTCCACGCGAAGATCCGGTGGGCTGGTCATCAGACGCTTGATCGTTTGGTCGACTTCTGCGGCGGCGGATTGCCGGGCGGCGGCGATGGTCGCGGAGTCCGATTCTTCGTCGATGCCGCGGCAATCGGCCAGGGAGACCACCGTGATGGTCTTGTCGACGTGATCGAACACGCACAGGGTGTGATAAAAAGCGAAGTTCAGATCGGGAAGTTCGCGGTCATCTTCGGTGGTGTCCGGCAAATTCTCGACATAGCGGACAACGTCATAGCCCGCGTAGCCGATGGCTCCTCCGATGAACGGCGGCAGTCCATCCAGGGTCGCGGTGCGGTCTTGGAAGCGTTGGCGAAACGCGTCCAGGGGATCGTCGCACTGGGATTCAACGACTTCGCCGGTGGACATGTTTGTCTGCCGAACCGTGTTGCCTTTGGCGGTGAATCGGGCCAGGGGTCGGGAGCCCAAAAAGCTGAAACGCCCCACCTTTTCGCCTCCGATCACGCTTTCGATCAGAAAAGCAGGGCCGCCATCGTCCAGGTGCATGAACGCCGTGACGGGGGTCAACGTATCAGACAGCAGGCGTCGGTAGACGGGGACAAAGTCGAACCGACGGGCCAGCGATTCGAACGACGAAAGCGGCGGTTGGTGCATGAGGTTTCCAGTCATGAAGTTTCGGCACGTTGGGGCGTTGCGATAGTGTGAAGTGCGACGGCGGGCTTGGAAACCGGGTTGGCCAGCGATAGAATTCCAAGGCGTGAACGAGTCCGCCTCCTCGGGCGGTCATCACGGAGCCGTGATGCCGACCATGACAGCAATCGTGCCGCGAAGTTCGCTTCGGACCGCGAATTCCGCATCGTGCCACGGAACCTGTGTCACGAATTTAGCGAGCCATCCTGCGAGACTCTCATGAAATGCCAGTACTGCGATAAACCGGCGACTTTTCACATCACCGAATTGACCGAACCCGATGGGCCGCAAGTGCTGCATTTGTGCGAGCAGCACGCTCGGAACGTGTTGCAAAAGGGCGAACCAACGCCGGTTTCCAGCGTCGCAGGGGCGTTGGCCAAGCAGTTGCAATTGGGCCAGACCAAGGAAGAATTGCGGAAGTTGGATCAAAAAGAGTGCCCCGTTTGTGGGATCACCTTCTTTGAATTCCGTAATTCAGGACGGTTGGGTTGCCCCCTGGACTATGACTTCTTCGAAGCCGACCTCAAACCTTTGTTGCTGAATATTCACGACTCATTGGAACACACCGGAAAACGGCCCACCCGAGCGGCTGCCACAGCCGATTCACAAGCGGACTTGATCCGGTTGCGAAAAGAAATGGAAGCCGCGGTGGACCGGGAAGAATACGAACGAGCGTCCGAATTGCGAGATCAAATCAACGCGATCCAAGGCGAGCCCAAACGTCGAGGAAACGCGATATGAAAGAAGCCACCGACCTGTCGGTGTTGGTCCAAAAAAGCGGTGAATGGTTGCGTGGCACGGGCCCCGAATCCGACATTGTGATCAGCAGCCGCATCCGTTTGGCCCGCAATTTGGCGGGATTCCCCTTCATTCGAAAATGCAGTCCCGAGGACCGCGAAAAAATCGAACGCCAGGTTCGTTCCCGGCTGGAAAATCTGCCTGAATGGGACGAGATCCCTTACGTCGACATCGCGACACTGAGTGAAGTGGACCGCCAGTTCTTGGTCGAACGCCAGCTCATCAGCCGAGAAATCGCGGATTCCGAAGGCAGTCGTGCCGTCGCGATCGATCCCAGCGAACAATACTCGGTGATGATCAACGAGGAGGACCACTTGCGCATCCAGGTGATGCACAGCGGTTTGGATTTGCTCAGTGCCTGGGAACAAATTGATCGAATCGACGATGCGATTGAAGGGGAGGTGCTGTACGCATTCCACAGCAAATTCGGCTACCTGACGGCTTGTCCAACCAATGTTGGCACGGGGCTGCGGGTCAGTGTGATGCTGCACTTGCCCGGTTTGGTGATCACTCAGCAGATCGAAAAGGTGTTCCGCAGCATGCAGCGGATCAACGTCACGGTCCGTGGTCTGTACGGCGAAGGGTCGCAGTACACCGGCGATTTTTACCAGGTCAGCAACCAGGTGACGCTCGGGCACACCGAACAAGAATTGTTGGAAATGGTTGGCCAAGAGGTGGTTCCACGGATCATCGATTACGAACGCAAGGCTCGCGAATTCCTGATCGACAAGGGCCAGCAAGACCTGCATGACGACGTCAGCCGGGCGCTGGGGATTCTCAGCACGGCCCGCAAAATCAGCAGCGAAGAAACCATGCACTACTTGTCCAAGGTTCGGATGGGCGTGAACCTGGGGCTGATCGACGACGTGCAATTGGCAACGATCAACAAGCTGTTCATCCACACCCAGCCGGCTCACTTGCAAAAGCTGCACGGGCGAGTGTTGACGACCAGCGACCGGAACGTCCAGCGAGCCAGCTACTTGCAACGCCATTTGTGCGGGCCCGCTGACCGCACCGACGAACTGAACTGACTTTCTCGAAGATGCGTCTGACTGAATGGATGTATCAAACGCCGACCCAATGAGTGGACAAGTTGCAACGGGAAATCATCGTCAAAGGCGCTCGCGAACACAACTTGCGCGACGTCGATTTGACGCTCACGCGAGGTGAGCTGATATGTTTCTCGGGTGTTTCGGGAAGTGGGAAGAGCTCGCTCGCGTTTGACACGCTGTACGCCGAAGGTCAACGCCGGTATGTCGAGAGCCTGAGCAATTCGGCTCGGCAATTCATGGGCCAGATGCCCAAGCCCGACGTCGATTTGGTGACCGGGCTGAGTCCCTCGATTTCGATCAGCCAAAAGTCGACGGGCAACAACCCTCGCAGTACGGTTGGCACGATCACGGAGATCTACGATTTCCTGCGAGTGCTGTACGCTCGCGTTGGCACCGGGCACTGCCCAGCCTGTGATGTCGAAATCGCGGCGCAAACGACCGATGTCATCGTCAATCGATTGGTGCAGTTGGCCGCCGATGGTTGGCAGGACGACCAATCGTCCGAGGAGTCTGGAACGGAAGCTGCGATCGAAGACGGAACGCTGTGGGTGATGGCGCCGTTGGTTCGCGGTCAAAAAGGTGAATTCCGCGACCTGTTCGAAGACCTTCGCAAACAAGGGTTCAATCGCGCTCGTGTCGACGGGGAAACGTTTCGGCTGAGCGATCCACCGCCGCTGGATCGAACCCGGCGTCACGATGTGGAAGTCGTGATTGATCGCATTGTCGCGGGGCAAATTGACCGGCCACGATTGGTCGAAGCGGTGGAGTTGGCGCTGAAACTGGGCGAGTCGTCCTTGATCACTTCGGTCGGGCCGCCCAACGGGGAGGACGTGCCTCCGGTCCGTCACGACCAACTGTTCTCTTCGAAGTATTCGTGCGGCAATTGCGGACGAAGTTTCCGGCCGCCGACGCCGCAGCTGTTCAGTTTCAACAGCCCGCAAGGGATGTGCACGTCCTGCGATGGAATCGGCCGGCTGTACACGTTTGTGCCCGAGTTGTTGATCCCCGACGAGTCGCTGTCGATTCGCAAAGGTGCGATCGCATTGCTCGGCAAATGGGGCGACCTGGGGCGCTACCGACGTCATATCTATCGCGGTGTTGCCGATGCGATGGACGCCGAACTGGAGCTCGAACCCGGCACGATGCTGGAAACTCGCTGGGACAAACTGCCAGAGATCGCTCGCCACATTTGGTTGTGGGGCGCCGACGACTCGATGCAGTTCACTTGGCGAGGCGGACGCCAAGCCAAAAAGTATGTCGGCAACTTCGAGGGTTTCATTCCCGAGTTGCTTGATCGCTATCGAACCAGCCGCAACAAAATGCAGTTGCGTCAGTTCGAAAAGTACATGAACACGATGGATTGTCCGGATTGCCATGGCAAACGGCTGAACGATCAGGCGTGCGCGGTCCGTCTCTCGACAGGCTCGGAGGACTTTGCCGGCTCGAAGAGCCAATCGCTTCCCGATTTGTGTGAGCTTTCCATCGATTCGCTGATGGAGTTCTTCAGTGACATCCCGCTTTCAAAGACCAACGCCCAAATCGCCGGCGAGGCTCTCAAAGAAATTCGCGGGCGGATTGGGTTTTTGCTCGGCGTGGGCTTGGAATACCTGACGCTGGGCCGGACCGCGCCGACGTTGTCCGGCGGTGAGTCCCAGCGGATTCGACTTGCCGGCCAGATCGGTTCGGGGTTGTCGGGTGTGCTTTACATCTTGGACGAGCCGTCGATTGGTTTGCACCCGCGTGACAACGACCGTTTGATCACAACGTTGACTCGTTTGCGAGATGCGGGCAACACGTTGATCGTGGTCGAGCACGACGAAGACACGATGCGAGCGGCGGACACGATCGTGGACTTTGGGCCTGGTCCCGGTGTCAAAGGTGGTCACATCGTGGCGGCCGGTTCGATGGAGGACCTGTGTCGATCCCAGGAAAGCGTCACGGGAGCGTTCTTGTCGGGGGCTCGCGCGATCACGCCGAGAGAAAAGCTGCGACCGGTTGATCCCGCAAAACAGCTGACGATTCGCGGGGCGCGTTTTCACAACCTGAAAGACATCGACGTCTCCATTCCGCTGGGCGTGGTGACTTGCGTCACCGGGGTCTCGGGCAGCGGCAAGAGTTCGCTGATTGGCGGGATCGTCGAACCCGCGCTTCGCAATGCGCTCAATGGTGCCGAAGCGGATGTTGGCGACCACGATTCCATCGAAGGCCTGGAGCATCTCGACAAAACGATCGCGATCGATCAGTCACCGATTGGCCGGACGCCTCGCAGCAATCCCGCGACGTATGTGAAGGTCTTCGACGAGATTCGCAATCTGTTTGCGAAATTGCCTGAAGCGAAGGCTCGTGGGTACACGGTCGGTCGATTCAGTTTCAACGTGGACGGAGGTCGTTGTGCCGCTTGCGATGGCAACGGTGCGACCAAATTGGAAATGGACTTCTTGGCGGACATCTGGGTGACGTGCCCGGTTTGCCAAGGGTATCGGTACAACCGAGAAACGTTGTCGGTTCAGTTCAAGGGCAAGTCGATCGCCGACGTTCTGAACATGGACATCTCGGAAGCCTTGGATTTGTTCCAGAACATTCCCAAGATCGCCGAGAAGTTGCAGACGTTGGTCGATGTGGGGTTGGAGTATTTGAAGCTCGGTCAACCTTCACCGACCTTGTCCGGCGGCGAAGCCCAGCGAATCAAACTTTCGCGAGAATTGAGCCGAAGGGACACGGGCCGCACGCTGTACGTGCTGGATGAACCGACGACGGGGTTGCATTTTGCCGACATTGATTTGTTGTTGGGGGTGATCAATCGATTGGCCGATCGCGGCAACACGATCGTGATCGTTGAGCACAACTTGGACGTGATCAAAACAGCGGACTGGGTGATCGACATCGGCGTCGAAGGTGGTGCCGGTGGCGGTCGGGTGGTCGGCGAAGGTCGGCCGACAGAAGTCGCCAAAGTGGATGACAGCTACACCGGTGCGGCGCTGGCCGAGGTGTTGGGAATCAAACGCCGCCAAGCCAAAAAACGCGGCCAAGCGATCCGTGACATCGTTGCTCCGCCGGCCAAGTCTCGGACCCATGTGGTGGTCGAAGGTGCATGTGAACACAACTTGAAATCCGTCGATTTGGCGATTCCACGTGACGCGATGACAGTCTTCTGTGGTCCCAGTGGCAGCGGCAAAAGTTCGCTGGCGATGGACACGATTTACGCCGAGGGCCAGCGGCGGTATGTCGAGTCGTTGTCCAGTTACGCGCGGCAGTTCATTGGGCAGGTGCAAAAGCCCAAAGCGGAACGCATCGAAGGGCTGTCACCCGCGGTGGCGCTGGAGCAAAAGAACCTCGGTCATTCTCCACGCAGTACCGTCGGAACGGTCACCGAGGTCTATGACTACTTGCGGATTTTGTACAGCAAACTCGGCACGATGCACTGCCCGGACTGTTCGGTGCCCGTGGGAACGCAAACGCCCGATCAAATCATCGACAAGGTGATGGGATTGCCAAAGGGCACGCGAGCTTTGTTGCTCGCGCCGATCGAGGTGCAGTCTGGCGAAGCTTCGCTGACGACTTGGCAGAGCTATCGTGCGATGGGGTACTCCCGCGTCCGCATCGATGGCGAGACGGTTGAACTGGATGACGCGAAAGCACTCGACCCGCGGCGGGTCCATCTGGTGCAGATCGTCGTCGACCGAATCAAGATCACTCCAGAGGAACAATCCCGGATCAGTGACAGTGTGGAGCAAGCGTTGTCGTTGGGCGTTGGCGTGATGGACGTGGCGATCGCCGATTCGGATCAACCCGAACGCGATTGGCATGTGCTTCGGCACAGTCAGCACTTGGTTTGTGAATCCTGCGGTCGGTCGTTCTCGCAGTTGACCCCGCACCATTTTTCGTTCAACTCCGGCATCGGTTGGTGCCCTGGTTGCGAAGGTTTGGGAACCCAAACGGGGACCAATCCCGCGGCTTTGATGGGGACGCCTCAAACGACATTGGCCGATGGGGCAGCGTTGCTTTGGCCGTCCGTCGATCATGCGGTCAGTCGCTGGATGTTGCGAGCCCTTTCGCGAACAACGGGCATTCCGATTCATCAACCGATCGATTCGTTGACCGTGTCGCAGCGACGGATTCTGTTTCATGGTTTGGGGCCGCGGTGGGTCGAGGTCCGGCATGGCGACACGACCGATGACAACGCGTCCGCCGAAAAAGAACGCGTCGAAGAGGTTCGTGATCACTTTGGGGAAGGCAATGTCCTGTTCCGGTTCCAGTTCAAAGGGTTTTACCCGGCTCTGGAAGAAGCCTCGCGTTTGACGCCGGGATTGCGGATGCGGTTGGAGGCCTTTGTGGCTGAAATCGACTGCTCGGTCTGCGATGGTTCGCGTCTGCGGGATGATTCCGCGGCGGTTCGATTCCGGGACTTCACGATTGGCGACTTGGTGCACATGCCGCTGGATCGATTGTCACGAGAGATCGATTCGTGGGACCTCGATCGCCGCGAATGGAAGATCGCAGGCGAGCTGATTCGCGAAGTTCAATCTCGCGTCCGGTTCTTGCGAGACGTGGGACTGGACTACCTGACTCTGCACCGTGGTGCACCGACACTTTCGGGTGGCGAGGCTCAACGAATTCGTTTGGCGTCACAGCTTGGCAGTGGTTTGTGTGGCGTTTTGTATGTGCTGGATGAGCCGACCATTGGTTTGCACCCACGAGACAACCGGCGATTGCTGGCGGCGCTGCATCGATTGCGAGACCAAGGCAACACGTTGTTGGTGGTCGAGCACGATTACGATGTGATTTCTGGAAGCGATTACCTGTGCGACTTCGGGCCTCGGGCCGGTCGGCACGGTGGTCGGGTGGTGGCCCAAGGCAAGCCCGATGCGGTCGAACCTGCCAGCCAGTCCGTCACCGCGCCGTACTTGCTCGGCGAAAAGCAAATAGAGTTGCCTGCGGTTCGCCGCCCGGTGATTTCTGAATCGGGCAAGCCGATGGTCGAATACCTGTCGATCAAAGGGGCGCGTGAGAACAACTTGCAGGACGTGGACGTTGACATTCCGTTGGGAGTTTTGACTGCGATCACGGGCCCCAGCGGCAGCGGGAAAAGCTCGCTGATCAATGACATCGTTTACCCTGTTTTGGCGAGACGATTGCACCGGGCCAAGGTCAAACCGGGGCAGCATGATGGCATCGATGGTTTGCGTTACGTCAACAAAGTCATTCAAGTCGACCAGTCTCCGCTGGGGAATTCCCCGAGCAGCAACCCGGCGACCTACACCGGTGTGTTTGATCTGATTCGGGCTGTGTTTGCGGAGATCCCCGCTGCACGCGAGCGGCGTTTCACACCCCGGACATTCAGTTTCAATGTCTCGGGGGGACGCTGCGAATCTTGTGAAGGCAGCGGCCAACGCAAGATTGAAATGCATTTCTTGCCTGACGTTTGGGTGCCCTGCGAAGATTGTGGCGCCCGGCGTTACAACGACGACGTGCTGGAAGTCAAACTGCATGGCCAGTCGATTGCCGATGTTCTGGAAATGCCGTGTGGTGAAGCGGTCGAGTTGTTCTCATCGCATTCCCGGATCGCACGTGTCATTCAGACACTTTGTGATGTTGGATTGGAATACGTCACGCTGGGCCAGTCCGCCCCGACTCTCTCGGGTGGAGAAGCTCAGCGAGTGAAATTGGCGGCGGAGTTGGCTCGTCCTGCAACGGGGCACACGATTTATCTGTTGGACGAACCGACGACCGGTTTGCACTTCGGTGACATTGAGAAGTTGTTGGTCGTGATGCAGCGGTTGGTCGAATTGGGGAATTCGGTGATCGTGATTGAGCACAATTTGGACGTGATCAAGTGTTGCGATTGGTTGATCGACATTGGGCCCGGGGCAGGCGTCCACGGTGGGCAAGTCGTGTTTGCGGGAACGCCGGAAGGCTTGGCGGCGAAGGCGGATCCTGCCAACTGTGAAGCGGACGAATGGGTGTCTTCGACCGCGCCGTTCTTGGCCGATGCGATCTCGGGAACGCGTACCGCTGAGCCGCGAGAAATCTTGGATTGGCAGCCGACGGTCAACGGTCGAGTGGCGGAAACGAACACGGGGAATTTGCCGACGCCGACAATCGTTGCGAAGCCTGCGCCCGTTCTGCGAGTCGATTCTGAGACGCAGATTCCGGTTGCCGAAATGGTTTCGGAATCCGATTCCAACGGCGACGAGCCGGCGGATTCGATGCAACCGTGGCGCGTGTTGGGGCGTCGTTGGCACACGTTGCCGAAGGGGTTCCCCGAGAACACTCCACCTCAGTGGCCGCTGGAATTGGTGGAAGCGTTGCTGGACATGTTGTCGAATGTCGCGGGCGAAGGTGCGGTGGAGTACCCTGCCCCGGACCGTGTCTCCGTTCGGTTAGAATCGGGCGAGGAAGAAACTCCGTTGCCGCATTGGGCAGAGCTTGAAACCAAGGTCAGCGATTGTGTTCGGTTGAAATTGAGGGGGCCTCAGTCCGCGATTGATTTGGAGCAATTGTTGGCATTGGACGTGCTCCAATCTCGTTCCGACACTGGCACGTTGGACCTCAGTGATGCCGAGCGAGTGACCCTGACATTTCATTTGACCGACGTGGATCATGCACGCAGTCGCAAGCTGAAAACGTTCTTGAAAACGCACTTGGATCGGACCCGGTCCTCCACTTGACGTGTTGACGAGGCGACGGGTTTGAGCGACAAACCCGAGTCACGCACATCCGAAACCCCCCTCTTTCCACCTTGAATCGGTTCGTTCTTGCTCATGGCCAAATCGACCAGCAAAAGTTTGGTGATCGTCGAATCGCCCGCGAAAGCCCGGACGATCTCGAAGTTTTTGGGAAGTGGTTACCAGGTCGAAGCCAGCGTCGGGCACGTTCGCGATTTGCCTGGCGGAGCCAAGGACATCCCCAAAAAGTTCAAGAAAGAACCGTGGGCCTATCTGGGGGTGAACGTCGAAAAAGACTTTGAGCCGGTCTACATCGTGCCGGCGGACAAGAAGAAACAAGTCGACAAATTGAAGGCCGCGCTCAAGGATGCAGACAGCCTGTATCTCGCGACGGATGAAGACCGTGAGGGAGAGGCGATCAGCTGGCACCTCTTCGAATTGCTCAAGCCCAAGGTGCCTGTTCACCGTTTGGTCTTCCACGAAATCACGAAGGAGGCGATCCAGCACGCGCTGGAAGACCCTCGCGAGATTGACGATGGTTTGGTCCGAGCCCAAGAAACACGCCGGATTCTGGACCGTTTGTACGGTTACGACGTTTCGCAGTTGCTGTGGAAAAAAGTCGGCCGTGGTTTGTCGGCCGGACGCGTTCAGAGCGTCGCGGTCCGGTTGATCGTCCAACGTGAGCGGGAACGGATCGCGTTCAACGATGCGACCTACTGGGATTTGGAAGCGATTTTCACGACCGAGAACGGTGACTCGCTGCCCGCGATGTTGGCGACCGTGGAGGGCCGGAAAATCCCCAGCGGGAAAGATTTTGATTCGACCAATGGGAAGCTGATCAATCCGCAAATGTTGCAAATGGATGAGCAGCAGGCCAACGAATTGAAGCAGAAACTCCAGCAGGAAAGTTTTCGAGTCGCCAAGGTCGAAGTCAAACCGTTTGCTGAACGACCCAAAGCACCGTTCACGACCAGCACGCTGCAACAAGAAGCCAACCGGAAACTGGGCTTCACCGCACGCCGCTGCATGCAAGCGGCCCAGCGATTGTACGAGAACGGTTACATCACCTACATGCGTACTGACTCGACCACACTGTCGAAGGAAGCCATCAACGCGGCGCGTGATTTGGTTCGCAGTGAGTATGGCGAGAAATTCTTGCACGAAACGGTGCGAGTCTACAAAGGCAAAGTTAAAAACGCGCAAGAGGCTCACGAAGCCATTCGACCCGCCGGGACGCCGTTCCGTGTTCCTGCCGCCGTGCAGAACGAACTGGATCGCGATCAGTTTCGATTGTTCGAACTGATTTGGAAACGAACCGTTGCCTGCCAAATGGCCGACGCGAAAAAGCAACGCATCGGTGTCACGATCGAAGGTGGTGGAACCACGTTCACCGCCAGTGGCACGAGCATTCTGTTCGAAGGTTTCTTGCGAGCCTATGTCGAAGGCAGCGATGATCCCGAGGCCGAGTTGGCTGACAAGGAACGCTTGCTGCCCGCGGTCAATGAAAACGATGGTTTGTCTGTCGCGACGTTGGATCCCAAGAGTCACACGACTCAGCCACCCTCGCGTTTCAGCGAAGCGTCGTTGACTCGCACGCTGGAAGAAAAGGGAATTGGTCGACCCAGTACCTACGCGTCGATCATCGACACGATCCAGCGTCGCGATTACGTGTACAAAAAGGGCAACGCGTTGGTCCCCAGTTGGACGGCGTTCAGTGTCATTCGTTTGATGGAAACCCACTTCGAGCCGCTCGTTGACTACGACTTCACGGCTCAGATGGAGGATTTTCTGGACACGATCAGTCGGCAAGAAGCCGAGTCGCTTGAGTATTTGAAACGTTTCTACTTTGGCGATGACAACGAACCGGTCGTCGGTCAAAAAGCTGCGATCGGGTTGAAGCCCCGATTGGAAAGCAAGATCGAAGAGATCGATCCTCGAGTGACGGCAAAGTTTTCACTGGGGATTCCAACCGAGGGCGAGAACCGTGAAGAGGTGTTCGTGCGAGTTGGGAAGTACGGACCCTTTTTGGAGCAAGGCGAACGCAAAGCTCCGATCTTGGAAGGCATGGCGCCCGATGAGATGACACTCGCTCGAGCGATGGAGTTGTTCGAGGACGCCGCTCGGGAAGACGAGCCTTTGGGCACGCACCCGGACACCGGCAAGCCGATTTACATCAAGGCCGGTCGCTTTGGCCCCTATGTTCAAATGGGTGAGAAGGACGATGAAGAAAAGAAGAACGCATCGATTCTGAAAACGATCGCGGTCGAAGACGTCGATCTGGCGATGGCTTGCAAACTGCTTTCGTTGCCGCGTGACTTGGGCGAGCATCCCGAAATGAAGGAGCCGATCCAGGCTCACGATGGACGCTACGGGCCGTATGTGAAATGTGGCAAGGAGACCCGTTCCTTGCCGGCTGAGAAGTCACCCTTGGACGTGACATTTGAGGAAGCGATTGAGTTGCTCAAGCAACCCAAGACCCGTGGGCGTGCGGCACCCAAGGAACCGATCAAAAAATTCGAAAAGCCAAGCCCGATCACGGAAAACGAGATCAAGATTTTGGAAGGTCGCTTTGGTCCCTACGCGACCGATGGCGAAACCAATGCGTCGATCCCACGCGGGACGGACCCGCAAGAGATGACGTTCGAAGGAGTCTTGGATCTGTTGGCGGAACGCGCTGCCAAGGGCCCGACCAAGAAGAAGAAAAAGAAGAAGGCCGCGAAGAAGAAGACAGCGAAGAAGGCTGCGAAAAAGAAAACAGCCAAGAAGAAGGCCGCCAAAAAGAAGACTGCCAAAGCCGCGACGAAGAAAAAAGGCATCATCAAAAAGTCCTCTTGAGATGCCCTGTCATGAAGACACCCCGGCCCCGGACGGGGCCTTCGTGGGAGAGGCGATGCGGTCCCTCGCTCACCGGCTTGTTGATCTCGTGGTCCGTCAAAGTTAAAAGTTAGGGTTGATCGTAGTGGACGAGGCCACGAGTCCTTGGATTTGACGCCAGTTCAGGACTCGTGGCCTCGTCCACTACCCTAAAAACAAGTCCTGACAGACCACTAGGCAGTTCGCACAGCGTTCAGCGTAGGGCGCCGCTGGGGGACGACGGCTGGATCGAACCCAGCGCACGGTGACTGGATCTCGAATCGTCAATGCGAACTCGCGGACGACCAAGGACATGCCCATCCTCGCCGGGCAACTCCCCGAAAGAGGTTTGACCCATTGAATCTCGAGTGTGCAAATCAGACGCTCCCACTGTGCGAATCGGCGCAGCGGTGTGTCACTGGCTGGCTGACGGTGCGAATCGCGTGACAAATGCGAATGGCGTGAGAATTGCGTGAGAATTGCATGTGGGACATTGCGTATGAAGAGTGAGCAGCCAAACACACCGAAAACAGGAAAGAGCAGACCATGCGAAGCAACGTTCATTTCTTAATCGTCTCCGTTTTCACCATAGCGATATTTAATATGGGCGAGACTCAATCGCGTGCTGAGACGCCGCAGGATGGATCCATCGTTCAATACGGAAAAATGCACGAGGCGATCGGCAAGCACCAAGATCAGGGGCGTGTCCAACTGAGTGATCTTGTGAAGCGGCCCCATTTCTTTGGAGTTGGGGCGCTGCAGGGTCTCGAAGGCGAAGTGACGATCGACGATGGAAAGGTCACGATCACCGGGGTCGATTCCGATGGTCAAATGAAGCCACTTGAAAACTCGGACGCTCAGCAAGCGACGATGCTCGTTGGATCCTACGTGGCATCATGGACCAGTCACGAAACGGCCACGGCAATAGGCCCCGATGACTTTGACCAGTTCATTAGTGATGCGGCATCCGCGGCAGGCATGAACACTGACAAGCCATTCATGTTCAGTGTTGTAGGAGAGTTTAGCGACGTCAGGTTGCATGTGATTCACGGGGCCTGTCCGATTCACGCGCGGATGCAAAAGATTGATCTGCCCCAAAGTGAACGACCTTTCGAGAGCACCTTGCCGAAGGTTCGCGGAAAACTGATCGGCGTTTACGCGAAAGACGCCGTCGGAAAGCTCACACACCCAGCCACCTCCACTCACGTTCACATTCTGTTCGAGAACCAGGAAACGGGTGCTCCGGTGACTGCCCACGTCGAGCAGATCGGTCTGCTGAAAGGAGCCACGTTGATGCTGGCGAAATGAGTGCTTGGGAGGAAAGAGCAGATGAGTGCGGCGGCTTGGGTGGGTGGCATGAATCTGGGAACCGTTATTCGTTGCAGTCGTTTATAGAAAAGACCCGTGATCGTGATCTCGATCAGGGCCTCTTCGAACTTGAAACGGAACGAATGCTCGACATCAACCTGAACGGTGAGGTCTGGACAAAGCTCGGCGCCATGGTCGCCTATGCGGGAAATGTCAAATTCGAACGCGAAGGAATTCTTTCGCGTGGGATCTGAAACTTGCTCAAAAAAGCGGTCTCCGGCGAATCCGTGCAGCTTCTGTTTCGTGGCCATGGCTTCGTCGTCGTCCAACCCTACGAAGAGGTCTATTTTCAACATCGGCAGGCATAAGATGCCAGCGCATTGAGGCTAGACGGCAAAGAATCGGGTCGGCTGGGAAATACGTCAAGTGGCAAGTTGTGACGTTTGTTCACTGGCGATTATCGAACGAGCCGGCTTGCGACGATGTACGACATACGAGGGGCACTCGGTCGCGTGCTTGGGAACCGTGAAGGCGGCGGTTTCCATCGCGACTTGTTGAAACGTTGCAGATCACCCAGGGGCACATCGCATGAATGCGATGATGGGGGATTTGGCGTGCCTCTGTGTACGCTTATTCCGCTGCATGTGATGAAAAAACGAACCGCACGTCTTGCGTTGTTGATGGCGATTTTCGCCAGTCCTTCTGCCAACGCCGCTGATTTTGACGTCAGCAACCACAATGATTCTGGGCCGGGTCGCTGCGCGCCGCGATTGAAAGCTCCAATGGTGCCGGGGCTGATGTCACGATCGCTAACATGACGCTGAAAGAGGGGTGAGCCGACGGCGGTGACGGTGGCGATGGCTATGCAGGAGGCGGAGGAGACGCTGGGGCTGGCGGTGCTCTTTTCGTCAACACGGGCGCCATCGTCAATGCCCAGTTCGCTGGCGTGGGCGGGGCAGGCTCCACGGCCAACGGCTTGGACCTGGGTCGAGACTGGGCGATCGCCGCTGGCGGTTTCGCGGCTCGACCGAGCGACCGCTAGGAACTGCGAGCCGACGACGACGCACAGTTCAACGATCACCAAGTCTTCCACGTCGGATCAGGCTCCGTCAGCTACGTCTGGTAAGCCCCGTCGAAGGGAAGAAGATTCTCAAACAACCAATCAAACTCAAAAAGGAAGAATACCATGCTTCGGCACTTAACCACCTGGGCTCTCATCGCGTGTGTGACCACTGCACACGCAGCGGGCCCGATCATCAGCTCGTCCAATACCAGAATCACGCAAGCCGACGGCCAATTTGATATCGTCGATGTCAACGTGGGGGCAGGCGAGTCAATCTCGGCCATCAACGTTAGCAATGCGGGTGATGAGCTTTACACGCGTCTGAATGGCGAAGGTGAATTTTGGAGTAAAAGTTGGTTTGCTGAAAGTGGTAACCTGCTAGATCATGGAGGCCCTGACACGGTTTCTCCCGGAATGTACAGCTTCTTATGGGACGATCATTTTGGTTTCGGAGGTGACTTTACCATCGACTTCATATTTGCTCTCGCCTCGTTTGAAGCAGGGCAATTGCTCGGCAGCACGTCGCAGGCTCAGTTCCAAAATCAGAGCTACCAATTCCAATCGCTCAGCAGTCAAGTTCGCAACATGGCGGGCACCTACACCAGCGGTGGCGGATCGATGGGCTTGGCCTCGCTGACCCCTCCACCCCGCACCGCCGACGGTGAGTACGCACCCATTCGTTTGGTCAGTTACGAAGAGCCAGCCGTTGATCAGGTCAGCTATCAAACGGGTGCCGCCCGTCAAATCAACAACCACAGCTTGCCACTGACACGCGGCGGATGGGGTGGATGGATGCAAGGCTACGGCGTCGGCGGTAGCGCCGATGGTCACGCCGGTGTGTCGGGATTCGACTACGGCGGCGGCGGGACTCAGTTAGGACTGTTCCGCCACGTCGACGCTCACACGATGGTTGGATTCTATGGTGCCTACGGCTATCAAAACGTCAACACCGATGCCGGTTCGGAAGCCAACGTCAACAGCGGCATGGTCGGCGCGTTCTTGCATCGCCACGACCACGAAGGCAACTACTACACACTGGCTGGCAACGCAAACTACGATGACTACGACACGTCTCGCACCGGTGGAATCACCGGCAACTTTGACGGCGTGCAAACGGGCACGTACCTGGAACGAGGGTGGAATCGCACACTCGGTGGCGTGACGGTCCAGCCCAATGTTGCCCTGCAATACGTCTGGGTACATCAAGACGACCATGTGGAATCCGGCGGCGCGTCGATCGACGACGTCGATGCCCATTCGCTTCGCAGCATGATCGGATCGAACTTCTATGGCAGCCGTCACTTCCACGGTCCGCTGGGTTGGGGCTGGACACCGAACGCTCGTGCGTCATGGATGCACGAATTCTTGGACCCATCAACGAGTGTGACGGGAACGCAAAGCGGATCAAGTTTCGCAACCAACGGTTTGGACATGGGCCGCGACTGGGCACTGCTGGGTGTCGGCATGCAAGGCAACCGCAACGGAGCGTTGTCGTTGTACGCCAACTACGACCTGCAAGCCAACGACCGCAACCGATTCCACACCGGCACCGGCGGCATCATCTGGACCCGGTAACCCGACCGCCAGGGTGCTGATTCGTCGCCACAGCGTGGCATAGCCGCAGGGGAGGTCGGGCTGCTTTTGCCAGCACTTACGAACTCGACTTCACCCTCCTGAACACAGTTGGGGAGGGAGCGGAAAACGAGCGTTCAGCGAGATTTCCGGGGCAGGGCCGAACTGGCAGGCCACCCCAAATCAGTCATGCTCGGCCTAGCGTCCCACCCCAGGTCGCACGACGAATGGTAACGATTCAGCCATTTGGCCGAGAGTTCGATCTAAACCGATTTTCATAACGCCGAAGGCGTCACCGTCTTTTAGCCGGTGAGTTCTTCCCAGCGAATTCGGTTCTCTTTCATCGCGGGCAGGAGTTCTTTGGGAACAGTTCCCTCTTCGATCAAGGTCCATCCCGTAAAACTTTTGGCATCCGTGTCGAGGAGCATCGGGAATAGTTCGTCCCACGGATAATGGTTGTTTCGGAGGTCATGGATGTGAATCGTGCCCATCCGATCTTTTAGCAGGTTGTAGTTGTGCGCCAAACCTTCCCCGTGCAAGTCCTGTGGGTTGCAGTTCCAACAAACGGCCACGTTCGGGTGATCAGCGATGTCCATGATCGTCTTCATGTGAGCGATCTCCGTCGTGCCTTTGCCGTGCACTTCGACTCGGATTTGGACGCCGTATTCGGCAGCGAAGCGTCCGACCTCATTGAGCGATCTCCCAATCTGTTCCAGGGTTTTTTCGACAGGGCGTCCGGCAGGCAAGCCATTGGGGCGAACTTTAACGCCGCTGCCACCGACGTCACTGCATAGCTTCACGAACTGCTTGGTTTCTTCGATGTTCTTGTTGAGCTCCGCAGAGTCAATCGCGTGATACTCACATGCGCTGCCGAGTCCCACAAGCGTCACGTTGCTATCCGCAAATTGTTTGCGAACATGCTCCCGTTGCTTTGAGTTGAGCGTGATTTCAACCTGATGTTGATGGGTGCTTCGCAATTCAACGCCAGCGAATTGGGTTGTTTCGCAGTTCTTGATGATGGTTGGCAGATCCCAGTCCTTGCCCCAGTTGTAAGTGACCAGCCCGAGCCGCAATGACTTTGGGGATGCTTTGTCAGCTCGGACATCAGAAGCGGAGAGAGCAGCAAGTCCCAATGCCGAACGAGCGATAAATTGACGGCGATCCAACGACATGGAGGCTTCCTTCGAAAGGGGAACGGAGCAATTTCAGGGCTGCCCAACTTACACCGATGAGGTGTGGCATGCCAACTTAAGCAGGTCGGCAGGAGTCTTTCGGCATTTGAACTGTTTGGGGGAGCGTTGTTGCTCCCATGTGCAACCGGGGCCAACGCCCAAATGGCTCACCGGGTTCTGCCTGATCGTTCCTGCCGACCTGCTTCGGAGTGAACTCCGCGTCACTGTTTTCGTGTTGGCCTGATCGGGTTGGCGTTGGATGTCAGGACGGCCACGCCAGTTCAAAACCTTGCCGTGTGAGGAGGCGTTGGAACTCGGCCAGTGACTGGGGATCGTTCCGAACTCCGCTTGGTCGATCGTGTTGATCGAGACAATGAGCGGCCAAGGCACCCGCGGCTTCGCCGATGCTCCATTCGACTGGGTGCAGGCGGTAGCAACCGTTGCTGAGATGAGTGGTGCCAATGTTCTTGCACCCAGCGATCAAGTTCTTCATTCGCTTGGGGATCAATGCGCCCAGGGGAATTTGAAACGGAACACTGGCGAAGTCGATGTAGTTGTCGCCACCGGTGCTGGGGTGCAGATCGAGATGGTAGTAGCCAACCCCGATCGAATCGTGAAAGGATGCCGCCCGAACTTTGTCCGTTGGGCTCTTCACCAGCGTCTCACGCTCGGCACGTGAAATGTGTTGTTCGAGAATGGTGAACTCGGCTTCGATTCTTCGCGACTCACGGATGTAAGGATACTTGGCCAGGCCATCCTCCGTGCCCATGATGTCCTTCCGTAAGCGGAGTCCCTTCCATCCCGTTCCGCCGTCAGGACGTGGTGCTTCGGTCTGCAGCCAGTACAGCAACGACAAACTCAGTTGCCGGGATCCTTCCAAATGCTTGGCGATTTCCTGTTCATCGCCAGTCATCAAATCCCCCAGCATGTAATCATTCTGCGGCCAATTGACGATGGTCACACCGCTTGGGTAGGTGCCAGGGACAAAGTTGGCTGGGTCCAGGATGCGGCGATACAGCCACAAGTTCAGGGCTTGTGTTTTCGCTGGTGGCTGTCCGTTGCTTGGCGGGACAAAGGCGAGGTCATGGGGCTTGTGCGTGTTCGGCTTGGAATACTGAAGCGACAGCAACTTGCCGGGCCAGGGTGGCGTTAAGTCAGGTGTGTGCTCTTTCCAGAATCCGTATTGTTGGGGCCGATCGATGGTGTGATCTTCTCCGTCCAGGTGATCGATCGCGAAGCACCACGTGAACGATTGGATGTTTTTCGGGGCGGCTTGGTCAGGGGCATGTGGTTCCCCGGTTTGGTCTCGAGATTCGAAGCCGGTGACATATTCGGTGTTGGTCAGTGGCAGCACGTCCCCTTGTTCGCTGGCGTCGACGAACATCGGTGCCGTCACGGTCACCGCCGTCCCCGCTCTGTTGCGGAAGGTGAGCGATCGAATGCGATCGCCATCGACATCAGCTTGGATCGGTTCGGTATCGAGCAGCACGGTCAGTCGGCCTGCGCTGACTGCAGGCGCCAGCATGGCATCCAGGACCGCGACGGCAACACGAGGCTCATGACAAAGCCGCGAGACACTTCCATTGCCAGGATTCAAGCGAGCGTTCTGTCGGGCGGCCTCGGTGAGCGGGGAGTGTCTTCTGTAATGGTCGCGAACCTTCTCGCGAAATTCTCGGTAGCTGGCGGTGCAACCATGTGTTTCGATGTGGCTGTGTTCATCGGGCGGCACACCTTGTTGACTGAGTTGTCCACCAATCCAATCGGTGGGCTCAGTCATCAGCACACGCTTGCCCATCCGGGTGGCTGCCAACGCCGCAGCACAACCGCCAAGACCACCGCCAACGATGACGACATCCACCGCCATTTCGTCTGCGGGGGTTGCCCCGGCGGCATCAGCCGCGGCAGCGATTTTTGGCAGGCAAGAGGATGCGGCCACCAGACCAGCGAACTCAAGGAAGTCACGACGCTTGAAGCTGCCTGAGTCGGTTGGACGTGCAGCGAAGACGAATGATTCAGGCATGGTTTTTCGGATGAATTCGGGGCGGAGATCCACCCCAGGCTCGTGGTCTGTCATGACTTGATCTTAGGGTAGTGGACGAGGCGACGAGTCCTGAACTGGCGTCAAATCCAAGGACTCGCCGCCTCATCCACGACGATCAACCCTCACTTTCAGGCAGGTCGGCAGGAGTCTTTCGGCATTTGGACTGTTTCGGTAAGCGTCGTTGCTCCCACGTACAACTCACATGATGATGCCCGATCATTCCTACCGACCTGCTTCGCTGTGACAGACCACCAGGAGCCTGTGACACTGTTGGTGAACGTGCTTGCTTGCCAGCTACTTCACGGTCAAGGTGACCTTGTCGATCTTGCCCGTGAATTTGCTTGATTCCTCGGTGTAGTCAGGCGACACGGAGGTCTCGCGATCGAGGCCGACATTGGCGGTTTCATCTGCCGACCAAATCGCGAACTGGGTTTTCTCGACCTTGCCTGAACCAACCGGTTGGCCGTTGACCTTCAGCGTGGCCGTGCCTCCCGCACCAAGTTTGGGTTGGCCATCGGCCGATTGACCGTCATACGCGAATTCGAGTTGGAGCGTTGATTTGCCGACAGGCAGAACGTCCTTCGATGTCACCGAATAGCTTTCCAAACCGAGGTAGTTGTACGTGTAAACCGGCTTGCCTTCTTTCAAGTACAAACTCCATCCACCAAAACGACCGCCTTGGCTGACGATCACCCCGTTGGTTGCTTTGCCCTGTGATTCGATTTCCGCGACGATTTCGAAGGAACGGTTCTTGGTGTCGATGAAATCGTTTTCAGGCAAAAATCCCAGCCCTTCATAGACGGTCAGCGAGGTGCGATCTCCCATCAAGGTTGGCCGTCCGGCCAGCTTGGCGTTGAGTCGCAATTGGCGTCGATCGTCGATCGGCAACACCTTGTATTTCACCGCTTCGGACAAAAACACTTCCTGCAGCTCTTTCAGCTTTTCAGGATGCTTCGCTGCCAGGTTGTTTGCCATGCTGAAATCTTCGGCCACATGATACAGCTCCCAAACATCGTCGAGGAGTTTGTTCCTTGGTGGAGCCCAGGGGTACATGTGAACGGTGCCGGCGAACCAACCATCGTAGTACACGCCTCGATTGCCCATGATTTCGAAGTACTGCACCAAATGCCGGTCAGCGGCTTGGGCGTCGTCGAAGGAATACAGCATGCTGACGCCTTCCATCGGACGTTGCCCGACGCCATTGACGATTCGCGGCTGGGGCAGGCCAGCGGCTTCCAAGACCGTGGGGGCAATGTCAATCACATGGTGCCACTGCTGACGCAAACCGTTCTTCGCTTTGATCCCTGCCGGCCAGTGGATCACGGTTCCCTGACGCGTTCCGCCATAGTTGGACGCGACTTGTTTGGTCCAGGTGAAGGGCGAATCAAAGCACACGGCCCAGCCGGCTGCCATGTGAGGGTAGGTGCTGGCGCTGCCCCAATCGTCGTAGTGCTGGAGCATGTCGTCGACCGTTTCCTCGACTCCATTGAAGTACGTCATCTCGTTGTACATGCCGTTCATGCCGCCTTCCGCACTGGTGCCGTTGTCACCGGCAATGAAGACGATCATGGTGTTGTCGAGTTCGCCGAGTTCTTCAATCGCATCGATGAGTCGGCCGATTTCAAAGTCCGCCATGTCCAAGAATGCTGCAAAGACCTCCGCCTGACGCGAGAACAGCTTTCGCTCTTTCGGCGAAAGATCGTCCCAGTCTTTGATGTCCTCGGGCTTGTCGGCCAGCACCGCGTCTTTCGGAATCACTCCCAAGCGTTTTTGGTTGTCGAAAATCTGCTTCCGAATGACATCCCAGCCAGCGTCGAACTTGCCTTCGTGCTTTTTGATAAACGATTCGGGAACATGGTGAGGTGCATGCGTTGCACCGGGGACAAAGTAGGTGAAGAACGGTTTTTCCGGGGTCAGCGACTGCTGGGCTCGAATCCAGTTGATCGCCTGCGTCGTCATGTCGTTCATGAAGTGATAATCGGGGTCGCCCTTCGCCGGGTTGTCCACGGGGGTGATGCCGTCGTAGATCGCAGGTGCCCACTGGTTGGTTTCTCCCCCCAGGAAGCCGTAGAACTTGTCGAATCCCGAGAGCGTTGGCCAACGAGTCAGCGGACCGCTGGGACTGATCTCCCAAACAGCGACTTCGTGACACTTGCCGAAGTGGGCCGTGCTGTAACCGTTGAGTCGGAGGATTTCAGGCAACTTGGCGCAGCTGTCTGGGAGCTTGCCTGTTTGGCCTGGGAAGGAGGTCGCAATTTCCGTGATCGACCCCATGTTCACGCTGTGGTGATTCCGACCGGTCAACAAAGCTTGACGTGTGGGCGAGCACAACGCTGTTGAATGAAAGTGGTTGTAACGCAACCCATTCTTTGCGAGTCGATCGAAGGTGGGCGTTGGGGTGACGCCGCCGAACGCGCTAGTGCCACCAAAACCAAGGTCATCAATCATGATGACCACCACATTGGGCGCATCCTGGGGCGCTTCGACCTTGAACACTGGCGGAGCTGTGGCATCGCGGGCGTCCAACGTTTTGATCGGTGGTTGCCATGGCGCCGCGATGGGCAGCACACGTCGGTTGACTGGCACTTCTCGGTCAGACTCTTGTGCCTCGGTTGCCTGTGCATGAAGCACGACTCCCGCCAACACCAGGCACTGGATCACGTTCCGAATGACAGGTGATTGTTTTTGATCGAACTTCATGGAAGCAATCCAGCAGAACCAGGAAACAACGGGGATCGAATGCGGGCGACTGCATTCGGTTGAGAGCCTATTCATATCACTCCCCCCTCGAACATACAACTAAGCGGGGCCGCAGGATTGATTGGGAGCAAGCATGCAAGCTGTTTGGGCGTTTGCCCCGTTTGTACATGGGAGCCTTGGCGAACGCCAAAGGTCTCACACACTCGAAGACGCCCGTCGAGCTGATTGAACGGGAACGCTTCTGTCACGCAAAAGTGATTGGCATCACGCGACATTCTGCCGAAGCAATGACAATCTCTTTGTGAGCTTGCAAAGTTCAGGCAGGACCAAGGCTCTGGCCATTGAACTTCGCTTGAATCGTCGATGGCACGGGATGCATGATCGACTGGTGGATGAAGCAACTGTTCTCGCCGACTTCAATCATCTTCCGAATGGTTTCTTCGGATTCCTCCGATTCGATCTCCAAGTGAGTGATCACTTCGACGCCTCGGCCAGTCAGCGTGCCTTTGAGAACCGATCCTTCCATCGAGAACCGGGTTTCCTGCGAGAGCTTCAACCGGGAGATTTTGAGTTTCTTGATGGAGGCGTAGCGAGAGAGCTGAGTCAGCAGGCAAAACGCGATGCTGGCGCTGTAGTAGGCCAGTGGCGGTGGTGCGGAATCGTCCCCGCCCAAGTATGGGCCTTCATCGCAAATGATTTCGAACGTGCTGCCTTGAGGTTGATCGACTCGAACCGTTGCCCGCTTCCTCATGTTGTCCAGTGATTCTGCCTCCAACCGCAACACGACTTCGCGTTTCTGAACCGGCGCGAGACTGGATCCATGCTCGTCGGGATTGGAGAGTTCTTCCACTTTGCGAACAATCGGCGTGGCGGATTCGTCTGTGCCCATCGGTGAACTTCCGGCTGGAGTGAAAAGAGGTTTCAGAGAATCATCACGTGATGAGCACACGTTGGTCAATGCGTTTGACACCGCACGGTGCCGGTGAGCCTGCCACGGTGGTTGTACGACGGACGGGTGGTTGAGTCAGCGTGGACTTCGAAAAGGGGACGACAGCCGGAACCACCGACGTGCTCTGTGAAATCGAAGACATGTGTCCCCTGCGTGGCTACGGCTTCGTCGACATGGGGAATGGCTATGTCGACCATCCGATGGCTGGAGAAGACGCCTACACGTTCGCGTTGAGCTCTGGCGTGGGGGTTGCATGTCCATCGGTGGCGCTATCGCTTACCGACGGCTACCATCTTGCATCCCTATCGGGATGAAAACTTGGGCAAGCGACAATACTCTTTAAGCAGGTACGCAGGTGTCATCGGGTATGTGAGCCGTTGGCGTTAGCCACGGTTTTCACGCACAACCGGGGCTAACGCCCAAACGGCTCACATGATTGTGCTTGATCATTCCTGCCGACCTGCTTCGTGTTCGATCAGCGGAGATTAGTGTTCCCTTGGCCGCTCTGGCGGAACACTAATCCACTCTGATCGGACACTAATCTTTGGTGTTTCGAGATGTGGGGTATAAAAAGGCTTCCGAGCCCCTCCGGTCGAAGTCTAGCTGGGTTTGACTTCTCCGATGCTGGGCGGGCAAGCCTTCAAAACTTCGGTGACAATGTCGTCCATCGTTTGATGACTGGTGTTGATTCGTAGGTCCGCCGATTCACGGTAGAGCGGTTCGCGGTGGGTCATCACCGTTTTGACTTCATCGAAGACCGATTGATCCGTCAGCGAGGGACGTCGATCGGCCGTGGTTTCATCGCCAGCCAATCGAGCCATCAGAATTTCAGGTTCAGCGTCCAGCCAAACGCACCAGCCCGAATTGGCGATCAGATTCCGGTTGGCCTGGCGAAGGATTGTGCCACCACCGAGAGCGATCACATGCGTTGGCCGCTGGGCGACTTCCACCAACGCGGCTTCTTCGCGGTCGCGAAAACCGGACTCGGTTTCAGCGGCGAAGATTTCCGCGATCGATTTCCCTGCCGTCGATTCGATCACATCATCCAAGTCGACGACCGGCAAAGACAACCGCTGCGCTAAAAGTTTCGCAAGCGTACTTTTGCCGCACCCGCGGTAGCCGGTCAAATAGAGATGCTGAGGTTTCACTGCGTCGATGTTCATGACGCGAAACGCTACCAGCCAACGGTTCGATTGAGAAGTCCGAAGGGAATGAGATGAATTGGATTGCAAAGACAACGTTGACCGTGGTGCTGATCATCGGGCTGGCGGTCCAAGCGACGGGGCAAAGCGATGTCGTCCGCCAAACGGACGAGGCAGCAGCCGTTCCTGCTCGGACGCAATCGGCGGTGAATCCGGAAGACGTTCCGCAGGCACTCGAGGGTGAGTTCGACACGCGAGACATCGCTGCGGCGACGGCCTGGGCCGACCAACTGCACCTGGCGGATTGGTTGGGGCCGCTTGCTCCACTGGCCTTGTCTCCGTTTTTCGGTGTCGCTTGTCTATCGGGTTTGGCTTTGTGGGGACCGGACTGGATCACGGACAACGCGTTGTTGGGGTCAGCGGGGCCGCTCCGTAGTGTCCCGCTGTTCTGCGTTTTCGCGGTTCTTGCAGTGGTGACCAGCGTCCCGCGATTGTCCAAGGTCAGCAAACCGTTTGCACAGGCGATGGATCAGCTGGAAGCGTATTCGGTGATTGTGATTTTGTTGGCGATCAAGATCACGGCGTCCATGACCGCGGATTCGGTTGGCACCGACGAAACGCAGCTGGCAATGGAAACGTTGCCGGTCTACACGGCGGGGATCTTCAGCTTCACCGCCAACACGCTGATTTTGATTGCCATGACGGTCAACATGTTGGTCATCAACAGCGTCAAATTCTTCTTCGAATTCCTGGTCTGGCTGACGCCCTTTCCGACTGTCGACGCCATCTTTGAGGTTTGCAACAAATCACTCTGTGCCGGACTGATGGCGGTGTACGCGCTCAGTCCGACCCTGGCAACGGTGTTCAATTTTGCGATCCTCTTGGTCGCCGCGTTGATCTTCCGCTGGGCCGGCCGGCGGGTGAAGTTCTATCGGACGATGTTGTTGGATCCCGTTTTGGCTCGGATTTGGCCGGGATTCGCGACCCCCGACCCACGTGGCGTGATCGTGTTTTCACAAGACTCGATTGGGCCCTATCCTGCGAAAAGTTGTTTGCGTTTGCGTCGCGATGACGAAGGTTGGTTGTTGACGCCGGCCACCCCCTGGTCGCCCTTGTCGTGGGGGTTGGGCCGGGACGGGCACGTTCTTCGTTGCGAAGCCTCACCTCGGCTGATTCGCGGTTGGTTGACGCACTCGATCCATGCGGATTCGGGAGACGATGCGGTGGTGTTGTTAAAGGTCAGTCGTCGGCATGACGCGCATCTGACGATTGTGCTGGAGCAATGTGGTTTGAGGGAACACGTGGAAGAACAGGCGGCTTCGAACGAGTCCAAACGGCGTGACTCCGCGGTGGAGTTCGCTTGAGGCCGTGGAGCATCGCCCAGCATCGATGGATGACCTCGGCTTGAAAAATGTCGTGAAAGTCAGCCTAAATCGTGGCTCAACGGGGCTCGGTCCTCTTTGGGCGATGACCTCGGTGGACTAAAGTGGGGACGCATTGTAAGTCCCCCTTGGTCAACCGCATTGAATTCGGAGCTGCTTGAGAATCGATGGCCACGCAACGTTTGACCAAGCAGAATGCCGCGATGATTTCGGCCGCCGTGGCGCTCCGAGCGGATCGAAATGCTGACGCCCTGCTGTTGTTGCTGGATGGCAGCACCGATTGGAAACGAATTTCGGAGCTGACCGAAGCAAGCAAAAACATGGTGATCGTCGCGGTCGATACCATCGGGGACTTGGACGGTGCCGCCGAAGCGGGCTTGAAACCGCTGGCGTTGAACAAGGAAAAGGCTCCGCTGCTGGAACGCTTGCAAGAGGCATTGTTGGAAGCCGCTGCCGACGAGTTGATCCGGACCAACGGAGAAGTCGTTGCGGTCTACAGTGGATTTCAACAGGGCCGGCTGGACTCGATCAGCCACCTGCAGCTGGATGAGCGGATGCGTCGGTTCACCGTTCGCGATCTGCAGACGCTCGAAAGCAGCGTCCCTTTGAAGACCATCAAAGCGGTCGTCGACTTGGCATCGCAAATTGGCCGAGAAGGTCGCGAGGGCAAGGCCGTTGGAACCATGTTCGTGGTCGGCGACAGCCGCCGAGTGCTGGAACACGCCAGCGACAGCGGAGCCGATCCATTTCGCGGATACAACAAAAAACACCGCAACATCTTGGACCCCAAGGTGCAGGAAGATGCGAAAGAGATCGCCCAGCTGGACGGCGCGTTTGTGGTCACCGCGGACGGCATCATCGAACGCAGCCGCCAAATGTTGGAGGTCTCTCACGAAGACCTGAAAATGACCAAGGGGCTCGGGTCCCGGCACTGGGCCGCGGCCGCGATCACGCGAAAAACGAAGGCGGTCTCGGTCGTCGTCAGCCAATCCACCGGCACGGTGAGGCTGTATCAGAACGGGTTCTTGATCCTGCAGATTGTGCCCATGGACAAGGCGATCAAGTGGCAAGAATTCGCGTTCGAGCCACCGCAACAATCAGCGGACGAAAACTAGAACACCGCTCGCACTCGGTTCCCAGCTTCGATTCGCTGTGTCGACACTCCCGTGACCAACATCACAACTCGAAGCGTGACAGGCTGTTGATTGAGTCAGCCGGAACGCGATCGCGTCCGGTTCGTCTTCGGTAACCGTGGGCTACCGCCCGTCGGCTGATCGCTCAATCTGCGAAACACACTCGACCAACAGCCTGGTGTGCAAGGGACAACCTCGAATGCTCAGAACTGGTGCCCTTTGCGGGGACCGTCTTGCGTTTGCGTCAGGATCTCGGGGCCTTCTTCGGTCATCAGGATCGAATGTTCGAACTGAGCCGAGGGGCGTCCGTCTCTCGTTCGGACTGTCCAGCCGTCTGCTTTGTCACACTGGGTGTAACGTGAACCGGCGTTGATCATGGGCTCGATCGTGAAGCACATGCCGGGGAACAAGCGATCGATTCGGCTTTGGCGGTTCGGGAAGTGAGGAATCGAAGGGTCGAGGTGAAATTGTTTGCCCAACCCGTGACCCACGTATTCGCGAACGACCGTGAATCCACGTCCTTCGGATTCGGGAACGACGGCTTCGCCGATGGTTGCCACCCGGCAACCGGGGGTCAGAGCATCGATGGCCAAGTGCATGCAATCAAACGCACACTGGGTCACCGCCCGCTTCTCATCGCTGACTTCGCCCAACAAAAACGTCTCGCTTTGGTCACCGTGCCAGCCGTCCACGACGGTGGTGATGTCGACGTTGATGATGTCGCCCTCGCACAGCTCGTAATCATCGGGAATCCCGTGGCAGATCACTTCGTTGACGCTGGTGCAACAGCTTTTCGGGTACTTCTGATACCCCAGGGTTGCTGCTCGGTACCCGTGCCCGTAGGTCCAGTCGTGGACCATTTGGTCAATTTTGCCCGTTGTGATGCCGGGTTTGACATGCGGCCGGATGAAGTCCATCAGGGCGGCATTGGCTTGGCCTGCGGCCCGCATCATGTCGCGCTGAATGTCAGTGAGGATCAGTTTTCGTTGCTTGGTCAGCATGCTTCTAAGTGGTGCTGGATCGGTTGATGGTGGGCCGTCAGAGGCGAGTTGCCAGCATAGCAGGTTTAGAGAGGCGGCAAACCCAATCTGACATCAGATGCCAGCCGGTGGGGGGACCTGAGGCGGAATGATTGGCACAATCCGGCGATTTGCTTGAGCAGGAACGCTCCCCGTCGGAACTTTTGTGGCCGGGAGGGGTTAGTTCATGACGGAACGGGACCATTTACTCGTGCCGTTGCTTTTCGGGCAACTATCCTGACACCCGAGTCCAGGCAAACGATTTCCGCTTCGTCCAGCTCGATCCTAAATCTTATCTATCGAAATGAATCGAATTGTTCCCAACGCGACGCAAGCCGCGAACGCTTTGTCTTCCCGAAGTTCCGATTCCAGTGGACGGAACCCTTCGCCGATCGACATCGCCCTTAGTCAAGCCGGTCGCAAGCGATCTCACTGGAAGCAGCTCGCAATCCGAGGGGTGGCTGTGGCCGGGATCTTGGTGCTGGCATCCGGTTCGGCCGTAGCACAGGACGCCAGCGTTGACGTCCCCGCTGGCCCGATCACATCGGCTCCGGCAACCACGGTTCCCAGCGCCGACAAGGAATTGAGCTTCAATTTCTCGGGGGCACCGTGGTCGGATGTGCTTCGCTGGTTCTCCGAACAAGCTGATTTGTCCTTGCAAATGGACGGGTCGCCGGCTGGGACGGTCAACTTCAGTGACCCCACTCAAACCTATTCCGTCGGGGAAGGTCTGGACCTGATCAATCGTCTGCTGCTGGACCGAGGATGGGCCGTGGTTCGCCGAGGACGCATGCTGCTGCTCGTTGACCTCGAAGCAGAAAACGCAGAGAAGCTGATCAGCGAAATGGCCGAATTGGTCACTCCCGATACATTCGATCAACGCGGCAACAGCGACATCGTTCGCTGTGTCTTCCCCCTCGGCGGATTGTCGCCCGAGGAAGCTCGTGAAGAGCTGGCGCAGATCATTGGTCCATGGGGACGAATCAACGTTCTCGCCGGAGCACGCCAAGTCGTCGTGACCGAGACCGTTGGGAAGCTAAGAACCATTGAGTCCGTGTTGTCCGCGGCGGAGGAAGCTCAGTCCAGCGTGGTTGAAATCACGCTCCAACACCGCGCCGCAGAAGAAATTCTCGAAGTCGCTCGTCCGTTGGTTGGATTGGAACCCGGCGTGAACCTCGGTGATGACCTTCGCATTTCGGTGTCGCTGTACGGCGACCGAGTCTTTGCGACTGGCTCACCCGCCAAGTTGTCGCTGCTGAAAAGCATCTTCACCAAAGCCGACAAGGCGATGCCGGGCAGCGAAGACGCGGAAGAGGTCGAAATCATCAAACCAGTGTTGAAGACCCACGCGGTCGCTTCGGCCAACATGCAAACCGCGTTTGATGTGCTGCAAACCATGTTGGCTGGGACGCCCGAGACTCGCATCGCGTTGGATACCAAACGCGGTGTGATTGTCGCTTCCGCTCGTCCGGAAACTCAGGCTCTGATCGCCGAAACAATCGCGGAACTGGAAGGTGATGGCGACAACTTCGCCATCATCAATCTGCGTCGGTTGGAACCAGCCAACGCATTGCTGACAATCAATAAATTCTTCGGCGTCACCGAGGCTGGCGGGCAAGGTCCCACCGTCGACGGCGATCCGGAAACAGGACGGCTCTGGGTTCGTGGAACGACAGCCCAAATCGAAACTGTGAAACGGCTGATTGATGAACTGGAAAACGATCCACTGGCAGGCGGCTTGGGTGAAAACGTTCGCGTTCTGCCAATGACGGGATCGTCGGCCAATCAAACGTTGCGGCAACTGGAAAGTTTGTGGCCAATGACCGGGCGTGAGAATCGCTTGCGAGTGATCGTGCCGACCTCTTCGGAGGACGAACAGCTGCAAGAAGGGGGCCGAGACACACAACCCATCGGCCAACCGAGGCAACGTGTTCTGGATCAAGAGGCGTCCTGGAATCGCCGGGATTCCCGTGCGGATGACCAATACTTGGTTCGTGCATTTGACGATTTCGACGTCAACGCATCGTCCGGTGCGGATCCTTCTGAGCTGGATTCCGAAGCAGCGGTCGCTGGTCCCACCTTGTTGCAAGACGAGTTCGCGAATCCAAACGCCGGTGCTGAGATTGTTGTGCAAATGACTCCCGCGGGTTTGGTCATTGCATCCAAAGACAGCGAAGCTCTCGATGCCTTTGAACAGTTGCTCAGTTCCATCAGCACATCGTCAGGAATGGCGAGCGATCTGCCGACCATCTTCCGTTTAAAATACATCAAAGCCGAAGTGGCTTCGGAATTGGTTGCCAGCGTGCTCGGCGGCTCAGAATCCTCCTCCGGATCTCTCACCGAGTCGGTGATGGGTGGTCTCGGCGGTGGGATGCTCGGCGGTTTGCTGGGAATGGGCGGCGGTGGAGGCGAAGAGGTCTCCAGCAGTCGTTCGATTTTGACCAGTCGCGGCAGCGTCAACATTGTCGCCGATGGGCACCTGAATTCGCTGATCGTCCAGGCCAGTCCGGCGGACTTGGAATTCATCCGCTTGGTCATTCGAGAAATTGATCAAGAAGAAAGTCCGGAGTTGGTTCGCACGGTGCCACAACCCAGGTTGATTCCTGTGATCTATCAAGAAGCATCGGATGTCGCGACGCTTGTGAAGGCCGTGTTCGCTGAGAAAATGTTTCAAGAGCAAAGCGCCGGAGGTGGCGGTGGCCGTCAATCTTCACCGGAAGACATCATCAACGCACTGCGTGGCGGTGGGCGCGGAGGACGAGGAGGCGGCGGTGGCGGAACAGCCGAGAAAGCCAAGAGCGAACCGACAAAAATCATTGTCGCCGTGGACGAACGCAGCAACTCTTTGGTCGTGACGGCCACACCGCAAGATTTCCAACAGGTTCAGGAACTCGTTGAGATCTTGGATCAACAAGGGATGGAACAAGAAGAACAAACGGTGGTGATGCCAATCGCAGGTGGTGTCCGCGCAGAAGTGTTACAACAAGCGTTGGAGTCCATGCTGGGTGTGAAAGCCACCACAGCAACCTCAACCTCAGGAAGTTCCAGCAGTGGAGCTTCGGGGTCTGCACCAACTGGCTCGTCAGCCGAAGATGTTCAGCGGCGAATTGAGTTCTTCCGATCGCGATTTGGCGGCGGAGGAGGAGCTGCTGGAGGCACCGGGGGACGCGGAGGTGATGCAGGCCGCGGTGGAACGGGACTCGGAGGCGGAGGAGGAGGTGACACAGGTCGCGGTGGTCGCGGCGGACAAACAGGCGGAGGAAGAGGAAGATGATCATGCATGCTGGCGAGATTCTGCAACGACGCGGACTGCTGACGTCCCAGCAATTGGAGCAAAGCCGCAACGGCGACCCTCAGTCGGTCGTCGACAATGCGGTCACATTGGGATACGTCTCGGCGCGAGATGCCTTGTCGGCGATTGCTGATGAGGTTGGGCTGGAATTTCGCGACCTGCGAACATCGGAAATCGATCTGTCTGCCCTCGAGGGCTTTCCACAGAAACTGATCTATCGCCATTCCATGTTCCCAATTGGTTGGGAAGACGGGGCGTTGCTGGTTGCGACCGCCGACCCGTTTGACCTGTACCCGCTGGATGAAGCCTGCGCGACGACTGGCAAAACGGTGGTTCCCGTTGTTGCCGAGCGTGCCGAAATCAGCCGTTTGGTGAAGAAACACCTCGGTGTCGGTAGTGAAACGGTGGAAGGCTTGGTCGCAGCCGCCGGCGATGATGAAATCGAATTGCTCGAAGGCATCGAAACCGATGGCAGTGAACTCTCCGAAATGGCTCAAGAAGCCTCGGTTGTTCGGCTGGTCAACGAGATTCTGATTGAAGCCGTTGATTCGCGTGCCAGTGACATTCACATCGAATCGCAGTCGGATGGGCTGGTGATTCGGTACCGGATCGACGGGATCTTGCACCCTCAACCTGTGCCACCCGAAATCAACCGTTTCCAAGCCGCGATGATCAGCCGCTTGAAGATCATGGCCCGGTTGAACATCGCGGAGAAGCGACTGCCACAAGACGGCCGGATCAAACTCCGTGTGCACGGCCGCGAGGTCGACATTCGTCTCAGCGTGATCCCCATGATCCACGGTGAAGGCCTGGTCATGCGTGTCCTCGACAAATCGTCGATGGTGTTTGATCTGCAGGGACTGGGGATGTCCAAGGAAATCTACGATCGGTTCAGCCAGCTGATCAAATTGCCACACGGCATCGTGTTGGTCACCGGACCGACCGGGAGTGGTAAAACGACGACGCTGTACAGCAGTTTGTTGGAGATCCGCAGCCCCGAAAACAAAATCATCACGACGGAAGATCCCGTTGAGTATCAGCTCGATGGCATCAACCAGATCCAGGTTCACTCCAAGATCGGATTGACCTTCGCTGCTTCGCTTCGAAGCATTCTGCGTCACGACCCGGACATCGTGCTGGTCGGCGAAATTCGCGACTTGGAAACGGCAGAGAATGCCACCCAGGCATCGCTGACAGGTCACATGGTGTTCAGCACCTTGCACACCAACGATGCCGCTGGTGCGTTCACGCGGATGGTCGACATGGGCGTGGAACCGTTCTTGGTCGCAGGGACGGTGGAGGCCGTGATGGCTCAGCGACTGCTTCGACGTTTGTGCCAGCACTGCAAGGAGTCATTCATTCCCGAACAAGACGATTTGCCCAAGGATTTTCCTTGGGATGAGATCGCAGGCAAAGAGATCTTTCGCAGCGTCGGTTGTCGGGAGTGCCGCAATGTTGGTTACTCCGGTCGTTTGGGGATCTACGAACTGCTCGTCAGCAGCGAGCAAATTCGCGAGATGGCTCAGAACCGTGCCAGCAGCTGGGACATCCGTCGACAAGCTGTCAAGGAAGGCATGCGAACGCTTCGGATGGATGCCTGGGACAAAGTCGTCGCCGGCGTGACCAGCGTTGACGAAGTCCTTCGTGTTACCAAGGGCGAGGCTCTCTAGCCCGCGACTTGCTGACCGTCATCCAGGTTGTCTGGGCTTCTCGCCCGACACCAAAACGCGCATCGCCTTCCATCACGCCCACCTGCTTCCCGCCGCTCTGTCACTATGCCAACGTTTCAATACACCGCCCGAGACATGACTGGAAAGAGCGTCCAAGGAACGCTCGAGGCCGGGTCGCAGCGTGAAGCGACGTCGCAACTGACTGGACGTGATTTGTTCCCAACCAAAATCACGGAACAAACCTCCGGTTCCGCGTTTGCGATCTTTGGAACCAAACGCAAGAAGGTCAAAGGTCAAATCATGGCCACCTTCTACGGCCAAATGGCGTCGTTGCTGCGAAGTGGCGTGCCAATGATTCGGTCGCTCACGATTCTTGGTGAGCAATCCAGCACGCCGGTCCTCGGGGAAGTCTTGGCCGAAATTCGAGGTCGGGTCGAGGACGGCGAACCCATCGGTGACACCATGGCTCGCTATCCCGGCGTGTTCAGCGACATGGCCGTCAACATGGTGCGTGCCGGGACCGAAGGTGGTTTTCTAGAAGACGCCTTGGACCGCGTTGGCGTTTTCACCGAACTGCAAGAAGACCTCAAGGGACGCACGGTCAGCGCGATGGCGTACCCTGTGTTCTTGTTCACGATCGGAAGTGTTGTGATCTCGGCCTTGCTGGTTTTCTTCGTGCCCAAGTTCGACATGCTGTTTGATCGATTGCGGCAAAAGGGCGAGATGCCTGCCATGACAGAGGCCTTGCTGGGCTTCAGCAACTTCCTCCAGGGATACGGATGGATCCTGATTGTGGTGGCAGTGGGATTGATCATCTTTATTCGCCAGCAACTGCAGACCGATCGCGGGCAAGACTTGTTTGACAAGATCAAACTGAAGGTCCCCGTCCTGGGTGACATTCTCATGAATCTTTCCGTCGCTCGGTTCTGCCGGGTGTTGGGAACCTTGCTGGCCAACGGCGTGCCGATTCTGAAATCGTTGGATATCAGTCGGACCGCAACCGGCAATCGCTTGCTCAGTCGATCGATCGCGGACGCCAGTGAAAACATTCGCAGCGGTGAAAGCCTCGCGAAACCACTCCGCCAGTCGGGATACTTTCCGATTTCGGTGGTGGAGATGATCAGCGTGGGTGAAGAGAGCAACTCGTTGGACCGAGTGCTGCCTGAAATCGCAGACTCCCTGGAAAAGCGAACGTTCCGGCGTCTGGACTTGTTCGTGCGATTGCTCGAGCCGATCATGTTGCTGGTGATGGCAATTCTGGTTCTCGGTGTCGTGATGGCATTGCTCGTGCCTGTCCTCAAGAGCAGCACCAGCCTCTAAGCAGGTCCGCAGGTGTTATCGGGTATGTGAGCCGTTGGCGTTAGCCACGGTTTTCACGCACAACCGGGGCTAACGCCCAAACGGCTCACATGGTTGTGCTTGATCATTCCTGCCGACCTGCTTGAGTGGCTGGGCAGCGGCCTGGCATGAAACTTCATGATCGATCCCGACCGCGGAGACGATCGCTGGGCTCTCGGCGGCGACGTTGTCCGGCGTGACTCGCAAGTTTCCTCGTGGGAAACGAGCAGGGGTTGGGGAGCGCACCCATGGAATGTGCAGCTCAACGGCTCTTTCAAAGTGTGTCTGGCGGTTCGAGTGGGAAGTTGTTCGCGAAAGACGCGTTGTCCACCCTGCCGATCGATCGTCTTCCCTTGTCGCATCCGGGCATGCTTTTTTTGTCGAAGGAGAACGAAATCTTGCCGCGAGCTCGGTAACATGGTGCGTCCGCATCGATCTCTTGAACAACGGCTTGTTTCTGGTAAACGTTTCCCGATTAAGAGATCCAGTGGAGAATTGATATGCGAACCTTTCCGCTGTTGCCGTCAACCGTCTGATACCTCGATGCCGCTTGCATGAACATTCACACGAGCTCCCGCCCCAAGATCACTGTCGTTGGTTCGGCCAACGTCGACCTCACGTTTCGCACGCCGCGGCTTCCTATTCCTGGCGAAACCTTTGCGGGGCATTCGTTGCATCAAGGGATGGGCGGCAAAGGGGCGAACCAAGCGGTTGTCGCGGCTCGACTGGGCGCCGAAGTTGCCTTTGTCGCGCGTGTCGGAAACGATGGCTTTGCGACTCAGGCCATCGACGCCTACCAAGCAGACGGAATCAACACGACGTTCATTCGACACTCCGATGACCAGCCGACGGGCACCGCGGCGATTCTGGTGGATGATGAAGCAGAGAACTGCATCATCGTTGTCGCCGGAGCAAATGCGGAACTGACCGCGGACGATGTCCGATCGGCCAAGGCAATCATCACCGAATCCGATGTGGTGATCTGCCAGTTGGAGACTCCCGTTGAAGCGGCCCTGGAGGCATTCAAGTTGGCTCGTGCAGCCAACGTTCTGACGATGCTCACTCCGGCGCCCGCGGAATTGGTCACGGACGAGTTGCTTTCGCTTTGCGACGTCTGTGTTCCCAACAAAACGGAAATCGCTGCGATCACCGGATGCGGTGTGGAGACCGAAGCGGACTGCGTCACCGCCGCTGAGAAATTGAGACAACGTGGCGTCCGACAGGTTGCGTTGACGATGGGCGAGGAAGGCGTTTTGGTGCTCGACGAAACGGGGATGTCTCTCATCCCTGCGACTCAAGTCAAAGCGGTCGACACGACTGGTGCGGGCGACGCGTTCACCGGAGCATTGGCGGTCTCTCTCGCCGAAGGGATGTCGTTGGCCAGTGCTGCCAGCCGCGCTGGGATCGTTGCGGCCATTTCGGTCACACGCGTCGGCACGCAGACGTCCTTTCCATCGCTCGAAGAGATCAATCGGTGGAATCAAGCGGAGCAAACTGGATGAACAACCTCTTCAGCCTGTTCACGATTCGGATGCTTGCATCTTCCATTGTGATCGCCGATGACGGGGCAGCATCGAAGACGCGGATGGTGGTGTTGACCGGCATCGACGGCGACTCACGGGACTTCAGCAGCAAGGCCGGTTCCCACCGACCATCGACTTTCAACAGCGAGAAATAGAGTGCGAATCCTATTCACAGGTGGTTCAGGCAAAGCGGGGCGTCACGTTGTGACTCACCTTGCTGATCAAGGTCACACGGTGATGAATCTGGACCTCGTGCCCGCAAACATCGATGGCGTCTGGGACATGACGGTTGATCTCACGGATGCTGGACAAGTCTTTTCGGCGATGTCTGGGATCGTTGGTTTCGATGACTTGGACGCGGGCGACTCTGCACCGAAATTTGATGCTGTGGTTCACTTTGCAGCGGTGCCTCGCATTCAGTTACGGCCCGATCCGGAGTGTTTCCGTGTCAACACAGCGTCGACCTACAACGTCTTGGAGGCCGCGGTGAAGCTCGGCATTCCCAAGATCCTGATGGCTTCGTCGGAGACCACCTATGGGGTTTGCTTTGCTCACGGGGAAGTCAAACCGGAGTACATCCCCGTTGATGAACAGCATCCCACGGTCCCGCACGACGCCTACGCGATGTCGAAGGTCTGCAACGAGGCCTGCGGACGCAGTTTTCATGCTCGGTCAGGCACCGACATCTACGCCCTACGAATCAACAACGTGATCGAGCCTCACGAGTACGCGAGCCTGGTCCCGCAATGGAGCGGCGATCCGGCGTGCCGGCGTCGCAACCTCTTCGCTTACATCGACACTCGTGATCTGAGTCACTTCGTGGACTGTGCGCTCTCCACCGATGGACTCGGCTACCAAGTGTTCAACGTTGCCAACGAAGATTCGTCGGTTGGGATCTCGAGCTCCGATGTGATCAGGCAGTTTTATCCCGGCGTCCCCCAACGACGTGAGTTGGGCGAATTCGAGACGTTCTATTCCATCGACAAGGCAAAGCAATGGCTCGGGTTCTCGCCGCCGTCGCGATGGAGAGACGAGTGACAATCGACGATGCGAAGGGATGTGTTTTTCACGCCCCACTTCGCGATGTTTTGGTTCCGCCAATTGGAACGCGATCCCGGAGGGCTTGGAGAAAATGTCGTTGGTACCGTTGCTGACGCAGGCCAACCAGATCGGAATGGTCGCTCGCATTCGCCGCGTGGAGACGGTGGAATGGTTGCCGTTTTGGACATTCTCAACGTTGGCGCGCACGCGCATGGATGCCATTCAGATGAAAATGCCTTGTCGGGGACTGCGAACAGCATGGATCAGTTTTCTTCTTACCCCGCTGAAATGGCATCGGTGCTCTCAAAGCAATGGGAATCGCGAGGTTTCCCCTCGGATTTGCTCCCGCCGAACGCGTCCTTGGTTTCGCTCCTGGACGTTTGCTACCAGGCCAGCTTGTTGCGGGAAGAGGACTCGCCCGTTCGTTGTCGGGTGATCTACGCCAGTCGCACGCATTTGCAGTCCGTCACGACGGAACAACCGCGACCGCACGTCTTGTCGTTTTCTGAGCCTGCGACGCTCAGCCCGCATAATTTGAGGAAACTCTACGCGGCAGCGGACTTCTATCGCGCCGCCTTGGCAGTCACCACCGATGATGACGGAACCCTGGTGATCTGGGGGTTGGTGGTCACTGGGACGGAATGGGTCAATCGCGTCGAAGGCAGCCGGTTCGATGGTGTTTCCTTGCCGCCCAACTTGGTCGTTCATGCGATTCGACCGGGGCACCTGGTGGCCTCGTCAGGTTACCTGCGTGTTCTGGAAACCAACCAGGGCCAATTGTTGATTGACGGGTTTGATCCCTTTCGGTCGACCTGGATCTCAAGCCGGTTTGCGAACGTCCGAGAAGAACTCCTACGCCGCGTTCCTGACGAGCAAGTGAGTGAGGCAGGCGAAACCAGAGTCTGCGAATCATTCGTGCGTGACCTCGCTCAAAGTGTGGTGCGGCGGGTGCTTCGGCTGGTTCGCAACCGTCGCCATGGTGGTTTGATGGTCGTGTTGCCAAACGGGGCGCACGACGATGGAACCTGTGAACAATGGTTGCGGTTCCGTGTGCAATTTCAGTCCGATGATTCGACCCTGCTCTATCGCGAGATGATGCAGCGTTTGATGGCTCGGGCATTGGCGGTCGCCACGACGCGGCAGTTGGCCGTTTTGACCTGGAGTGACTATCAGCAATTTCGCGACGCAGAGTTGCGACGCTTGGATGATCAGTTGATCGATTTCAGCCACTTTCTCGCGGACATGATGACGGTCGATGGTGCCTTGATTCTTGATCACAGCTTTCGATTGATTGGCTTTGGTGGCGAGATTTTGGGCGACACACCGGTCCAAAACATTCATCGTGCCACCGACATTGAGGGCCACCAAACCGTGGTGGAACCAGCCGATTCGGCGGGGACTCGGCATCGGTCTGCCTACCGATTGATCAACGGATTGAACCGTGCGATCGCGGTCGTGGTCTCGCAGGATGGCGACGTCCGTTTTGTGGCTCATCACAACGGGCAGCTGACTTACTGGCCGTACCTTCCGTGACGCAAACCTCGGGCTCGCGAACTGAGCCGGACTCGCGTTTCGATCCTCTTGGGGACTCAAAACGAGCGTCTGAAACCGTTGACCAAGCGTCGGCAGGGAGTTATCGTCAATCGCTCATCGACGATGGATTTCCCTGAGGATTCTGATTTGGCAAAGACGACCAAGAAGTGCTGCGATACCGCGCCCGTGAAATTGAAAGACGATCCCACGGCAGAGGACTTTGCCAAACTCGCCTGGGCGATTGCGCATCCGGCGCGTGTGCAAATCGTGCGTTTCTTGATCGGTCGCGAAGCCTGCATGTGTGGTGAGATCGTCAATCAGTTGCCGTTGGCTCAATCCACCGTGTCTCAGCACCTCAAGATCTTGAAGGAAGCGGGATTGATCCAAGGGGAAGTGGACGGGCCCAAGGTCTGTTACTGCATCAACGAAGAACGGCTGCAGCAGCTCAAGACGTTCGTGGTCGCTTTGTAAGGAATTGGTCGGGACAAGATTGCTTCGTAGCGGTTGCCGGGGCGTCCCAGTGGGCGTTTCGCACAATGAAACCGACACCAAGTTTCAGCTCATTGGGAAGCCGCCGAGATGGTCTCATGCGTTCAAATTCGAGTGCCGTGGGGCATTGGGGCGTTTCGATTTCCTCGCTTGATTCGCTTGGCGTGCTGGTGGTCGCTCGTGATTGCCCCATCCGTCATCCACTCTGCCGAACCAGACGACTACTTCGCGATTCGTATCGTTGACGCAGCCACGGGGAGAGGCATTCCGTTGGTCGAGTTGCGAACGACCGATCAAAATCGTCACTTCACGGACAGCAACGGGTATGTCGCGTTCTTGGAACCCGGGCTGATGGACCAACTGGTTTGGTTCGACGTCGGAAGTTGGGGATACGAGAGTCCCGCGGGACCCTTCGGGACAACGGGAATTGCCTGGAATACCACACCGGGCACGGAAGCGTTGTTGGAACTGCCTCGCAAAAACTTGGCCGAGCGGTTGTATCGACAAACCGGAGTCGGCATCTACCGAGACACCGTCTTGCTAGGCAAAACACCGCCATGGCAGGTGCCTCTGGTCAACGCCCAGGTGACAGGTTGTGATTCGGTGCAAACCGTGATCTATCGGGACCGAATGCGATGGTTCTGGCAAGACACGAACCAGGTCAAGTTTCCACTGGGGAGTTTCAGCATGACCGGCGCAACCTCGCCGTTGCCCCACGAGCTGAACGCAGACATCGGTGTTCCGCTGGAATACTTTGTCCGTGAACCGAACGGATTCGCGAAAGAGATGGCTCGGGTGGAACAGGATGCCAAGCATCCCATTTGGGTGGACGGTTTGATGGTCGTGCGTGACGAACAACAACAGGAGCGTTTGGTGGCCCGCTACGTCGCGGCCCGCCATGACTTTTCGGTGGCCCAGATGGGGTTGATGATCTACGACGATTCCGAGGAGGTCTTCCTGGAACACAGCCGCCTTCCGTTGCCAACCGAATCGCGTTTGTTTCCCAGGGACCATCCGGTTCGTGTCAGCGTGGACGGCACGGACCATTTCTATTTCGGAACGCCACCGACCGTTCGAGTTCCTGCGGACATGGAATCCACTTTGTCACCGAGCCGCTACCAAGGTTTGAGTTGCTTGGCTGAAGACGGAACCATCCGGCGTGATGAAACTGGTGGCATTCGCTTCACTTGGCGACAAGGGCAGCAACCGATCACCTCGGACCAGATCGAAGGTCTGATTCGCGAAGGCCAACTGCTCCCTGAGGAGGCACCGTTTGCCCTGCGGGAGGTTCAAACGAACAAACCCGTTCGTGTGGGCAATGGTTCCGTGGCTTGGAATCCATTTTTGAAGCAGTGGACGCTATTGTTCTGTGAACAGGGCGGTGACAGTTTCCTGGGTGAAGTTTGGTTTGCCGTCGCCAACGCACCCGAAGGTCCCTGGGTTGTTTGCCAAAAGATCGCGACGCACGCTCGTCCGGGGCAGAACATGGATTTCTACAATCCCATGCAACATCCTGAACTGTTGCGTGAAGACGGCCGTGTCATCTACTTTGAAGGCACGTTCGTGAACACTTTTTCAGGGACAACGGTTGCCGTGCCACGGTACAACTACAACCAATTGATGTATCGACTGGACGTGAGCGATGAACGATTGCAACTCCCGCGTCCGCCAAGCGGTCTGAGCAATGCGAGGCCGTCCAACATCACAACGCCGGTGGGCGTCCGTTGATCGGGTCGTCAGGATGCAAGGCACTTTGCTCGCGGAAGCACCTGCGGGTGAATTGCTTGGGTTGATGAGCCGCCTTCCCAACGCCACGGTTCCCACACCCAACCAAGGCCAAGCAGGTCGGCAGAAATGATCGGCATCACCATGTGAGCCGTTTGGGCCTTCGCCCCGGTTGTACGTGGGAGCAACAACGCCAACCAAAACAGTTCCAATGCCGACTCATTCTCGTTCCCAGGCTCTGCTTGGGAACGCAATGCACTGCAGGCTCGGGACGTCGATTTTATCACTGACGTTCTTCGAGGTGTCCTTCGCCCAGGACCTGAACCGTCGTGGACGAGGCGACGAGTCCTCCCCCACGCAAGGGACTCGTTTCCTCGTCCACTACCAATCGTCCACTACCAAATGCTGCCCTTCATCAATCGACATCCCCCGCCTGCTGAGACAGAATTGGGAGGCGGAGCCTCCAAGACAGTGTGTTCCCAGGCAGAGCCTGGGGACAAGGAATTTTGAACCCAAAACAGCCGTCATCCATTCAACCGATGTCGAGGGTTCGGAACGCGGGCGTTCAGCGTGATTTCCGGGGGAGGGGAAAACACATCACTTCCCAGAGTAGGCCTCTTCCCTCGCGATCGTCGGAACGGCGTCGCTCCCCAAAACTTCGTTTCGAGGGAGGTGCAGCATGCAAGAACCCACTCAAAAGCGGCGTCGATATTCTGCACGTTCTCATCGGCGGGGGCTGCATGAGGACTGCTCAACCGTTCATTCATTGGTTCTTCATGCAATCTTCGAGATTCGTCGCGATTCCGGTTTTGATTGGCTTCGGGGGCCGGGCTTCCCTTTCCCGCATCCTCCCAGTCGCTAGATTGAAAGCGACGACGCGCAAAATGAACGTCGCCTGCGCACCTGCTCTTGCTCGTACAACTTTGGAAACAACATGCTCAATCCGCACGACATTGGCCGAAGAACTTTCCTCCGAGATGGCTCGTTGGTCCTGGCGGCGACCGCCATCACACCGTCTCTGTTGATCAAGAACCCATCATTCGCGGACGACTCAGCCAAGGCAGTGCGTGTGGGGATGGTCACCGATTTGCACTACGCGGACAAGTCTCCCGCCGGCTCACGTCATTACCGCGAATCGATTGGCAAACTGGAAACCGCCAGCGAACAATTTGCGCGCGACCAACCTGATTTTCTGGTCGAGTTGGGAGACTTCATCGACGCAGCGGATTCTGTCGAGGTCGAGCAACGGTACCTCAAAACCATCAACAAAGAATTCGCTGCGATTACCGACGACCGACACTATGTGCTTGGCAATCATTGCGTCGACACGTTGACTAAAGAAGAGTTCTTGGCCGGAGTCGAAAAGGAAGACTCGTACTATTCGTTCGACCGCCAGGGCATTCACTTCATCGTCTTGGATTCGTGCTTCCGAAGTGATGGGGAGTCTTACGGACGCCGGAATTTCCAATGGACCGATGCGAATGTCTCGGCGGAAGAGTTGGAGTGGTTGCGTGGCGATTTGAAGTCCAACCCAAAGCCGACGGTTGTCTTTGCCCATCAACGTCTCGATGTCAGCAACTATCATGGCGTCAAGAACAACGCGGAGGTTCGAAAGGCGTTCGAAGAATCAGGCAACGTGCTAGCTGTTTTTCAAGGGCACAGCCACCAGAATGACTTGAAGGACATTGGTGGGATTCACTACTGCACCTTGGCTGCCATGGTCGAAGGATCCGGACCAGAAAGCAACGGCTACTCTCTCATGGACATTCATCCGGACGGCACCATCCAGATCAAAGGCTTCGTGCGTCAAGCTAGCTATCAGTGGACATAGTGCGACCCGCCTCTGGGATCTGAGGCGTCAAGACGTGCGTCCAACCGGGCAAACGCTGGACTGCGAAGCGTTTGCCTTTGGCGCTCGAATAGCGGATGCAATTCTTCTTCCGGCTTCTGTCTTTCTCCATCCCGGTAGGGAAGTCAGATGGTAGCCCGGGGGGTTGCTGCGTAGCAGCACCCCCCCGGAAACACCGTGCGTCACAACACCAAACATTCAGCAGACCAGGCGAACGCCAAACGGCTCACATGGTTCTGACGGTTCCATCCTGCCGACCTGCTTGACAGGCGTTTCGATTAGCGTTTGGATTTCATCTCTTTGGCCATGGCTTTGTCGGCCTCGACCATTTGTTGCTGCGATTCTTGCAACATCCGGTTGTATTCATCGAATTCGCTGTCGCTGATGTCGCCGGCAAGGTTGGTGGGTTGGCTTTCAGTGCACCCGACGGACAAGACGAGCAAGGCACAGCACGCGAACAAGGTAAATCGTTTTTTCATGGTTCGATCAGAGAAGGTGTGCTTTCAGAACAATGAGTTCTGAGTGATTGGTTGGAGAAATGGTGCAGCCGAATCGATAGAGAACCGGCCGCACCTGTGAGTCATTTGAAATCAGAATGCCTCTTCGATGACTTCCTTTGCGGCACGCGTTCCCAAGGCACCCCAGACTCCGTAAGGGCTTTTTGCACCAGGGGTACGATAAGCGTTGACGCTCAGGTGATTCTGGTTGCCCGCGTCGATCGAGTCGGTCATGAATTTCACAGCTCCGTCCCCCATCAACACGTGGACGCCACCTTGGTGACGACTCGACGCGGAGTACCAACCGGAATTGCCTGCATTCTGCTCGTTGCAGATGGGGCTGTTCGGCGGTTGTGCGGTGAAGAATCCGCTGAAGTTGGGCAAGTGTTCCGCCCAACGGAATCCGCGTCCGTTGACACCACCAACCGTGTTCTGCGACGCATCCCAGAATTGAGGGCGAGTGGGATCGACCAAGTTGTTGCAATCGCTCGGTGGGTACTGGCGAACGAATGACCAACCTCGACTCAGTGGTGATGTGCGAACGTCTTTGTCACCCAAGTCCGTCGCAATCTCACCTGCAGCAACCGTGTTCGACAGACCGTCCAACACGTCACGGAAACGACGGCTTTTGTGGACAGTGAAGAATCCTCGGCCGGCACCTTGGATTTCAGTGGCCAGAGTCGTGTTGATGTTGCCATAGCCAATCGGTGCGCTGTTGTTCCAGTCGCCTTGATGGGCACGCTCTGCCGAGTCACCCAAGTTGGCGGCGTAGTTCGTCCGGCCAAGCGAAGGCAGCCCAACACCTGGATCGCTCGGGCAACGGAACGTTGGCATTTGAGTGACCCATGGCGTGTAGAGAATCTCGTCCGGCGTTGGTCCCATGGAACTGAAAGGGCCGCCGTTGCGAGTTGCGCCGCCGCTGACACCGCCATTTCCGCTGGCTGCCGGTGGAATGGCGCCACGCGAATCTTCGTTCAGCGGGTTGGAAATCATTTCCCATAAACCCTGTTGTTCGATGAAGGGGGTCAACCCGACCAACCAGCTCAGACGCCCGTTATTCGACACCTCTGATGGACGCCAAATGTTGGCGGAGTACGGGTCGTTGGTGCCGCCGCCATGAATCGGCAACTGGTTGTAGGCACTGTGGTAGTTGTGGATCGCGAGGCCGATTTGTTTGAAATTGTTGCTGCAACTCATTCTGCGCGCAGCTTCACGAGCGGCTTGTACCGCAGGCAACAACAATCCAACCAAAACACCAATGATCGCAATCACGACCAGCAGCTCGACGAGCGTGAAGCCCGAGCGTTGCGGGGGGGACTTGAGCATGACAAAGAACTCCAAACGAGAATTTAGTTGGATTGAGAAACCAATCCAGAAGCGGGAAGAGACGTGAAGCAAAGCAATCGCAATCCTTCCCGTCGTTGGATTCGCTGGGATGGCGGAATCACGCTTACGGGGCCGTGAGGGCGACTACTGACCTTCAACGGAAGCCATTCTTCCTCTCTCGGGCGGTGCGAACATAGCCAAAATGCCACAGCATGCCGTTTATTAAACAAGTGCACAGGTGGCGATTTTGAAAAACGTCGTTCCGGGAACTCTGTAGACTCTATTGATTAAGGCGTTTTTCGCTGGCGCAATCATTCAGGTGATTCGGTGGCGTGACGATTCTTAACCACATCCGGTGGCGACAGCCTGCACGACCTCCGCTCGCCGGGATCAACGGGGACTGTGCCACTGCGAGGGAATGATCAGCGAGCACTCCGTTGCTCAGGCGGCCTGCCAGTCAGCTTTGACTCGTGCCCCATCAATCGGTGAGAAGTCTCTGAGTTTCAAACCGACGGGCTCGATCACGAAACTTTGGGTGAGAAGCACCCCAAGACAGCCAGTTCGCTCCTTCGCCGACTTTTTTTGCGGGGAAACGCATCTTTTTCCGAGAATCTTCGTCAGGTTGGGGGACGTTTCAGACATTGCCACTGCAGGCTTGTGGTGGTGGCCGAACCGCCTGCCCATCCGACCGGTGCGTTTTTGCGTGGCAACGTATTGAATGGGTGTATAGTATGTTGGCCAAATAGCAGGACTTAAACAGCGTGGCCTCATCGCCAAATTCGTCGATTCCAATGAAACCGTGTTGCACGAGGGGTTTGGGGGATGAGATGAGGCACGAAGACGATCGGCAGACGCCTCTGGACCTCATTTCCTAAACAAATTGGTTGACAGGAAATTTGGGGTTTCGGGAACCAACGACCATTCGGTCTCGAATACCCTTGGATACGCGATGGAACAATTTCAAGAGCCAGAGTTTGTCTCGAAGCAGACGGTCGAGGCTTCGCATTTTTATCTGGACCTTGATCCGGACCGCTCCAGTCGGTTCACGGTCGTCTGTGGCGGGATGGAGCGGACGTCGCTGGACTACGTGATCGAACGGAGCAACTTTCCTTTCTGGGGACTTGAATTCGTTGAACAAGGCGAAGGCAAGCTGCAGCTCGAAAATGAATGGTTTGACCTCAAGCGGGGAACCGTCTTTGCCTATGGCCCCGGGGTCCGCCACCGAATCGAAAACCGTTCCAAGAGCGGCATGCGCAAGTACTACTTGGACATGTACGGGACGGATGCGAGAAGCCTGCTGCTGGAGGCCAACTTGCTGCGTGGGCGTCCTCTTCAAGTCCGAAATGTGAAGGAATTGACGGACCTGTTCTCCATCATTTCCACGGAAGGAAAGGACGACCAGTTTCGATCGCGCGACATCGTGTCGTTGATGACGCGAGCCATGATCATCAAAATCGCGCAACGCAAATCCACGGTCATCAGCGACTCACCCAAGGCATTTGAGGTCTACGAAGACATCCGCCAATACATGGAGGATAACTTCCACGACTTGACATCCATTGGGCAGGTCGCCGAGCAGTGTGGCTACACCACGGTTTATGTTTCGCGATTGTTCAAACGGTTTGCCTCGCGTGGCGCGTATCAGTACCTGCTGCGATTGCGAATGAACTACGCCGCCGAATTGCTCTTCACCCAAGGAATGAAGGTTCGCGATGTTGCCGAGAAGCTTCAGTTCGCCGACGCGTTCCAGTTCTCGCGCGCGTTCAAACGCGTCTACGGTGTGCCACCCAGCCAAATGAAACGATCCAGCTGAACATGGATTCGGCGCAAACAAACCCATCGGTCCCCGCACAATGGAATCCCGAAGCGTCAGCAAGGAACCAGCCATCCCGATTCCTCGTTCACCCGTTTTGAAGCTGCGAATTTGCAGTCGGTTTTGTTGGCCAAAGGCCAACCTCAACCCACTTCAAAGTCGCCCCCGACGGACCGACGGCTTGCCTCAGTCCGTTGCAGCCGGACTCTCGGACAGCAACTTCCGATCGATCAGCCATTCCAACATGCGTTCTGGCCAACGTCCTGCCGCCGTCTGACTGTTGGCTCGAAACCCGAAACCGTGTCCCGCTTCGCTGTACACATGCATCTCGCAAGGTACTTCTGCTTCCTTGTACTTCAAGTAGACCTTGGCCATCCCGTACGCGATGTCTTCTCGATCGTGGTACCCAAAGGCAATGAAGGCCGGAGGCATGCCTGGCGAAACGGTGAAGGTGCTGGACTTTCCCGGATAGATCAAACCTTGGAAATCGGGCCGGCTGCTCACTCGCTCAATGGGGTCCTCGGATTGAAGGTCACCTGGCAGTGGATTCATCGCAGAGTAAGCCGCCAGTTCACCGCCTGCCGAAAACCCGAGGATGCCAATGCGATCGGGCGTCACGTTCCAAGCCTCGGCATGGGAACGAATCATGCGAATGGCTCGCCGAGTGTCATCCATCGCATGCCCATCGAGGGTGTACTCCGAATCGGGTTCCCGACACAGTCGATAACGCATCACAAACGCAGCCACGCCATGGTCGGCCAACCACTGTGCCAGCGAATCGCCCTCGTGTCCCAGGCAGAGTTTGCTGTGGCCTCCACCCGGTGCAATCAGGATCGCCGTTCCGGTGGCCTTGTCTTTCGCTGGCAAGTAGGGCGTGATCGACGGATGATGCACGTTGGACACATTTGTCCCGGTCAAGACTTCGGGTTCGTGCATGCGTGCTTCCGAACCCGGTGCGCCGTCGTCCCAAAGCGGGATCCTTTGCGGCGAATCCTCAGCAATGCCTATCGAGGGGATTGCAACACAAAGTGAAAGCAGCAACGCACGGAAGGTAAACGAAAGCAATCGACGCATCAAAATCTCCAACGAATGGCGGGGCGATGGGTAGGCAGAAGGGCAGGAACCATCAGACATCACCATGTGACCCGTCTGGGCCTCAGTCACGGTTGAATGTGGTCCTGCCGACCTGCTTAGGCAGGGGGGATGCCAAGTGTAGTCGATGCAAATCGAACGAGGTCGGCCGCAGTTCCAACTAGAATGGATCCGACCAGCCGAACCCTGAAGCCAAGCATCGAGTTGAGAAAGCAGAGCCACGTGCCTTCCCAACGCCGAAACCCACCACGCTGTTGAGTCAATGCATCTCGCAGATGGCGTGATCAGCCGCAGGGCGATCGCCCATGGTTCCCAGAGACGACCTCAACCCAATCACGTTCCAGCTGACAAAATCACCAGGCCCGAAATCCAGCCCCAATCCAACTATCCCCATTTGAACCATCCTCCCCGACGCACATGAATTTCTCCTCCACCGAACAGTCGTCTCAGAACAGTGAGCAAGCCAAGCAGGCTTCGTGGGTTCTCGGGATCGATCTGGGCGGCACCACGATCAAGTTTGGCCTGTTTCGCGGTCCCCAGCTGATTTGGCGCAACCACATCCGCACCGACGACTATGAATCGCCTGAGGCTGCCTTCGAATCTTGCCGTGACAGTGTGCAGCGAACGCTGGAGGAGTCGTCGCAGTCGCTCGATGACCTGCAAGCGATTGGGTTGGCAATGGCGGGGGTGCTGGACCCCAAGGCAGAAGAACTCGCCGAGACCGCCAACCTCCATCGTTGGCATCAATTGAACTTTCGCCAACAGCTCTCCAGCGTCTTTCAAAAGCCGGTCTTCCTGCTGAACGATGCCGATGCCGCCGCGCTGGCTGAGTCGGCACACGGCCTGTGCCGTGCGGATTCATTGGTGCTGATGACACTCGGCACCGGTGTCGGTGGAGGAGTCATTCTGGATGGGCGGCCTGTCCGCGGTGCCAACGGTTGTGGCGGCGAGATCGGCCATGCCACGATCGAATTCGGCGACGCGGCTCGCCAGTGCGGGTGCGGGTTCCCAGGGCATCTCGAAGCCTACGCGGGGGCGGGCGGCGTCATCCAAACCGCAATCGAAACTTTGGCTCGGTCGAGCGATCCAAGCGCACTGCGAAAGTTGGATCCAATCACTCCGCTGTCGATCGCCAACGCGGCGGCTGACGGCGATGCCATTGCGATGGATGTCATTCACCAAACCGGAGTCTTGATTGGACGAGCCATTGCCATGCTCGCTCACGTGGTCGACCCCGATGTCGTTTTGCTCGGCGGCGCAATGACCTTCGGTGGCCCCGGTACCGACACCGGGAAACGGTTCTTGCAATCCATCCGTGAGGAATGCTATCCGCGAACACTCGTCCAGATCAGTTCCCATCTGAAGATTGAATTTGCAACGCTGGGCAATGATGCTGGGATCGTTGGTGCCGCACACTACGCTCGCCTCGCCAACGAAGCCCGGCAAGCTTTGAATGCATAGCAGCATGGCACAAGCGGACGAATCAAGCCGTTGTTTTCGCAGGGCTCGACAACGCCTAGAATTCATGGCGTTGAACAGCGATAAGATAAGCAGGGCGGCAGGAATGATCGAGCAGAACCATGTGAGCCGTTTGGGCGTTCGCCCCGGTTGTACGTGGAAGCAACCACGCTTGCCAAGACATTTCAAACGCCGAAAGACTCCTGCCGACCTGCTTAGCCCCTCCCAAACTTCGTTCGCCGCACCTGCTTTCAGTGCTGTGGCGTGCCTGAGAAAATGAACCAGAGAAACATCATGTCTGGAACGGACGCCATCCAACTTGTCCCGCAATCGTCCAAGCAAAAGATTGCTTACCGAGTCTATCCCGAGTCCACCGACGCGAGCGCCGCGATCGCTCGAGAAATAGCCGACCTCATCCGTGCGCGAGCCGCGGATTCGCGAGTGGCCGTCCTGGGGCTCGTCGCGGGATCATCCCCGGTCAACGTGTACGCGGAACTTGTTCGGTTGCATCGTGACGAACAGCTTTCGTTCGCCAACGTCGTCACTTTCAACTTGGACGAATACTACCCCATGGCTCCGGATTGTTTGCAGAGTCATGCGAGGTTCATGCACGAGCATCTGTTCGATCACGTTGATATTCGACCCGAGAACATTCATCTTCCTGATGGAACGCAGCCCGTCGAAAGCATCTCGGACAATTGCCGCGACTACGAGCGACAGATGGCGGACGCGGGTGGAGTGGACATCCAATTGCTCGGGATCGGGCGAACCGGACACATCGGGTTCAATGAACCCGGGTCGGGTACCGAATCCCGAACGCGAATGATCACCCTCGATGGGATGACTCGAATCGACTCAGCCAGCCACTTCTTTGGTGTTGAAAACGTCCCGCGACGAGCGATCACGATGGGTGTCGGCACCATCCTCCAGGCTCGTAAAATTTTCTTGCTTGCTTTCGGCGAAGGCAAATCATCGATCATCGCGCGAACCATCGAAGGTGAGCTCGCGCCCACGGTCCCCGCCACCTCTTTGCAAGAACATCCCGATGCCGAGTTGATCCTGGATCACGCCGCGGCCGCCAAGCTGGCCGTGATCCAATCACCCTGGTTGGTCGAGCACGTGACCTGGGACGACACCATGGTTCGTCGCGCCGTCATCGACCTGTCGCAGAAACTGCAAAAGCCCGTGTTGATGCTGGTGGATGGTGACTACAACGAAAACGGTCTTCAAGACCTATTGGCGGAATACGGTTCTGCCTATGAAATCAACTTGCGAGTCTTTCGGCATCTTCAAAGCACGATCACGGGTTGGCCCGCCGGGAAACCCAACCAGCCCGATGTTGTGTTCCCCAAACGCATCGTGCTGTTTTCACCGCACCCCGATGACGACGTCATCTCGATGGGAGGAACCCTGACACGGCTGGCCGACCAAGGCCATGAGGTGCACGTGGCCTATCAAACGTCCGGCAACATTGCCGTGTTTGATGGAGATGCCATTCGCTTTGCCAAATTCGCACGCGAGTTTTGCAAGGAGTTTGGGCTGCTGACGCCTCCTGTGGTCGACCTGACCGAACGCATGATCGAGTTCTTGAAAAAGAAAGACGCGGGCGAAGTGGACATCCCCGAAATGCAACGCCTCAAAGGTTTGATCCGCCGCGGCGAAGCAGAAGAGGGCGCTATCGTGTGCGGTGTCCCCGCCGAGCGTCTGCATTTCTTGGAGCTGCCTTTCTATGAGACTGGTGTCGTCCGCAAGAAACCCATCAGTGACGAAGACATTCAGATCACGGTCCAGCTTCTGCGAGAGGTCAAACCGCATCAAATTTATGCGGCGGGTGACCTCAGCGACCCACACGGAACTCACCGAACTTGCCTCGACATTCTCTTGGCGGCGGTGGAACGATGCCGAGACGATGACTGGATGAAAGAATGTGTGGTGTGGTTGTATCGCGGAGCCTGGCAAGAATGGGCGCCGCATGAGATTGAGATGGCGGTTCCGCTGAGTCCACAAGAAGTCGACCGCAAACGAACCGCCATCTTCAAGCACGAATCACAAAAAGACCGGGCGCTCTTTCCAGGAGCCGACGCCCGCGAATTTTGGCAGCGAGCCGAAGCCCGCAACGCCTCCACCGCGCGAACCTACGACCAACTCGGGCTGGCACAATACCAAGCCATCGAAGGCTTCGTGCAATACAAACCCCGTCCGTAGCCCCGCTCCGCCCCCAAAACGAACTCTCGCAACAAGTCAAACCTAGAAGAGTAGAACCTTTGTCCCCAAATGTTTGCGTGCCCGGCTACCGTCGTCGAGCAACATCACGCGAACGATTTGAAATGGACTGACTCGCAACAAGCCATCACAAGTGCGATCTGCCCGCCCCAACAGTTGGACGCAAAGGTTCGGTCACACTCCCCGCCCAAAACGAACTCTCAGAACAAGTCAAACCTGGAAGAGTAGAACATTTGTCCCCAAATGTTTGCGTGCCCGGCCACTGTCGTCGAGCAGCACCACGCGAACGACTTCCAATGGACCGACTTGTGGAACGCCATCACGAATGCAACCTGCCCGGCGGAACAATTAAAGCCAAATGGCCTACTGGTCTGTCAGGACTTGTTATTAGGGTAGTGGACGAGGCCACGAGTCCTGAACCGGCGTCAAATCCAAGGACTCGTGGCCTCGTCCACTACGATCAACCCTCACTTTTAACTTTGACGGACCACTAGGCTCAGACGGCGGACATGGAGGTGCCCATCGTTTGGCCGGGTGCGGGCAGGTTGCTGGAACCTTCCAAGAAGATGTCGATGGCACGGGCGGCGCCACGCCCTTCGTTGATTGCCCAGACAACCAGGCTTTGGCCACGGCGGCAGTCACCTGCGGCGAAGACGCCGTCGATGTTCGTCGCGTAGTTGCCATGTTCTGCTTGGAAGTTGCTGCGAGCATCGGTTTCGAGACCGATCGCTTCCGCAACGGTTTGCTCTGGTCCCAAGAAGCCCATCGCCAACAAGATCAGTTGGGCTGGCCACTCTTTCTCGCTGCCTTCGACTTCGGCCATTTGCCAGCCGCCTTCGTCGTTCTTCGTCCATTCGACGTTGACGGTCTTGATGCCTTTCAGCTTGCCTTCGTCGTCGACCAGGTACTCTTTGCTGAGGATCTGATATTCGCGAGGGTCCTTGCCGAACTTCGCTTCAGCTTCTTCGTGACCGTAATCGACACGGAAGACACGGGGCCATTCTGGCCACGGGTTGTCGGCGGCACGCTCGGCGGGTGGCTGGGGCAGCAACTCGAAGTTGACCATGCTGCGGCAACCGTGACGGAGGCTGGTTCCGATGCAGTCGGTCCCGGTGTCACCACCGCCGATGACGATCACATCCTTGCCTTCGGCACTGATGAACTCGGCCGCCAGATTGTCACCATGCACACGTTGCTTGGTGTTGGAGGTCAGGAAGTCCATCGCGAAATGCACGCCCTTGGCTTCGCGCCCCGAGATGGGCAGGTCACGTGGCTTGGTGGCACCACAGGCCAGCAGCACAGCATCGAACTCGCTCTGCAAGTCCTTGGGCGAGATGTCTTTGCCAACATTCACGCCGGTTTTGAAGGTCACGCCTTCCTCGGTCATTTTGTCGACGCGACGCTGGATCGCTTTCTTCGACAACTTCATGTTGGGAATGCCGTACTGCAACAAACCACCGATGCGATCGGCTCGTTCGAAGACAGTGACCAAGTGGCCGGCTTTGTTCAGCTGATCCGCGGCGGTCAAACCGGCGGGACCACTGCCGATGACAGCGACCTTTTTGCCCGTTCGTTCTTCGGGCGGTTCCGCAACGATCCAACCTTCTTCCCAGGCACGATCGACAATCGCGTTTTCGATGTTCTTGATCGTCACAGGCGGGTTGGTGATTCCCAGGACGCACGAGCCCTCACAAGGCGCCGGGCAAACGCGGCCGGTGAACTCGGGGAAGTTGTTGGTCTTGTGCAGACGCTCGATCGCTTCTTTCCAGCGATTGTTGTAGACCAGGTCGTTCCACTCGGGAATCAAGTTGTCGATCGGGCAACCAGTGGCCGACTGACAAAACGGAACGCCACAGTCCATGCAGCGAGCGCCCTGACGTTGCAGGTGCTCAGTCTTGGGTTCGGTGTAGATCTCGTCGTAATCGTTGATCCGGATGACAGGCAGACGCCAAGCCACTTTTTCGCGATCGTATTCCTTGAATCCAGTGGGCTTGCCCATGGCAGAGTCCTCAAAATGGGGTGATGTGTTCGGTGGATGTGGGATGGGGTTTTCGCGGCGATGGCCACGCGTGCCGGGCAAAGCGAATTGCTTCGCCCGATCGTTTTCACTCGCTTCTCAATCAAGCGATGTTTGCCGTCACTCTCAGACGCTGACCGCGTCTTTCTCGGCAGCCATTTCGGCCAGCACGCGTTTGTAGTCCGTGGGCATGACTTTGACGCACTGCGACACAAACGTGTCAAAGTCCGCCAAAGCTTCCGCAGCCAACGCACTCTTGGTGTAGTCGTGGTGCTTCTGGATCATGCCTTTGACATCCGCGAGCTCCGCTTCGTCTTCGATCTTTTCCAACTCAACGGTGGCCAGATTGCAGTGAAGATTGAAGTCACCCTTGCGGTCCCAGATGTAAGCGATGCCGCCCGACATCCCAGCCGCAAAGTTGCGTCCGGTCTCGCCGAGGCAGACCACTCGTCCACCGGTCATGTATTCGCACCCGTGGTCCCCCACGCCTTCGACAACGGTGCGTGCACCACTGTTTCGAACGCAGAAACGCTCTGCGGCGCGGCCGCTGAAGTACGCTTCGCCGCTGGTCGCACCGTACAAGCACACGTTGCCAACGATGATTTCGTTGGCCGCGTCGAAGGTGCTTTCGCGAGGCGGGTAGACCATGATGCGTCCGCCCGACAATCCCTTGCCGACGTAATCGTTCGCGTCACCTTCCAGTTCAATCGTGACACCGTGAGCAAGGAAAGCACCGAGGCTTTGCCCTGCTGAACCAGTCAGATCGATGTGGATGGTGTCATCGGGCAAACCGGTTTGTCCGTGCCGCTTGGCAATCTCGTGCGACAGAATCGTTCCGACGGTCCGGTTGATATTGATGATCGGCGACGTGATGCGGACGGATTCGCCGTTTTCGATGGCTGGCATCGCTTCGGCGACCAACTTGGTCATGTCGAGCGATTTTTCCAAACCGTGATCTTGGCCACGCGTGCAGATCACTTCGACCTTGTCGTGAGGACGCTGCGCGGGACTGAGCACGGAGGTCAGATCCAACCCATCGCTCTTCCAGTGTTTGATCGCGTCATCGGTCGACAACACATCGCTGCGGCCAACCATTTCATCGATCGTGCGGAAACCGAGTCGTGCCATGATGCGGCGAGCTTCCTCGGCAACCAAGAACAGGTAGTTCACCACGTGCTCAGGTTTGCCCGAGAACATTTTGCGGAGCTCAGGGTCCTGAGTCGCGATGCCAACGGGGCAAGTGTTCAAGTGACACTTCCGCATCATGATGCAACCGAGCGTGATCAACGGTGCGGTTGAGAAACCGAACTCTTCGGCACCCAGCAACGCTGCGATGACAACGTCACGTCCGGTTTTCAAGCCACCGTCGGTTTGCAACACCACGCGGCTGCGCAGGTCGTTGAGCACCAAGACCTGGTGCGTTTCAGCGATCCCGAGTTCCCACGGCAATCCAGCGTGCTTGATGCTGGTCAGTGGCGATGCCCCGGTTCCGCCGGTGTCACCGGAGATCAGGATGTGGTCGGCGTGTGCCTTGGCAACGCCGGATGCAATCACACCCACCCCCACTTCGCTAACCAACTTCACGCTGACGCGTGCCGATGGGTTGCTGTTCTTCAAATCATGGATCAGCTGAGCCAAATCCTCGATCGAATAAATGTCGTGGTGAGGCGGAGGACTGATCAGCCCCACGCCGGGTGTGCTGTAGCGAATGTTGGCGATGTAGTTGTCGACCTTTTTGCCGGGCAACTCACCACCTTCGCCAGGCTTGGCACCTTGCGAAACCTTGATTTGCAACTCGTCCGCGTTGGTCAAGTATTCAATCGTGACACCAAAGCGTCCCGATGCAATTTGCTTGATGGCAGATCGCTTGGTGTCGCCGTTGGGAAGCGGTTGGAAGCGTTTGGGGTCTTCGCCACCTTCGCCCGTGTTGCTCTTGCCACCCAAGCGGTTCATCGCGATGGCGAGCGTCTCGTGCGATTCCGCACTGATGCTGCCGAGGCTCATCGCACCGGTGCAGAACCGCTTGACGATGTCCTGAGCGGATTGGACTTCATCCAGAGGCAACGCGGGGCCGCCGACGCCTTCTTTGAAGTCCAACAAACCACGCAACGTGCAGCGGGTTCGGTTGTCCTCGTTGATTTCGTGCGAGAACTTCCAGTACGCGTCTTCGTTGTTGTTGCGAGCGGCATTTTGCAAGGTGCTGATTGCCTGAGGACTCCAAGCGTGCTTTTCACCTTCGGCGCGCCAGTGGAATTCACCTAGGTTTGGCAATTGAGTCAGACGATCCGAATTCTTGTCCGGGAAGCCCAGTTTGTGACGACGCAGCGTTTCTTCTGCGATGACGTCGAAGGTCACCCCTTGAATACGGCTGGCGGTGCCGACGAAGCAGCGTTTGATGACTTCATCACGGATGCCCAAGGCTTCGAAAATCTGAGCCCCCTTGTAACTCTGCAGGGTGCTGATGCCCATCTTGGCCATGACTTTCAGCATGCCCTTGGCGACAGCCTTGCGATACGCGGCGACGATTTTGTCGTCGTCCAATGTCGAGGACATCAATCCGTCGCGGTGGGCTTGCCACAGGGCTTCGAACGCCAGGTACGGGTTGATCGCATCAGCACCGTAGCCAATCAACAAGCAGTGATGGTGCACCTCGCGAGCTTCACCGGTTTCAACGGCGATGCCCACTCGAGTTCGCTTGGCCTTGGCGACCAAGTGATGGTGAACCGCACCGGTTGCCAACAGCATGCTGACAGGCACACGATCGTGCGACACGTTGCGATCGCTCAGGACGATGATCTGCAAACCTTCGTCGACAGCGGCTTCAGCTTCGGCACAAATTCGGTCGAGCGTCTGTGTCAGACCAGCTTTGCCGTCGGCGCGATCAAACGTGGTGTCAATCACGCGGCTATGCCAACGCTCGTGGTCCACGTGCTTGAGAGCCGCGACTTCTTCGTTGGTCAGAATCGGATGATCGATCAACAACCGGTGACAGTGCTCCGGCGTCGCTGCCAGCAAGTTCTGCTCGGGGCCGATGTAGCATTCCAGCGACATGATGACTTCTTCGCGAATCGAATCGATCGCGGGGTTGGTCACCTGGGCGAACAATTGCTTGAAGTAATCGTAGATCATCCGCGGTTTGTCGGACAAACAGGCCAGCGCCGAGTCATTGCCCATCGAACCGACGGGGTCACGCAGTTGCTCCACCAACGGACGGAGCATGAAGTTCATCGTTTCGGCGGTGTAGCCAAACGCTTGCATGCGTGGCAGCAACGTCTCGCCGTCGAACCCGTGCCCCTCGGCTTCAGGGTGCAGGTCTGCCAACCGAATGCGTTGTTGCTTGAGCCATTTGCCATAAGGCTTTTTGCGAGCGAAGTCGGCCTTGAGTTCTTCATCGGGGATCAGGCGTCCCGCTTCGAAGTCAATCAAGAACATCTTGCCCGGCTGCAGGCGACCTTTTTCACGAACGATCGAGGGGTCAACCGGCAACACGCCCACTTCGCTGGCCATGATCACGCGATCGTCGTGCGTGATGTAGTAACGACTGGGACGCAAACCGTTTCGGTCCAGCGTCGCACCGATGCACTTCCCGTCGGTGAAGGCAATCGACGCGGGGCCGTCCCAAGGCTCCATCAGGCAGCTGAAGTACTCATAGAAAGCACGCTTTTCTTCGGGCATGGTTTCGTGCTTTTGCCAAGCTTCGGGCACCATCATCATGATGGCTTCTTGCAGCGTGCGGCCGTTCATCAACAAGAACTCAAGCACATTGTCGAAGGTACCCGAGTCGCTCAAGTGAGGCTCGACAACGGGGAACAACTTCTTCAGTTCATCGCCGTAAATTTCACTGGCGGCCGTGCCTTCGCGAGCACGCATCCAGTTGGCGTTGCCGCGGAGCGTGTTGATTTCGCCGTTGTGGCTCATGAAACGCAGGGGCTGAGCACGGTCCCAACTGGGGAACGTGTTCGTCGAGAAACGGCTGTGGACCATCGCCAAGTGCGTTTCGAAATCCTCGTCACGCAAATCGGGGAAATACGGCATCACCTGGGCAGGCGTGAGCATCCCCTTGTAGATGATGACCTTGGTCGACAACGAACAGACGTAGAACATCAACGCTTGTTCGATCTTGGTGCCGCCGCGCAGTTCGTGACTGGCTTGCTTGCGGATCAAGTAGAGCTGACGTTCAAACTCTTCGTTGGAAAGTCCATCCGCCGCACCGACGAACAACTGCTCAATGCGAGGTTCGCTTTGACGAGCGGTTGGCCCGACGTCAGCGGCATCGGTTTCTTGAGGCACATCCCGCCAACCGATCAAATTTTGCCCAGTCTCTTCGATGAGACGCGCGATGGTTTCCTTGCAGGTTTTCCGCTCCGCATCATCGGTTGGCAAGAAGATCAATCCGGCGGCGAATTTTCCTTCTTCGGGCAGTTCCACACCGAGATCAGCCTTGGCAACCTTTTGCAGAAACTTATGAGGCAAGCCACACATGATCCCCGATCCGTCACCGGTGTTCGGTTCGCAACCGCATGCTCCGCGGTGATCCATGTTTTGCAGAATCGTGTCGGCATCGATCACGATTTGATGACTGGGAGCCCCTTTGATATGGGCAACGAATCCGACGCCACACGCATCCTTTTCGTGCTCAGGGTTGTACAGTCCTTGGGCCGGTGGCAGGTGATACAAAGGTTGCTTGGTCATAAATAAAACAACTTGGGGATGAGGGGATGTGTGGACAGGCAAAGGGCGTTGGAGTCTGGGTCGTGCTTCATGCGACGACAGAGACCGCCCGATCTTTGGTTTGGTTTTTCTTCCGGTCCGCCTTGGCGGCTTCGGACTTTGTTCTCAGTTCAGGTTCCATTTCCCGGCCCAAGAGAAGCGATCCCAGTTCAATCGCAGCACGGCTGAGTTTGCCGCTGCGACGAAAGATGATTCCGAGCGGCCGGACCATCTGAATTTCGGGGCAAGCGACCACCCGCAGGGTTCCGTTGGCCGTTTCGCGGCGGACCGCCGCCTCGGGGACAATCCCCAACCCACGGTTCGCCTGAATCGCACGAACCATTGAGTCGGCGTTGTCAAATTCCATCTGAGTGACCACCGAGATGCCGGCGCGTTTCAGACATTGGTCGATCGCCTGACGGAGCACCAACCCGCGTTCGAAACCAACCATTTCCATGCCGCTGAGTTCCGATGCCGAGACTTCCGTTCGCTTTGCGAAAGGGTGGTCGGCGGAACAAACCAGACGCATCGGTTCAGATTGCCAAGGGATCGTTCCCAATGCCTTGGTGGTCCGAGGGAAACTGACCAGCCCAAATTCGACACCGCCGTCGAGCACCATCTGCACGACGCGTTGGCTGCTGCCAAATTCCGTTCGGACTTTGACGTCGGGGTGCTGAGTCTCGAAGACCTTGGTGGCCTCGGGCATGTAGCTCAGCCCGACAGAGTAAATCGCACCGACGTTCACGCTGCCGGTCAGGCGTTCGCCCCGGAAGCGGACCCGTTGTTCCAGTTCATTGTACTGGCGAATCACATCGCGGACGCCACACAAGTAAATCTCGCCCGCTTCCGTCAAACCCAACGGCCGACTGGAGCGATCGATCAGACTGGCCCCAACGGATTCTTCCAACCCGCTGATGGCTTGACTGACCGCGCTTTGAGTTAAACCGCAATCAGCCGCAGCTTTCGAAAAACTGCGGAGATCGGCGACACGACAGAACAATTCAAGCGTACGAAACTGCAACGACAACCTGCTGTATTAAATTTCCTTATGATGCGCCCGGCCACTTTCAGCCGGATTGATGACGGAGGATAGCCACGGAAGCAAATTTGGTCAAGCGTTCTGCTGCTGCCGCCGCTTTCCCAGCGTCAACGAAAAAGCCCAGCAGCGGTTTGAGACCGCAAATGCCGGGCTTTTTATGAACCAAGGCCCAGCAGAGCGGGATGCCCTGTGGGCAGCTTTCGATCCGCCATTTCGAGCTGGCGGCCGCTCATCGACCAGTCGGAAGCGACCAATCCGGAGCGCCATCACCCGGACTACTTATCGGCCCAGTAGTCGATCACGACCACTTTTTCGAGGTGTGGCTTGAGGACTTCCACGAAGGCCTTGTGGGCTGGGTGAGGCAGATAAGCTTCACGGTCGGCTTCGCTTTCGAAAGTCACGAGGAAGCAATGCGTCAGACCATCGTTGAGTCCTTCGGGTGAGTTGTTCGTTCCGAACTCAAAGCCCGAGATCTCGGGAATCTCGTTGGGCAAATTTCGAAAGGCGTCCACGACGACCTGCACTTCTGCTTCCGAGCTGGTTTCTTTGAACCCAAACATCACGACGTGCCGCAGCAGTTTTTTGGGCGTTTCCTTTTCAGCTCCCGTGGCTGACAACTGCATGATCGCGGCGACAGCCAAACAAAGTCCTAAACCTGACAACAAACGCATGACAATCTCTCGGTGGAGGCGGTAACGGGCGAAACCCCCATTGTCGCGTCTTCGAGGTCGGTCAGCTAGATGACAGTCAACTAGATGACCAAACCGAGTCAGAGTGGCACTGAGACAGAACGCTCTGGGAACAGCAGCCAACCGTCGCGAGAGGCTCAGGCACCGGTGTGTCGTCGAGGATCCACCGGACGGCTGCAAATTTTTACTTGCCCCCAACTTGGGCAGTGCGTACAACCATTTCGGCACTTGCAAGGAAGCATTGACATCACATCCCACGCTTCACGGTGGATTCGTCATGCATCTCAATCGTTCGCTTCGCAGCCCACACCAGCCGCACGCATTCACGCTGGTGGAGTTGCTGGTGGTGATCGCGATCATCGGCATCTTGGTCGCCTTGCTATTGCCAGCCGTCCAATCCGCCCGCGAAGCGGCGCGGCGAATGAGTTGTGGCAACAACATGAAGCAGATTGGATTGGGGCTACACAACTACCACGCCGCGTTCAACCAGCTGCCCATCCATGGCGTCGGCCCCACGGACGAAAACGACAACACCGCGGCCCGCGGCAGTGCCAACGATGGAACAGGCTTCACACGAATGGAATTGACCTTCTTGGTCGGCCTGTTGCCCTTTGTGGAACAGCAATCCATCTGGTCCATGGTGAGCAACCCCTTGCAGGAAGCCGATGGCGACATCTGGCCCGCCTTTGGCCCGCGACCTTGGACGATCCAGTATCCGCCCTGGGCGACCGAGATCCCCACCTACCGATGCCCAAGTGATCCAGGTTATGGACTGCCCGGACTAGGCCGCACCAATTATGCGGCTTGCTCGGGGGACGGGTTTTACGAAGCCGAACACGGGGTGACGGTCTGGAATTCCAGTTCGAATCGCTGGGAGTACGACCAATCGCTGGCGACTCAACGAGCCCGCTGTGGCCTTCGCGGCGCTTTCGTACCTCGCAAAGCGATGCGGTTTCGCGATTTCACCGACGGACTGAGCAACACCATCGCGGTCGGCGAAATCGCAACGGGACTCAATGACCGAGACAACCGAACGATCGGATTCACGAATGCAAAAGGCGGCTTCTTTCAAATCGCGAACAATCCGAAACGCTGCTTTGATCTTGGATTCATCGACCCAGAGCGTCCCAACTTCTGGACCGACGCCGCGAACGTGTATGCCCCAATCTCTCAACGTGGATTGCGATGGGCCGACTTTCACACGCTTCAGTCCCAATTCAACACCATCCTCGGCCCCAACTCGGAACTGTGCCTGGTCGGTCACTCCGACACCTATGGCATTGCTCCACCGAGCAGCTATCACGTCGGCGGGGTGCATGTTGCGATGTCCGATGGCGCAGTCAAGTTCATCACGGACTCGATTGAAGCCGGCAACTCGCGTGTCGCTTGCGTGTACTGCAAGGCCCTCTCAGGGCAAACCAACAGCGCCACACCCGCGGGATCCGAAAGCCCCTACGGATTGTGGGGATCACTCGGCACGCGTGCGTCTCGCGAAGTCATCGACGGCGAGTTCTAAGGAAAAGGAACCGTCCGGGAAGAACCTCCTCTGTTAAGCAGGTAGGCAGGTGTCATCGGGTATGTGAGCCGTTGGCGTTAGCCACGGTTTTCACGCGCAACCGGGGCTAACGCCCAAACGGCTCACATGGTTGTGCGTGGTCATTCCTGCCGACCTGCTTAACGCCCAAACGGCTCACTAATTTAGACCCAATCATTTTTGCGTACCTGCTTAGCGGCGCGGCGCAAGCCGCCCGGTGCCGCGATGACAGAAGGCTCACGCGGAACCTCGACGCAGCGAACTCGTCTCTTTCCACAGAACGCTAACGAACGCGTCGCATGTAAGTCAGGAACTTGCGATCGAGTTCGTCCAACGCCATGCCCATGGAACTCTCAAAGTCCTCGATTCGCTCCCGTGGCGTTCGTTCGTCGAGCGGCTTGGATTCGCTGAGCTTTTGCAGGTAAGCCACAAACTCTTTTCGCTGAGTCTTCAATAGAAAGTAGGTCAGTGCCCACGATTCTCCGTAGGCGTCTTCCGCAGTCGATGCGGAACGGAAACGCGAATCGTCTGACAACAGCGTCACCAGAGAATCCTCCGGTCGCAACGGGAGGTATCGCCGAAAGCGTCCCAGGTTGACCACGTTGACTCGGCCAATCCCTCGCCATCCCCGAGGGTTGCTGAAATCGGGCGACTCGAAGAACATCGCCATCCCTTCGCTGACCCACATCGGATTGTCGGCGAACCGAGTTTGCAGACCACAGTTGTAAGCCAACTGGTGGGTCGCCTCATGGATGATGGTCGCAATGTTGCGTTCAATATTAGGCACCCGAAACGTTGTCATCCGGTTGCTTTCCAAGTGGTAGTAACCGATGACGCTCTTCGCCGTGTCACCAATTTCCTGGCCGGCGTACTTCAAGAATTCGTCGTGGTTGGCCAACACCAAAGCGACCAGGGGATACCGAGGCTCTTCCAGGTCAACGTGCTGGTTTTTCCAGTAAGTGAAGAAGCCTCGGTGCAGTTGTTCAAACAGAACGCCGCAATCTCGAGCGTAGGCTTCGTTGCCCTGGTGGAGAATCAAGTAGTTCACCGTTCGGTAAACCTGGAACCCCGCTGGCAATTCCTTCAGCATCCGCCGAGCCATGGTCTCCTGATCGACCGGCGGCCCGGCAGGTTGCTCCGTTCGCTTGACAATCATGTCCGGCTGAATCGTCCACAACCGACCGGCATCGCATCGAGCCAGGACCCCACCATCAGCAGCCTCCACCAAAATCTCCGCGTCGATGGTTCGCTCGCTCTTGGTTGACTCGTCCGCTCCGTCTTCAAAGGTGATGATATCCGCGAACGCGAGCGAACCGACGGTACCTCCCCAATCAATCAACACGGCCCAAGCAATCAGCGCGGCAAAGAAGATTGATACAGTGCGTCTTGCCACAACAAACAAATCCAAGGGGGACGACGATCGGTAGCGAACTTGCCACGAGAAACCTCGCGTGCGAGTCCACCCAAAAAAAATGGCGACGAGCTTGCCGCTCGTCACCATTGTAGACCATCCAAATCATGTCAACGAATCCGTCGCCTCGTAATTCGCAGCCCGAAACGCTGCCAGCCAGAGACGCCGCCAGTCAGTCAGCCAGGATTGCCGATCTTGGTTTTCGGTCCATCCCGGCAGCCTGCCGGCTACTTTCGGAAGTAATCAGCAAAGTCATCTGCTTCGGAGGGTTGCGTTGCTGCCTTGCGGACCGGACGGGAAGTCCGACGCACCGATTCAGGCTCGCCACCTTCGAAGGAGGTCTGCCGAACGTTGACGCGACGCCGGCTCACTCGGGCGGAATCGTCCTCGAACGGATTCCGCATTTCATCAAACAGCGATCCGGCGCGTTCCTTGGACCCTCGGGTGGGTGCTGACTGCGTTGGCACAGGCTTAGGAATCGCTGGCAAACCATTGGCTGATTTACGGATAGTCGTTTTAGTTCCGTCTGTCAGAGGGGTGTTCTGCAGTTGGGGTGCGGGGGTTGGGATCGCTTGCACGCTGGGTTGATGCTGAGCGTAGGGCATCACCTCCGTCACCGTCGAATTCGAAGCGTGCGGCATCGAATGTGAATCGATCACGACGGGTGCTTCGATCACGGTGTGGTGCCCATAGGAATGCGTCTCGTGAGCCCCGATTCCTGCCATGGAAGATTCACAGTGACTGCACGTTTTGCATCCCGATTCACAACCACGATGGCGGTGAGGACCGCACACCAAGTTCGCCCCAACCTCCAACACTCGCTCCACGCTGCACGCAGCCAGATCCAACGTTTGGTAGATCGGATTGCACTTTTGAACTTTGTGACGCCCTAGGAATCCTCCGCTGTCTGCTTTGCGACAACTCGAACACCCGGCGGTCTCGCATCCGCAGGTCACATCCAAGCCGCAGCTTGGTTCGCTGGCGAAGAACGGCTCGACACCGCACACCGGTTCCGCGCCGCAAACGGGCTCCACGGTGGACGAACACTTGGTTTCACAACCACAGGACACGCCCATCCGAGCCCGAAGAGCAGGAAACGCCAGCGGGGCTTCGCAGCCACAAGCGGGTTCCAATCCGCAGGCGGGTTCACCGCATCCGCAGGACTGGGCCGACGCGTGACTCAAACCGACGCAAACGATCCCAGCGATCATGGCCCACGCTGCCATGACACGGACGACGACACTCCATCGACCGAGCTGCAAACGGGGTGCGAGGCACAAATCAGACACTGGTCGTTTCTTTGAAAGGGTCCAAGACATCAGCTTCTTTCTCCGTCGAATTTTGGATGACTGACATCGCTTATCGACGAAGCATGATCGTCAGGACCAAAACAATCCGAACGACATGCAAAGAACCCTCAGGCTGCGCATCTTGCCAAGACGTCAAATCCCCCCAACGGCACCCACCAAGCCCGAATCCACCGGCTCAATAGCGGGGCACGGAAGCGTCGATTTGCAACGACCACTGGTCAATTCCACCGGCCAAGTTCTGCACCTTGCCGAACCCCTTGGAACGCAAAAACTGAGTCACCTGCATGCTTCGGCCACCGTGATGACACTGCACGACGATGTGGTCCTGCTGATGCTCGTCTAGTTCAGACAGTCGCTGCTGAATTTCGCTCATCGGCAACAGCTTGGAACCCTCGATACGAGCGGTTTCATACTCGCTCGCTTCACGGACATCTAGCAACACAAAGTTGTCGCCGCGAGCACGCATCGCGTCCAAATCGGCCACCGTGATTTCGATGGGAAGGGCGGAATCGTTTGACATCAATCAGGGTCCCAGGGAACAAAGCACGCGTCAGAAAGGCGGTCTCCAAAACAGACCGCGAGGGCCCATTGTGCACGCCACCGCGCCGATGCGAATGGGTGGGACGGAACTCAATCCCGGAAGGCGGCACTGGAGGCATCCGCTGGCATCCGCCAATCGCCACGTGGCGACAAACTGACTGAACCAATCTTGGGTCCGTCGGGAACACAATTGCGTTTGAACTGATTCTGAAAGAATCGCCGTACAAACGTCTGGGCAGTCGCTTCGATCACGCCCTCCGAATGCGACTCGCGGAACTTGGCTTGCTTCGCCAAGAAACACATCTTCGCGACATCGCAACCACCTCGCACAAAGTGATAGAGAAAGAAATCGTGCAATTCATAGGGGCCGATCGAGGCCTCCGTGTTTTGGCGAATTTCGCCCTCTTCGGTGGGCGGCATCAACTCCGGCGAAATCGGTGTGTCAGCGATCCGATGCAACGTCTCATGCAGCGCCTTGCGATAGCGGTGATCCGCGGCGAATTGCACCAAGTAGCGAACCAACGTCTTGGGCACAGATGCATTGACGTTGTACATCGACATGTGATCGCCGTTGTAAGTGCTCCACCCCAACGCTTGCTCGGACAAGTCACCGGTACCGAGCACGAACCCGCGACTCATCAACAGCATCGTGCGGATCCGAGCCTGCACGTTTTCGAACCTCAAATCCCCGGCGCTGGCATCGACCTTTTGAAGCCGCTGCTGAAGCGCCTCCACCTCAGTGGAGGAATCAATTGCCAGCCCCAAGGGCGCATGCCCGATGTCCAAAAACGTTCGCAATGCGAGCGGCCGGATATCGATGCTTTCGGACGCCACTCCCAATCCCTGGACAAGCTGATTCGCGCTGTCGTTGGTGTGCTGCGTGGTCCCAAAACCAGGCATGATGATCGCATCAATGACCTTGCGATCTCGCTTCAATTGATCGACCGCCGAGACCGCCACCAACAGCGCCAACGTGCTATCCAACCCACCGGAAATGCCAATCGTCAGCGGCAAATCGGCGGGCAACTGCCGCAATCGTTTGACCAATCCCGCTGTTTGAATCGCGAGAATCTCGGCACATCGCTCCTCGCGTTGGGACACATCATCCGGGACAAATGGATGTGGGTCGACGCGGCGCATCAATCGATCCTTGCCAGCACCACCAAGGGTTGCTGAACCCGACTCCAACCTCTCCGCCGCCGCTTCGGTTTGCTCCTGTTCACGGCAACCCAATTCGATCGTTCGATAGGGCCGAGGCAGCGAGGCCTGAAAGTCATCGAACGAACCAACCACGCGTCGGTCGTGGTCAAGTCGCTGGAGATCCACGTCGCGTGTCACTGCGGTTTGCACGGGCAAGTCTTCGTCATCGGTGTCACCGATCCTGCGAGACTCACCGATCAGAGCGCCATTCTCAGCGATCAAACAGTGGCCACCAAAGACCAAATCGCTGGTCGATTCCCCACCGCCAGCCGACGCATACGCGTACGCTGCCATCAAACGCCCGGATTGGCTGACCACCAAATCACGACGCCACTTGGCCTTGCCAATCAGCTCATTGCTGGCCGACAAATTCAGCACCACATTGGCACCGGCCAACGCCGCGTGACTGCTCGGCGGAACCGGCACCCAAAGGTCTTCGCAGATCTCAACAGCGAGGGTCGCCGCGCCATCTCGAAACAGCAGGTCGGTCCCAAAGGGGACGTCGCTCGAACCGATTTGGACGGTGGGTGGATCTGTTTTGGACGCGGCGCGAAAGTGCCGCGCCTCATAAAATTCGCGATAGTTCGGCAGAAACGTCTTGGGGACCAAACCATGGAGACGCCCCCCTCGGACCACCGCGGAAACGTTCATCACACTGGTGCCCACTCGAAGTGGCAAACCAACAATCACCGTGGCCTGGCAAGAGCGACTGTGAAGCACGATGGATTCCAGTGCGTCCAGGCTTGCGTCCAGCAAGGTATGGGTCGCAAACAGATCACCGCAGGTGTAGGCAGACAGCCCGAGCTCCGGAAACAGAATCAGATCCGAGCCAGATTCTCGTTCCGTCGCTTCAATGCAGGCAATTGTTTCGGCGGCGTTTGCTGCAGGATCGGCCACCAAAACTTTCGGCGAGACGGCTGAAACCCGGTAAAAGCCGTGCTGCCGTCGCTGCGTTGGAAACGTCAGTTCGTTCGAAGCATTCAAAACGCGTGGGTCTCACCAATCCAAGGACACAACAACAGCAGAAATAAGAGCCGCCATCCGCACCGGCGAGAGACAGCCAACCGACAGCCTGTTCACGCTATCAACCGTGCTCAACAACACCCCGTGCCGAAACAGCATGCACTCATCGAACAGTATACCAGGGGGAGGAAATCACGCAGAGGTTCACGAATCCCGGGACCGAAACCAGTGAACGCATCCCTTCAGCAACATCGCAAATCGCTCGACCGGAACCCGACGAACGTGGCCGTGGCGGTCCACCTGAAGCACCGTTTCCGTTTCGAGATCCATCGCTGACAAATAGCCGCCGCCAAAACAATACGTGTCCATGCAGACCAGATGGCTTTGACGAAGAACCTCGCCATCGGGCTGAGGAGTGTGCCCCACAAAAACACGCTTCCCACTGTGATGCGGTGCCGGCAGGCTGGGCGGCAAATGAGTCCAGTAGGTCAACTCATCATCCTGCGTTGCGACCTCGCAACTGGGGTCGTACATCGCATGCACAAAGATCTCGCTTTCGGTTTGATAGCACGCCAGCAAGGACTCAAAGAAAGCCATGTGCTCCTCTGGGATCTTGCGGACCGAGCCACCATAACTGGTCACCGTCGCCCGACCACCACTGCGCAGCCACATGGAGTCGTCCATCCCTCGTGACACCACGCTTTGCAACATCCATTCATGATTCCCACGCAGTGGAATCACCTTGCAAACGGACTGCAGATCAATCAACTGCTCCACGACGTCGCGGGAGTCCGGGCCGCGATCGACGTAGTCACCCAGGAAGATCAGCTCGTCCTCTTTTGTCGGCGCCAATTCTTGAATCATCGACCGCAGTGCTTTTGCGCATCCGTGGATGTCGCCGATCACATACCGGGCCATTCAATTCACACCTGGGTCGAAACCCTGCTGCTCACTTGGAAAAGACACATCGGGCGTCAGATCCTTCAAAATGGCTTGACCGCAACGATGCACCAACTTTTCCCAAATCCCTTCGCAAGGAGCAAAAATGGATTCCGTGTCGGCTGGCGTGACCAACCAACCACCTTCTTCCAATTCGTTTTCCAATTGCATCGGCCCCCAGCCTGAATAGCCAACGATGTAACGCAACTTCGCATCGTCACGTCGGGCGAGCAACCGCAAGTGATCCTCATCGGCAGTGACCCACGCGGGAACATCCGCCCATTGGATCGACATGGATCCCCAAGGTTCGGCAGGATGATCATGCAGTTGAGTGGTTGATCCAGCCGGATCGTTCCCGCCCGCCTCGGTTCCGTCCACACCACACGGATCACCGATGCCGGCGATGTTATGCAGAGCCAACATCGGACCGTTGACTGGTCCCCCAAAATAAATCTGGTCCGGGTGTATCTGCTGGTCCAACTCGACGGGGTTGTCGGCAGAACCGCCGGAGGAGTCGCTCGACGCAGCGGAGGCCAAGTCAATTTCCGGCTTGGTCCCCGGCTGCCAAGACGGGTCACTCATTTCAATGACGTCACCAAACCGCTGTGGCCCCACGCGATTGATCACCACACCAAAGGCACCTTCCTCTGTGTGCCGAACGATCAGCACCACGGAACGAAAGAAATTGCCATCGTGCAAATACGGCGACGCGATCAAGAAGCGACCGGTGCAATTCGTGGACGTGTTCATCTCAAGCCCGGGTTCGAGAACCGGCAACTGCGTGCGTAAATTTAGGATTGGTCTCGGTACTGGTCGCGCCAGAGACATCCGCCCCACGACAACCCCACGCCAAAGCCAACCAAGACATTGGTCGAGCCCTGACCCAACTCGTCACGCCGTCGCATGCGGTCGATCAGAATCGGCAGGGTGCAGGAAACGGTGTTGCCAACATCCGCCAGATCGATCGGCAACCGCTCGGGAGCGATGTCCATTCGTTTCCGGAGTTGATCCAGCATCTTCCAGGTGGCCTGGTGAAACAAATAGTGGCCGATTTGGTCATCGGACAAATGGTTTTCTTCCAGGATTTCATCCACCAAACGCGGGATCGCATCCACCGTGAAATTGATCAGGCTGGGGCCATCCATGTACAGGCGACTTTTCCAGCGTTTGCGGTGTCGAGGCGGAATCGCATCTTCCGCGGGCCGGCCACCGCCGTTGCCAACGATCAGCATGTCGGCACCACTTCCGTCGCTGCCGAACTGGTAACCCCACAAAGAGGGCTCCGCTTCGGCGGTGATCAGGGTCGCGGCGGCCGCGTCCCCAAAAATGGTTCGCAGACTACGGTCATTGGCATCGATGTATTTGCTGTACGTTTCCGCCGTCACCAGCAAGATTTTTTTGGCGACGCCGGTGCGGATCAGGCCATCGGCCATCGCAGTGCCATAAACGAAACCGCTGCAACCGAGGTTAAAATCGATCGCGCCGCACTGTGTTCGGAGTCCCAGTCGGTCCTGCAACAAACAAGCGGTGGTCGGCAGCGGGTAATCGGGGGTTTGCGTGCACAGCAGCACAAAATCAATCGTCGACCGATCCAAATTCTCACGTTCGAACAATTGCTCGCAGGCCTGAACCGCGAGGTCGGCAGAAGTCTCACCTGGCCGAGCGATGTGCCGCTGATGGATCCCCGTTTTCTCCGCGATCAAATCGAGATCCCAGGAGGGGAACTGTTCCTTCAGCGTCGCATTGTCTTCCACATGTTCCGGAAGATGCACCGAGATGGGACCAATCTGGGCGTGGGGCACGTTCGACTCGGCGAAGAGGCTAATGAAAACTGACGTGGATCATTCAAAGAAGGCAGAAGCGTACCAGCGATTCCGCATCAACGGCAACTCGCAAACGAGACTCCGACCCGGTGGGGATGAAAAAATCGCCCTTTTGCGGGGCAAAAAAACCCACCCGACGGACAAAAAAAAACCACGCCTGTTTTGATCCAGGCGTGGTTTTCAAGAGCGGCTGATCGGATTCGAACCGACGACAATCACGTTGGCAACGTGATGCTCTGCCAACTGAGCTACAGCCGCGTTTCAGTTGTGTGGGGCACAGTATAAGAACCATCGGATTTGTCGCAAGTCGACTTGAAAGGTTTTTTAACCGCTTGTCGATCATCGCCGGAAAACACTACACTTTGCCGCTGCATGAAACGGCCCCTGAAGCAGGTGCCCCCCGGTCGAAGCGTCCGATCACCCCGGCCTTTTCGATTTCGCTTTCTGAATGTTCGGTAGCCAACTCCGGTTCGATCGATTCATTCTTCTAACACAAGGTTCAAAATCAGGATGTCCACGTCTTTCGACACCGATTCCACGCCCGCCGAAGACGCGGCTGCTCCCGTCAAAGACCCGCTGCAGTTGAACATGGAGGTTACCAAACCTCATGCCTGTTTGCGGGAGGTCATTGTCACCATCCCTCGTGGCGAAGTGGATCGCTACATGAAGGACGCGTACGACGAACTCGTCCCGGAAGCTCAGGTTCCCGGATTCCGTGCCGGGCGCGCACCACGCAAGTTGGTTGAAAAGCAATTCAAGGACCGAATCGAAGATCGCGTCAAAGGCTCGCTGTTAATGGACAGCTTGGCCAAAGTCACCGAAGAAGCTGAATTTTCCGCGATCGGCGAACCCGATTTCGATTACGAGTCGATTGAATTGCCTGAAAAAGGTGAATTCAAGTACCAGTTCAGCATCGAAGTTCGCCCCGAATTCGACACGCCGGACTGGAAGAAACTGGATCTGAAAAAGCCCGTCGAAACGATCTCGGAAGAAGACGTCGACGCCGCTCTGCAACGCGTTCTCTCTCGCTACGCTTCCCTGGAAGCCTGCGACGCGCCCGCCGAATTGGGCGATCGCTTGCTGATCACAGCGAAATTCAAAGACGGCGACAAAGTCATCTCTGAAATGGACGAAGAAAGCGTCACCTTGGCCAATCGCCTCAGCCTCTCCGATGCCGTTTGCGAAAACTTCGGCGAACTGATGAAGGACTGCAAAGAAGGTGACTCGCTGACCACCAAGGTCAAACTCGGCGACGGTCACCCCAACGAAGAAATGCAAGGCAAAGAAATCGACGCCACCTTCACGGTCGTCGAAGTCTTGAAAGAACAACTGCCTGAACTGACCGCTGAATTCTTGGATGAATTGGGCGAGTTCGAGTCCGAATCTGAACTTCGCGATTTCGTGCGTTCGTCGCTCGAACGACAAGCCAACTTCCGCACCGAACAAGCGATGCGTGGCAGCATCATCGAAAAACTGCTGGATTCAGCGGACTTCGAGTTGCCACCGACCTTGGTTCGTCGCCAAATGAAGCGAGAACTCGATCGCAAAGTGCTCGAGTTCCGTCGCAGCGGTTTCGACGACGACATGATCCGTCGCTTCGTCAACGCCAGCAAGCAAAACATGCAACAAGGCACCGAATCCTCGCTGCGTGAACACTTCATCCTGGAGCAAATCGCCGACGAAGAAAAAGTCGACGCCGAGCCTCAAGAATACGAAACCGAAATCCAGTTGATCGCCGAACAAAGCGATTCCTCACCACGTCGCGTGCGTGCTCGATTGGAAAAAACCGGTCAAATGGATGCTCTTCGCAACCAAATCGTCGAACGCAAGGTCATCGAAATGATCACCGAAGCGGCAACGGTTGCCGAGGAACCTGTCGAAAAGGAAGCCGAAGAAAAGAACGAAGAGTTCGCTGTCGACCACGAAGTGCTGCCGACCAAGGATCACGAAGCGATCCCAGCAGCCAAGTACGACGACAACACCCCCAAGGGTGCCGAAACCGAAGACAAGCAGGAAAAAGACAAGGACTGATCCTGAGTCAGTTCCTCGAACGAATCAACGCCCGGTCGCCAACAGCGCCCGGGCGTTTTTTTTGCGCTGCGGAGCTGCTTGCTGCAGCAGATCTTCCGAGCCCCAAAACCCACCGACAGGAGGATTCGCTAACTCACGAATTCTCGCGGTCATCCTCTCGAGACCCCGCAACGCAGGGCTGCCCGCATGAATCCCGCCAGGCGGTGACTTTCTCTGGATCCAACCGACCGCGGCGATCTCGATGATCGCAAACGTCGCCGCGAACGCCCCAGCAGTTGGGACGCACGCCCTCCGCGACCAGCGATTGCTTTTCCGGGAGTCGAACCGACCCTGCGAGCGCCATCCAAACGCCAGCGTTCGCGGCCGTTCTCAGCAACGATCGCAACTGCTCCACAGACAGATGATCGGTCAACGTTCGTCCATTCTTCCTGAACGTGTCAATCAGCATCCGCCGCCGCCCCGAGTCGATCACCAACTCCAGAACCTGTTCCGGACAGATCGTTTCCGCCGCGACATGATCGGCGTAGGCAACCGGCACCAGTTCCACCGATTGTGGCAAACAAATCGCCTCCCAAACCGAAGCCAGTTTTTGTGCGGTCTGACACCCGCTGGGGCCGATTTTCGCAAAAGAGAATTCGCGGGGAACCTGCCCCGCCAACTCCCGCCCGGTGTCGGATTCCCCCAACGCCGCCGACAACTGAACGCTCCCCCCAGCAACAACCAGAGACGCAGCCAATTGCAAGGCGGCGGCTCGCCAAACGCTGGGGTCGCAAGCCGCCAGTGCACCCCGCGAGGGTTCTTTGAAGTCCACAATCTGAACACCACGGGAGACGACCACTTGAGCCTCCTCCAAATCCCGCACACTGATCAGCAATTCAGCGTCACCGGCCTCGGGAAGGTGGTCTTTGCAGCAATCCGACACCAATCGCTGGCGGGGTGACAACGACTCCATTTGATTTTCTCCGGGGCATTCTGATCCAGGTTGCCGTTCCATCGGATCGACCCGAAGCGGCTGGCAAGTTACAGTCTTCATCCAATCAGCGTTGCAGGGATGCAACTTACGTGAAATCAATGTCACCCAACAAGACACCGGATCTGCCGCGGTGAACTACGACTCCATCGAAACGCCTTCGCAGTTCAGTGACTTTTGCGAGGCCATTGCGGACGAACCCGTGATCGGCTTCGACACCGAATTTGTCTCTGAAGACTGCTATCGCCCCGAGCTCTGCTTGCTCCAGGTTGCGGCAGGCAAACACCTGGCGGTGATCGACCCCTACACCGTTGGCGACACCAAGCCATTCTGGGACATCCTGACCGACGACACAGTCGAACCAGGCAAACGAGTCGTGATCGCGCACGCCGCTCGCGAAGAGATTCGGTTTGCCTATCGATTCGCAGGCCGTCCGATCGCGGGATTGTTTGACACCCAGTTGGCCGCTGGATTTGTCGGCATTGAGTACCCGGCTTCGCTCGCCACGCTGGTTCAGAAACTGGTGGGGCAAACCCTCCCCAAAGGCGAAACACGAACGAACTGGCGGCATCGTCCGCTGACAAAAGACCAGCTGACCTACGCCTTGCACGACGTGACCACGCTGGCACAAATGCACACCAAATTGATCGCGGATGTCAAAGCCCTGGATCGGGTTGCTTGGCTGGACGAAGAAACCGATCGACTTCAACAGAAAGTCATCGACGCGGAAGAAAGCGAGAACTGGCAACGCGTCAGCGGCAGTTCAGGACTGAAACCTCGCCAACTCGAGATCATCCGTCACCTTTGGCGGTGGCGCGAAGAGATCGCCCGCAGCAAAGATCGATTGCCCCGGCGGGTGATGCGTGACGATCTGATGGTGGAGCTCGCGAAACGTGGCTCACCCGACGTCAAAAAAATCCGCAACATTCGCGGGATGGAACGCCGTGGTTACAACGACCAATACGAAGAAATCGGCGACGCCATTGCCGCTGCCCTAGATGTCCCGGACGAGCAACTGCCGCGTCGCAATCGCGGCCGTTCACGCAGTGCTTCGCCGATGTTGAGCCAATTCCTTTCCACGTCGATCGCTTGCATCAGTCGACAACAAAAGTTGGCACCCGCCATCGTTGGTAATTCCGATGATGTCAAAGAACTGCTTTCTTACGAGCTGGATCCGCGACGTGGAACGCCCACCCCATCGCTGCTCAAAGGATGGCGCGGTGACATCGTCGGAACCGCCTTTCGCAAAATTCTTCGTGGCGAACTCGCCATCCGAGTCGCCGACACAAGCGAACAACAACCGCTTGAATTCGTCGAGTGCGAAGGGTCACCTCAGCGGGAAGAAAGCGAGCCCGATTCGGGCAACGCCTGAGCCGGCCAACTCCTGAGCCGGCCAACTCCTGAGTCGAAGCCGCAGGCAATTCACAACCCCGCCACGGCACCGTCACTCATGCTTGTGATGGTGTGGGTCTCGATCGTGGTGACGCTGGTTGATGTGCACGTGCAGTTGAGGGTGGTTTAGAAACAACCACTCCCACCCCGACTCGGTGACCGCCGAATCGTCCAAGTACAGCGATTCTAAATGCGGCAACTCAACAATCACTTTCAAACCTTCATCCCCGAGCGGAACACCGATCAGATGAAGCCCTCGAAGCGACTCCACTTCCAACAGCGCTCGCCCCAAGTCGTTTCCTAGCAACGTGGATCCCACCCGAAGCTGGCGTAGTTTTGGCAGGGCAGCCAACGATCGAATTCCCTTTTCGGTCAACCTGCTGTGCGGCAAATTGAGAAACCAAAGCGTTTCGCATCCAAGCAATGGCTTCAGACCCTCGTCCGTGATGGGCGAAAGCCTCAATCGCAAATGCCGAAGCTCCGGAATCTTGGCGATCGTCTTCATGCCCTCGTCGGTGATCACTCCCTCATCGATCAAGACCGTGTCCAGCTTGGGAAGTTCGGTCACCAGTGGTTCGCCAGCTGCCTCTCCTCCCCCAACGAACCGATCGCTGGGTGGCAGAGGCGCGGACTCCGATGAGCTCGCATCGTCCGACGCCGGACTGCTCTCATCCACCACCAGGTCCGAGCGACGTTGCTCAGCGGCAGCTTCCAATTCCTCGAACGGGATGAGCAGCAAACTGGAATCGTCAATCGGGTACGAAGGCGTGTGCAACTGAGTGGAGACCCCGCCGAGAATCTGCTCGATCTGCAAAGCGAAAAGCTCTTCCGGCTCCGGTGGCTTGGGCGGTGGTTTGGGAACCTCGATCGGACGAGTGGCCCACCATCCGAGCACGATCATCGCCAGCACGGCGATTCCGATGCCAAGCTTGACGGGCGTGAGAAACACTGCCAGCCGCTCTTTCAGGCTGGCTCGCTCGACCAACTGGTCCTCGTCGTCGGTTCCAACGACATCGCCCAGTTCGTCTTCCTCGCCCTGGAGCGGCGAGTCAGCGATCGAGTCGCCTTTGCCTTCTCGGTCGTCGTCCGATGGTTTGATCGATGACATGAAGAAGAGTTGTATCCTGGCACCGGAGCGCCGATAAACGACGCTCCGGTGCGCAGTTAAGTTTCGTTGAGAAGCAAAACGCTGAGACGATTGACCCAGTAACCGTCGCAACGAGTGCAAAGCTTCCGCAGGTCGGAACCCGCGAAGAAATCATTCCCGCAAACGATTTCTTGTCAACGAAACCTAAGTTTGGATGGGTAACAGGTGGGAGGGCGTGAGGAATCCCCAAGCCGGTGAGAGTGGGGTACCAATGGGGGCAAATCAAAGTCAACGCCGAAACGACGTTTGCGCCAAAAATTCCACACTCGCTTCGGTTTCACGGGATGTTTCCCCCCCGGCTTCCCTCGCGTTGACACCGGAAAAGACGCACAAAGGACCACCGGATTGCTCCACCGACGCCACCAGCGGCACACCGCACCATTGCAACAAATCTTTCGTGTTGGTTTGGGCCGAAGCATCCGCGGTGTCGTCCAAGCGATTCAAAATCAGGCCCCCGATCGGTAACCCAGCGGATTCGGCCGCCCGCGAAGTTGAGATCACCTGATGCAACACACCAAGCTGATCCGGAGCCACCAACAGCAGATGAAGTGAGTGCCCCTCTCGCTGCCCCCAACGCTTCATTTCCATCGCCAAATCGATGTTCAACCAATCGTCACAGATCGGGCTGAACAGGCCGCCGGCACCTTCAATCATGACGACGTCGAAATCACCTTGGCACCAAATCGCCAACCCGTCCCGCAATCGCTGCGAATCGACCTGGGTTCCTTCTTCAGCAGCGGCCCGAGGTGGCGACAACGGAGCCATGAAAAGCTGCGGGCAAACCGCCTGCAAAGATTTGGGACGCCCCGCCGCTTGCCAGAGTGTTTCAGCATCGACACTATACCGTTCACCGTCAGCCCGCACTTCACACCCACTGGCCACCGGCTTGTAGATCCCCACTCGCTGCCCACACTCGCGCATGCGTTCCACCGCCCTCGCGGTGCAGTAAGTTTTGCCAACCTCGGTACCGGTTCCTGTAACAAAGTAGAGACTTGCCATGAGTTCTTCGGTCAAATTGTCGTTGATTCAGATGCGTGATGCGGGGTCGAAAGACAAGTCGATCGAAGCATCGATTGAATGGATTGAGAAGGCTGCCGCAGAGGGTGCCCAGGTGATCTGCTTGCAAGAGTTGTTTGCCACATGTTACCCGTGTCAAAGCGAAGACCACGGCAACTTTGATTTGGCAGAGTCCATTCCGGGGCCAACGACCACTGCCCTGCAACCCGTGGCCGAACGACTGGGCGTCGTGATTGTGGCTCCCCTCTTTGAACGTCGCGCACCGGGCGTGTACCACAACAGTGCCGTGGTGATCGATGCCGACGGCAGCGTCGCGGGCGTGTATCGAAAGATGCACATCCCCGATGACCCGTTGTACTACGAGAAGTTCTATTTCATACCCGGCGACCTGGGATTCAAAGTCATCCCCACCCGCTTCGCCAAACTGGGCGTGGGAATCTGCTGGGACCAGTGGTTCCCCGAAGCCGCGCGACTGTTTGCTCTGGCGGGCGCCGAGATCCTACTTTACCCGACCGCGATCGGCTGGATCGATGAAGAGAAAGAAGAATTTGGCGAGGGCCAACGCGATGCCTGGATGACGGCGATGCGAGCCCACGCGATCGCCAACGGCATCTACCTGGGAGCCCCCAATCGTGTCGGGATCGAAGGCCGAGTTGAATTCTGGGGCTCGTCCTTCATCGCGTCACCCCGGGGAGAGGTCCTCTCGCAAGGTGATTGTTCCAGCGACCAAATCGTTTCCGCGGATTGCCAGCTTGCCGACATGGACGTCGTCCGAACCCACTGGCCATTCCTTCGCGATCGTCGCATCGATGCTTACGGCGATCTCACCAAACGGTGGATCGACTGAGCGATTGAGTCAATCAATGTGATGCATCGCGGGAAGCACAAGTGACATAGAGGAAGGGCGTACGACAAATTCCACTCAATCGAATTTCGCGTTGTTAGCGGAGCGGCGCGAGCCGCCCGGTGGATCGCAGGAAACTCCACCACCGGAAAACCGGATGGCTTGCGACATTCCGCTAAAATTTGTTTTCGATTGGGCGGGATTGGGCTTGCGCTGGGCTGCGAAATGTTTGCTTTTGGCGTTCTGATCGCGAATGCAATTTTTCTTCCGGCTTCTGTCTTTCTTCATCCCGGTAGGGATTTCAGATGGTAGCCGGGGGTTGCTGCGTAGCAGCGTCCCCCCGGAAAGCGAGCCCCAGAAAAACACTCCATCCCGCCGTGGCCAAAGGCCACGGCGGGATGGAGTGTGGCGGCGTGGGGGGCGTGTCCATCGGTGGCGCTATCGCTTACCGACGGCTACCATCTGACATCCTTACCGGGATGAAAACTTGCGCAAACGCATGGCCGCCACAAGCCCAAACATTCAGCAGTCCAGGCTTGCGCCGCAACGCTACATTGGTTGCTGGTTGTCCGGCAAAGCATGCCGCGTGGTGATCTCAAGCATTACCGAGTGGACCTTCCCGTTGCTGGCCAGAACGCTGGTTGTTTCCAGTGGCAGAGCGTCACCGGTCGCGGTGGTGATCTGGCCTCCCGCTTCAGTGATGAAGAGGGCTCCTGCGGCAAAGTCCCACGGGGACAACTTGTATTCAAAGAATGCATCGAAACCGCCGCAGCCGACTTCGCACAGGTCCAACGAAGCGGCGCCGAACCGGCGGATGCCATGAATTTCGTTTTGGAAACATTCCGCGATCGCATCCAAGGTGGCACGCATCATGTCACCACGGTCGTAGTAAAACCCACAACCGATCATGGATTGGTTCAGCGAAGAGGACTCGCTGACATGCACTCGCTCACCGTTTAGAAACGCACCTTGCCCTTGAACGGTGGTGAACAAATCATTGCGAATCGGATTGTAGACGACACCTACAATCGGAACGCCGGACTCGTAGTACGCGATCGAAACAGCGAAATGAGGCAGGTGATGGGCGAAGTTATTGGTTCCGTCGAGCGGGTCAATCACCCACAAATGCTCCGCACTGGAATCGCCGTCCTGAAGATCTTCTTCCCCCAGCAATTCATGATCGGGGTAGGCCTCTCGGATCAGCGTCGCCACGGCCTGCTCGCTCTCCAAGTCCGCGTCGCTGACCAGGTCGTAAGCCTTGCCCCCATCCACGGACTTGTCGCGGATCATCACGCCATTTTCAAAGTAGCGACGGAGAATCTCACCGCCGACTTTCGCAGCCTTGATCGCTGTCTCGAGCAGGTCAGCCCGCCTCAGGTCGTTCTCGGACATTTTTGAGTCTCATTCGGCATTTGGAGGTGGCGGCAGTCTGTTATTGTGAGGGAGTCATCCCACTGACTCTTCATCCGATTTGCCCAACGAGGATTTCGTCGTGAAAATCTCTTCGACCGCTCGTGTGTTTGTTTGTTGCTTTGTGATTGGTACCGGCGGGATTGCCAAGGGGGACGACCGCACAACGCCCCCGCCCGTGGAAGCCAAGAAGCTGGTCGCGGCCAAAGCGAGTCCCGGCGACGAAAAACCGGCGAAACAGCCTTCGAAAGAAACCGCCCAGGAGGCCCCCAAGGTGTTGACCATTGGGTCGCCCGCCCCATCGCTGGACATTGAACACTGGGTGGGTGAGTCACCCTCGCCAATGTCAAAATTTGAACCCGGCAAGGTGTATGTGGTTGAGTTCTGGGCCACGTGGTGCGGACCGTGCCTTTACAGCATGCCTCACCTGGCCGAATTGCAGAGCAAGTACGCTGACCAAGGTGTCCGAGTCGTCAGCGTCAGCACGGAAGACCTGGAAACAGTCACCACTTTCTTGAAGCGTCCGGTCAGCCCAAGCATTCTCGGAATCAAAGAACCAGCTCCCAAAGAAAACGAGGAGGAAGCAGACGAAGCCACCGAAGAGACCAAGCCCATCACGTTTGGCGAGCTGACATCGGCGTACAGCCTGACCACGGATCCAGACGGATCGGTCAATGCAGACTACATGAAAGCCGCCAATCAAAACGGCATTCCGACCGCGTTCATCGTCGGCACCGATGGACACGTCGAATGGATCGGTCACCCCATGTCGATGGACGAACCTTTGGAAGCCGTCATCCACAACGAGTGGGATCGCGAAGCGGCAAAAGAGAAATTTGAACGCGAACAAAAGATTGCTCTGGCCGTTCGCGAAATCATCATGGCTCACCGCACCGGGCACCACGAAACCACGTTGAAACTCTTGAAGGAACACGCCGACCTGTTCGTGGGCACGCGTTATGAATCCGCCCTGAAAACCATTTGGTTTCCGACCGCCTTAGCCACTCAGCAAAGTGACATCGCCCTGGAAATCATTCGCGAGAGAATTGCCGCGGCCCCCGAAGACGCCGTTTCCATCAACCGCTGGGCGTGGGAAGTCTACGAAGCCGTGGAACCAGGACTGGAGGGCAACGAAGAAATCTTAAGCACCACCATGACGGCTCTCGAATCGGCCTTGGCGAGCGAAGAGAACGAAGACAACGATGCGATGTGGCCAGCCTACGACACCATGGCTCACTTGAAGTCCATTGCGGGTGACAAGGAGTCCGCCGTGGAGTGGCAATCGCGTGCGATTGAATCAGCCCCGGAAGATGAAAAGGAAAGACTTCAGCAGTACCTGAGCGAACTGACGGGCACCGCCGTCACGTCACCCGAGAAAGCAGACGACGCCGACACGGAAACCAGCGTCCCTCAGCCGTGACACGGATGGATCGACAGAAGCTCGCGATCCTGGCGACATTCCTGCTGATGGTTGTTTCGCTTTACAAAGCTCCGTTTCCGGCGGAGCAATGGCTGCAACACATCCCGACCGTTGCCATGTTGCTGGGCCTGCTTTGGTCGACCAGCAATGCGAGGCTGTCATCCATCGCCTTCGCCTGCGCGATCTCGTTCATCGTGTTGCACATCATCGGGGCACGTTGGACCTATTCCAACGTGCCCTACGACGCTTGGTGCGAATCACTTTTTGGGCGGAATCTATCGGACCAATTTGCCTGGCAACGCAACCACTACGATCGGCTGGTCCATTTTGCGTCGGGGTGCCTGGGCGTCCCGGTCGCCTTCGATTGGCTCCAGCAAATGTGGGGAACCGCTCACTCTCCGTCGCCGCTGCCCAGGCGATGGGGATGGTTCCTGTCAATTTGCATCGTGATGGCAGTGGGAGCCGCGTACGAAGTGCTGGAATGGCAAATCGCCATGTTCTTTTCACCCGCTCAAGCCGAAGCCTACAACGGCCAACAAGGAGATCTCTGGGACGCTCAAAAAGACCTCTGTTTAGCGGGAATGGGCAGTCTGCTGGCCGTCGGAATCCACGGGATTGGGGCTGAATTGCGACGAGGCTGATTCGGTCGTCTTGACGGAACCGGTCACTGGGCGTCGTAATGGGACAATGCAAAGAGACATTGATAGCCAGCGACTTCACGATGACCTCCGCGGATTGGTTTCCGGAGACGTCCTGTGTGATCCCGTGTCGACTCAGTTGTACGCCTCGGACGCCAGCATTTATCAAATCCGCCCGCTGGCCGTGGTGCGGCCCCGGTCCGCCGCCGATGTCTCCACGACGGTGCAGTACGCCTGCGAAAACGACTTGCCCATTCACGCACGGGGCAGCGGCAGCGGCGTTTCTGGCGAATCAGTCGGACCAGGGATCGTCGTGGACATGTCCGCCCACATGAAGCGGATTTCACCGTCGGATGATGGGATGCAGGTCACCGTCCAAAGCGGTGCGACCTTGGCGAGCGTCAACCGGTTCCTGAAAGGGCATCGACGTTGGTTTGGCCCGGATCCAGCCACACGTTCGATCACGACCATGGGCGGGGTGATTGCCACCAACGCGTCAGGCAGCCACTACCTGCGCAGCGGTTCGGCACGGGACACCGTGCTATCGCTCCGTATGATTGCGGCGGACGGTCGTCTGGTTGAGCTGTCGCAACACGACCCATTGCCCATCGAGGATGACGAAGCAACGCCCGAGCATGGCAACCTCGATCCCCCCCAAGATCTCAACGCCTCGCTCTTGGATCAAGCTGGCGAAGCAGGGTTCGTGAACCGCGTTTCGCGAGGATTGGTTGAGATCCGGAATCGCTTTCACTCCCAACTCGATTCCAATGTGATCCAGTCGCCCGCCAGCGGTGGTTATCGCCTGGACGATCTTTACGACGCCAATCATCGAGTCGATTTGGCAAAATTCTTCAGCGGCTCGCAAGGCACGCTGGGCGTGATGATCGACGCCACCCTTCGCACCGAAGCGATCCCGGCGCATCGCGGGGTGGTGCTGTTCTTTTTCCATCGGCTCGACTCAGCCACACGGGCCGCCGTTGCCGCCCTGCAACACGGCCCCATCGCGTGCGACGTGATGGATCGACGGTTGTTGCAAATTGCTCGGGAGGGCGAGAAACGATTCACCGACGTGGTGCCTCGCGAAGCCGAAGCGGCGATGTTGGTCGAAATCCAAGGCGAGTCGCTGGGCGACCTCTACGACCGACTCGCCATTTTGCGTCAGTCCATTTCCAGCGGCCACGACGCGGCGTTCGAATCCGTGGACACCATCCGAGATGAGATTCGCGATCTTTACTGGATGCTGTTTCGAAGAGTGATTCCACGACAATACCGGGTTCGTGGCACACAAATGCCGCAACCGTTTGTGGAGGACATTCACTCACCACCTGAACAACTGCCTGAAATGGTGGTGGCTGTGCAAAACGTTCTCAAACGCCATCAAACCACCGCCACGATCTTTGCTCACGCGGGCCACGGTCAATTGCATGTGCGACCGATGTTGGATTTGCAAAAAGACGAAGACCGCCGAAAAATCCGCCCACTCAGTGAAGAAATCGCCAGTGTCGTTTGGGACCGCGGCGGACAGATCGGCGTCGAACACGCCGCAGGCCTGAGTCGTTCTTACTTGATGCCCAAGCAAGCTGGTGAACTCTGGCAAGCGATGGGCCAGGTCAAACGATTGTTTGATCCCTACCACCGTTTCAATCCAGGCAAGCTGTTTGGTGCAGTGCTGCAAAAGCCGGATGAGAACCTCCGCCCGCTCGACCAAACCATTGAAATTGTCGCCTCGGGCCGCAGCGTGATCCCCTCGTCACTCACGATGACATCCGAAGATCCCGCCAGCGAAACCGAGGCGTCGGCGACTTCGGCAGAGATCGTTGATCCCGACCAGCCAGCGAAAGAAAACGAAATCGCGGACGACGAGTCATCGACGGAACCCGAGCCCGCCAAATGGGTTTCTTCGTTGATGCCGCATCAACCCGCCCCGCAACTGGAAGTCCTTCAGCATTGGCCGGGCGGAGCACCGATCACAACCACCACGCGAGCCTGCAATGGGTGCGCGCGATGCCGCGCCGACGCTTCGGACGAACGTCAGTGCCCGATGTTCCGCATCACCTCCATCGAAGAAGCGTCCCCCCGGGCCAAAGCCAATCTGTTGCGTGGGGTTTTGAGTGGCCAGTTGCCGGTTTCGGAACTCACGGGGGAACGAGCCAAAGCCGTCGCCGACCTGTGTTTCAACTGCCACTCCTGCCGAGTCGAATGCCCCGCCTCGGTCAACATTCCCAAAGTGGTCGGTGAAATCAAAGCCCAGTACGTTGCAACCAACGGGCTGACTTTGTCGGATTGGCTGATTGGCCGAATTGACATGCTGGCCGCGCTCGGCTCACGCGTGGCTTGGCTCTCGAACTGGATGCTGCGGCGACGTTCTCTGCGCTGGTTGGCGGAACGAACCCTGGGGCTGTCCGCCTCTCGGGAAATTCCGTTGTTGGCCAGTGAGTCCTTCGTCCGGTACGCCGTGCGACGACGTTGGCACCGAGCCTCACCCGCCGGCGGATTGAAAGTGGTTTACTTTGTCGACCATTTCGCGAACTACCACGATCCCGAGATCGGTCGCGCTCTGGCGGAAATCCTGCAACACAATCGGATTGGGTTTTATGTTCCAACGGGGCAAAGCCTCAGCGGAATGGGCCGCATCACCGCCGGCGATCTGAAGGGTGCCCGCCGAGTTGCCAAACGCAATGTTCGCTTGTTGGCGGACGCGGTTCGGCAAGGCTACACCGTGCTCGCAACCGAACCCGCCGCCGCACTCTGCTTGAAGCACGAGTACCCGAACCTGCTCGATACCGAAGACGCTCACTTGGTTGCCGAGCACAGCTTCGAAGCGTGCCACTACCTTTGGTCTTTGCATCAAGAAAATCGATTGACGCTGGAGTTTGAACCCATCCAACACCGGATGCTGTATCACCAACCTTGTCACAGCCGCGTTCTGCACAGTGACACCTCCGCGGCTAACCTGATGCAACTGATTCCTCAACTGGAAGTCGACATCGTCGCCAAGGGATGCAGCGGGATGGCCGGCACTTGGGGATTGCAGCGAAAGAATTACCGCAACAGTTTAAGAATCGGTTGGCCGATGGTTTCCACCGTTCGCAAAGCAACGTCCAGTGCCCCGACGACCGAATGCAGTGCATGCAAGTTGCAAATGGAACATGGTGGTGACTACGAAGCGATCCACCCCCTGAAGTTGCTGGCGCATTCCTACGGCCGCCTGCCAGCACTGAATCTGCGTGGAAAAACGCCCCTCAACGAAGACAGCCCAGCATGACTCCCCCCTGTTCCATCGACGTGTTGCTCTTTGCCGGTGCCAGCGAATCGGCCGGTGGTGCCGACCGAGTCACGGTGCAGACGCACCCACGCCCCACAGCCAACGAACTGATGACGCAACTGGCCGAACAACACACAGAATTGGCAGCGATGGTCCAGCGATCTCGATTGGCCGTCGACCAAAGGTACGTCTCGCCCGATCATGTGATTGAAACGGACGCCGAGGTCGCGTTGATCCCGCCGGTCAGTGGTGGTTGATCGATGTCGAACCTCCCATCCACGGACGAGAATTTCGGTGCCGTCAACATTCGCTTGACCGACGAACCGTTGGAACCAATGGTTCAGGCGACTTCCTGCGAGGAACCTTGGCTATCGCACCCCGACGCGGGTGCGATCCTCTGGTTCCATGGCGTGACTCGCCGCCAGACGAAGAAGGGCGATCACGTGACCATCACGAAAGAACTTTCGTACACGGCCCATCGTGAAATGGCAGTCAAGCAATTGAATGAATTGGCGAACAACGCAGTGCACGAATTCGGTTTGCATCGCGTTGTGATTTGGCATCGTCTGGGGACTGTCCCGATTGGACAAGCCAGCGTGATCGTGGGATGCAGCAGTGCTCACCGAGTCGCTGCGCTCGATGCGGTTGCCGCCATCATGGACCGGCTGAAACAAGACGTTCCGATTTGGAAACAGGAACACTTTGAATCTGGCGAGTGCCACTGGATTCATCCGTCACCCACGACGGACGATCCAAGGACTCATTGATGTTTCACGAGAATGCCCACCGGACACTTTCGCGAAACATCACTTCTGACGGCGTTCAGTCACGAGGTGGACGAACGTCTTTTGTCGCTCCTGCACCTGTCTGTGACGCGCGGCGATTTTCTCGCTGAATCGCGTCATAGACCTCTTGGCGGTGCACCGGTATCGCTTGGGGAGCTTCGATACCAAGACGCACTTTGTCGCCTCGGATATCAACGATGGTTACGACCACATCGTCACCAATCATGATGCTTTCGTCGCGGTGTCGGGAAAGGACGAGCATGGTGTCCTCGGCTTAAGTTGTCGGAGTGGGAGAGCTTTCGAATCAATTCGTCAGGAATTTCAATGTGTTCACGGCGGCATTCCATTGCCGAGAGTTGTTGCATTCCATCGCAATGTTCGGACGAGGTTCACCTGATGAAACAACACCCGTTGCTTCGCCTCGCGTACACCACTCATCGACCCACCGGATGGAATAGTTCACGCATCGGTCAGAAGGTCGGCACGTGCCGGTCGTGCCGATTCGACTTGGTACCCCGTTTGCAACGCCCACCAATTTCCATCCTGCAAGCCGGACACCGATTGACTGGATCGGGTTCGCGAAGGAGCTGCTCGAAACACCTTCCTCGGTTTGCAGAGCGGCGCCATCCACCCGGTGCTGCGGTCCCCGAGGGCTTGCAGTTTTGAAGTGCTGTGCCAGTAACGCATTGAGAACCCCGCCCGCGCAGAGGTCGTGCAGGTTTCTGCATTTGAAAACCTCTCCTGAAACGAAGTTTGGGGAGAGCAACAGCGATACACTAGGTCGAGCGACGCCGTTCAGGCGTACGCGAGGGTGAGGGCCGGGCATAGGAAAGCGGCGCGGAATGCGCTCCCCAGGCCGTCTTCTCCCAACGGCCCCTCAAAGCCTGCCGTCCGGCGCTTGCCAACGAAAAATGGCGAGCATTGTCATCCAATGCTCGCCATTCCGTTTGTTTGGTCTGAGTTCGTCGCCTCGAATCAGGCGGCACGCACCTGTGAGGTGGGCAATGGCTTGGCCGATTCGGCTGCCACGGTCGGCAATGGCTGACGCATGGGGCGATCGTCGTTGGTGATCACCTGGCAACCCAAGCGACGATCCAGGTTCAGCATCAAAGGTGCTCGCAGGTTCGTCGTCAACTTGCCAACATGCCCGGCGACGGTGGTCATCACATAGACTTCCGAGCCCGACGTCAGGTGCAAGCTCGACAGATCACGCCGCCCGATGTGGACTCGATAGTCTGGGAAAAACGCTCGTGGACTGATCACAGCTAGTGCTCGGTCACCGCGGGCCGCACTTTGCAGCCAGGCCACCGACGCGTTGTCTGTGTCAGGAATCAACGCCCACTGATGAAGCGATTCCATTCCAATCAGACCCTGCGGGAACAAAAACAACTGGTCGGCGTTGAGTTCCAACGTGCCGAAGCGATGACTGTCGATCCGCATGACTTGATTCCACTCGTCGAATTTTTGGGTGTTCGGGACCGGTCCTGTCCCAAACGGTTCCTTCGGGTTCTCCGTCGCTACTTCTCATCGACCATCGAATCCCGCCAGTCCACCGAACAATCGAAAAAGGACGAAAATTCGCTGCAGCCATCACAATCGGAATCCCCTGACACGGTGGCACTGTTGATCCAGCGGACAAATGATCCAGCGGACCAACAGCCGCTGGGATCAAAGGTAATTCAGGACCGTGATGCCCGAGGTTTGCCCGACGAAACGCATGGAAGCTTCCAGCGCCACCTGCCGGGCCTGCAATTCACTGATCACCGAGGCCAGGTCCGCGTCCATGGCATCGGACAACTGCGACTGCAGGAGAACATTCTCGTTCTCCACCGCCGTTCGGGAGTCCTGCAAGGAAGAGTGCCACACTCCCACCCGCCCGCGAGTCCGCGTGCTGGCGTCCAGGTCATCGTCCAAACGAGCCTGCAAACGGCCGATTTCGGAGATATCCCCGTCGCGGATGGCGGATTCGAGACGCAACAGCGTGTCGATCGCGCCACCGGCGTCACGCGGTTGGTAATCGCTGCCGTTCAACACCGCGACACTTCCGTCCAATTCCCCAACGCCTTCCGAGGCGTCCTCAGGAATCCAGCCCAGATACGTTCCGGCGTCGCTCAAACCAGGCTGTGTCACCCGGATCGGATCGGCTCCCGGAGGCGCCGTTAACCTCAACCCATTGCCCACTTCGTTCAGCGACACCAAAACTCGTTGGGTGTCTTGATTGTCGGGATGGTTCCGAATCAGATCGATGATCTCGCCCACGGTCTCGGCGTCTTCGAGCTCGAATTCCAGCTCGACACCGTCCGGGCGAGTGATCACCAAATCGGGGCCTTCGGGGTTGTAGTTCAAGCCGCGTTCTCGGGCCAATTCACTGACCAACGTGTCCTCATCTGCGGTGCGAATGCCCAGCTCGGTCGCGGCAGAACCACCATTTTCGCCAACGCTGTAATCCACGCCTGACCGAAGTGCATGCAATTCGATCCGGCCCGCCGTTTCATTGAGAACCGCTTTGACTTCCGCATCGCTCCGATTGATCGCGATGATCACGTCGCCCACGGTTTCGGCATTCGAAAAATCAATTTCGTAGCGTTGGTCGCCACGATCAATGACCAACCCGTCGGTCAAATCCAACCCGGCACCGTCGTTCAAATCTGAAATCGAGGTTGCCAAAGTGACCTGAGGTGCCAGGCGATCTCCGACCAACGGTGGAGCCCGAAATCCGTCAGGATTGGAGATCAACAGATCCGACGCCAAACGACTGCCCGCCGCGTCTTTGATTGCCAATGTCCCAGGCAATCCGTCAGCGTACTGGACCGTGATGGAATCGGCTCCCAGCGTGACAGACAAGGATCGACCGTCCAAATCAACGGTCCGCAAGACATCCGCCACGTCGCCAATCGTCGCTGCCTGTCGAAGGTCCAACTCCACGAAATGGTCGCCATCTGAAACGGTCAAGACGCCAGCTTGGACACCTTCCCCTTGTTTCATGTCGATCAACCGGGTGTCTGCATTCAGCGCCGCGTCCAGCGATTCGCCCTCGATGAATGGCTCGCCCACTCCGATCGCCGTCGCAGCGCTGACAGTGAATTCGGCCTGAGTCCCATCGCCCACCTTGGTCAATCCAATCGCCTGATTGCCATTGAATCGCACCGTTCCGCTGACGTGTTCCAGCGCCAAATCGGTCTGCAGCACACCGCCTAGCAGTTGGTGATCGGCGAACATGCCATTGCCGGCGCTAACGATCGACTCCATTTGTTGGCGGATCGTCATTGCCAGAGCTTCCCTCTGGTCATCCGACAACACGCTTTGGGCGGCTTCGACAGCGGCCCCCCGTGCTTCAATGATGGCCGAATCGACTTTGTCCAACGTCACATCGGCGGATTGGTAAAACGCCTCCGCGGCATCTGCGTTCCGAACCATCTGGTCCGTTCGTGAAACTTCACGCTGCAGCCCGATCGCGCGGGCCGCCGCCGCAGGGTCATCGCTGATGGTCAGCACACGACGCCCGGTGCTCAACTGATCATACTGACGCTGAATCGCCAATTGATCGCTGTTGAGCTGATACATCAACCGCTGATTTTGCAGCGGCGTGCTCGTTCGGTTCGTTGCGACGGGAAGTAATGACATGATTCAACGATGCGAAATGGTTCGAAAACACCGTCCGAGAACACGGTGCAAGCATTTTCGGTATCGTTGTAATCGGCACAATTGACTTCACGACTGAAGATCAATCCCATGGGGATTGGTTCCGGCGTGGCCGAGGCACGGTCCAGCAGGACTCCGCAGCGAGAAAGAACATGATTTTCATCAGCACCATGCAACTGACTCGGACCCTGGAACGGGGCGAGTTCTTCTGTCCCACCTGCGAATCCATCCAGGGATACCGACTGCGGTCCAAACGAACGTTTTTGACGCTGTACTTCATTCCAACCATTCCGATCAGTGCCCCCGAACCGTTCATCCAGTGCGATCACTGCAAATCGCCCTGGGACCTGAGCGTGCTGCATATCGATGAGCGCACGCACAAGAAGGTCCGCGAGAATCAGTTCCGCAATGAAGCGATCCGGTCCTGCGTGTTGATGGCACTCGAAGACGAAGAGATCACGGAGCCGGAAATACAGTCGTTGCTGCGGATCAGTCGCGTGATCCTCAACAACCCAATCGAACGAGAAGAATTAGGGCGTCTGTGTTCCGTCGCCATGCATTCGGGAATCGAAACGCAGAACTACGTCATGACCGTTTCCAAACGTTGGACCATGCAACAACGTTTGCTGGCAATTCAAGCCATGTTCTTGGCCGCCTCTTCCGGAGAAAAGAACATCTCCGACGCCAAGGTTCGACAACTCGGCCGAATGAAAGACCTGTTGGAGCTAACCGACACGGAATTCGAAGCCGTCATCGAAGACTCATTGCTGTACGCCGGCGTCTGACCCCACTCGTGCTGCGCCGCAACGAGCGGAGGTGTTGTTTCAGACGGGTCGGCTCACTGGTGGTCCAATCGCACCCGCCGCATCGTTTGCAGGAATCGGATGCACCCCGCCAACAGCACGACCGCACCGATTCCGATCGCAACATAACCGGCGAACAACAACTCTCGCGATTCGCCGAAGAACTTGATCAGCGTTCCTCCCGTTCCGACCATCATCAACGATGTTCGCAGGTAAGCCAGCAACGTCCGTTCATTGGCGAGATCCGTGCGAATCACCGCCAAGTCATTGCGTTTGCGTGCGAGCGAATCGCCCACCGGTTCGGGATTGGGGTCCGATTCAGATTCGCTCATGCTCAAAAAAGCCGGTTGATCCCGTTGAGAGCCGCGACCCGATAGGCCTCCGCCATGGTCGGGTAATTGAATGTGGTCTCAATGAAGTAATCGATCGTGTTCTGACGCCCGGGTTGATTCATGATCGCTTGACCAATGTGCACGATCTCCGATGCGTTGGCGCCAAAGCAATGGACCCCCAGGATCTCTTTGGTCTCCCGATGGAACAACAATTTCAGCATCCCGGTGGTTTCACCCGTGATCTGAGCACGGGCCAGCGAACGGAACTGAGCCTGGCCGACCTCATAAGGCACACACTGATCGGTCAACTCACGTTCCGTCGCACCAACCGAGCTGATTTCAGGACTCGTGTAGATTCCCGTGGGAATGTCATTGAGCCGTAGGTTGCCGTCAGCCCGACCCAACATATGCATCCCCGCAGCCCGACCCTGCGTGTAAGCCGCACTGGCAAGCGACGGAATTCCGATCACATCACCCACCGCATAGACGTGCGGCAAACAAGTTTGAAAATGCTCGTCGACCACAATTTGGCCGCGGCTGTTGGCCTCGATCGGAAGGCTGTTCAACCCCAGATCATCCGTGTTCCCCTGCCGACCATTGGCCCACAGGAATACGTCGGTCTTGAGAACCTTGCCACTTTTGAGACGCAAAATCACGCCGTCATCCAGCCCCTCGATGCTCTCCATCGTCTCGTTGTGACGAATGATCACTCCCTGGTCACGCAAGTGATACGACAACGCATCAATGATCTCATCGTCCAAGAACTCGAGCAGTTTTTCGCGCGTGTTGATCAAGTTGACCTTGATCCCCAAGTTGCGAAACATTGAGGCGTATTCCGTCCCGATCACACCAGCGCCATAAACGGTGATCGAACCGGGTTTGTCCTTCATCTCCAAAATCGTGTCGCTGTCGAAGATTCTGGGATGCGAAAAGTCGACCCCTTTGGGACGGTAAGGCCGTGATCCGGTCGAGATCACAAACGCTCCGGCAGTGATCACCTCGCCATTGTCGATGGTGATCGTGTGCTCATCGACAAAGCGTGCTTGCCCACGATAAATCGGAACCGCATTGCGATCGTAAAACGATTGCCGCATCGAAACTTGCCGGCCAATGATGGCTTGAGTGCCACGATTGAGTTGTTCCATGCTGGGGCTGGCGGCGAATCCCATTTCGCGCATCACGGGATTCTTCAATGACTTCATCGTACTCGTCACGGCGTACCGCAACGCTTTGCTGGGGATCGTGCCCCAGTGAGTGCAGCCACCACCGATTTGCCGGTATCGCTCGGCGACGCCAACCCGCAAACCACCCTTGGAGGCTTGCATCGCGGCACCTTCCCCCCCCGGGCCGGTACCAATCACGAATAAATCGAAATCAAATTTGTCGCGAGCTGGCTTGGCGGCCGGCTTCGTCTCTTGGGCGGGCAGATTGACGTCCGGCGTTTCGGGGGGCGACGCCGCCCCGTTTGCCGAGGAGGATTCGGTCGCTGATGACATGCCTCGTTCCCTGAAAATGCAATGAATTGCGAGTCAATTGAGCGTCGGCCGCCTCACCGAACGCTTCGTGTCTCGACGTGATTGGGTACCACGGACCGTCGAATTCTGTTCGAATCATGGCTCGAAAGATTCCGTCACCCCGTCGAATAAGTCTTGTTTGTACGATGTTGATTGCTTGCGTCCAGACCGGTGTCCATTTTGCTTCCGTCGATCAAAACGTTGACGACGTCTGTCAAAAGATCAATCGCCTTGGCAAACAAGGCGTCCAGCTCGCGGTTTTCCCCGAGTGCACGCTGACCGGTTACGGCTACGAAAGTCGTGAAGAAGCGCTCGACGCCGCTCCCACGATCGACTCCGCCGCTATCACGACTCTTGTCGAAGCCTGCCAAGTCAACCAATTAACGATCACAATCGGGACGTTGCTTCGGAAAGATCGCGACGAACTGCACAACTCGGCGCTGATGATCGATGGATCTGGGCTGGTCGGTCGCTACAACAAAGTCCACCTGCCGCATCTGGGGGTGGACCGGTTCGTTGATCGTGGCCAAGCCTGCGACCAAATCTTGACAACGCAATCAGGTTGCAAAGTGGGGCTGGGGATCTGCTACGACAGTTCCTTTCCCGAACCGATGCGGGCGCTGGGACTGGCTGGTGCCGACATCATTGCACTCGGCACCAACTGGCCCGTGGCGGCGTCTCGAACGGCCGAGATCGTTCCGCCTGCTCGCAGCATGGAAAATCACCTGTTCTTCGTCGCCGCCAACCGCATTGGAACCGAGCGAGGATTTGAATACTGCGGCATGAGTTCCATCTGTGGGCCCGATGGCGTCGAATTGGCTCGTGCCAAGGGCGCCGAGGAAACCGAACTGATTGTCGATGTCGACCTGGAACAAGCCCGCAACAAACGGATCGAGCGAACGCCCGGAAAACATGTCATCGATCGCTTTGCCGATCGTCGTCCGGAAATGTATTCGCGTTTGGCAGATCCGATTGTCACGCCTCCCGACGAGTGCTGAGTCACAGCTTGGAATGAGGGGTGATGAGTTTGGCCATTCGGCGATCGCCCCGGCTGATTGCGATGAAACCGTGGCTAGCGGCCAAGACGGCCAACCAGACGACGAAGCTGTGACGCGGCACTTGCTGTTGAAACAACCACCGCCGGTGAAACCAACCACTCATCAGTTGCGCGGCTACGGTCGGGACAAGTAGATCGCTTCGCCAGTGAATCGTTTCCGAAGGTCTTCATCGCTCCAAGAAACCTTGCCCACCGCGGGATCGCCGATCAGCCAGCGTCCGCTGTCGGTTTGACCCAGCACCGTCACGACATGCCCGACGGTGACGTTGCCGACGAAGCCTGTGTCCTGCAGATCGTCACCACTCAATCCAAACCGAACCAATGCCACGTTGGGCAACTGGCCCCGCTGATGCCACTTGCTGGGATCTCGCGATGCAACCTTGGCCTTGAGATTGTGCTCGTGAGCCACCGTCGACAACCCTCGATAAAGCCCCAACGGGGCGGTCCCCAGCGAACTGCTCAAACAAGCTGAAGCGAGGTCTCGTTCACTGGCCGAGATCCCCGATGTGCCCAACAAGGTGACAGCAGCGGCGGGCGCGCAGCTGGCTGAGTTGGACTGCATGTAAACCCCATCTTGCCACTGCGCCATCCATTGCGGCTCACGAGGTTGATCCCAGTCCAACGGGAACAGCACCGGGCGAGCGATCGGCGTAATCACAAAGGAAACCGCCAAAGTCATCAGAATTCCCGCGACCGCCGGCCGAAATCGACGACGCAAATCGACGGCATGTCCCGCCATCCCGGCCGAAAAAGCCAACACAACGGGCGTCACGTTGGACCAGTACAGGGCCGCCGATGACGTGATGGCCTCGGCCCAAATCAGACGGCCGAAGAAACTCCAAGCAAATAGAAACGAAATTCCGATCAGCCCCACAAACACCCAGCGATCCGAGGACGTTCGAGAGCGGCATCCCAAGCGGTAAGCCCCCAAGGTCAGCAGCGTCACCACGACCACAGCCAAGGCCAGTTCGAGATCGGGGCGAGCGAATTCAAGGTCCATGCAGGAACCTCCATCAACAGACAACGGGGACTTAACCAACTTTCGGCAGGATTAACGTTAGCAATCAAATACATTCAATACAAATGCTAATTTCACCCCATCTTCATCATTCTCCCCTTCAAAATGCGTTTTGAATGATCGACACCGCCTGCATTCGTGCCCCTTCCCTAAAAACCCCCCTGTTTGATCTGTCTTCCGCCAGGTGCAGTGAAGAGGCATTGGGTGTGCCAGCGTTATCTTTCCAGCGCTACTTTTTAGAGTCGCCCATCCATTTTTGATCGAAAGTCCGATAGGCTTCCCCGTTTCCCCACCCGTTTGCTCGCGCCGTCACCCTTCGCATGAACTCTGCTGCCGATCTTGCACGCCCTCATGATCAAATCCGCCCCGTCGAAATCGAATGCGGTTACTTGGAATCCAACCCCGCCAGCGTCCTCTACAAAAGCGGCAAAACGATCGTGCTGTGCACCGCTTCGGTCGAAACAAACGTTCCACCGTGGATGGAAGGCCGAGGAAAAGGGTGGGTCACAGCGGAATACAACATGCTGCCCGGTAGCACGAGCCCGCGAAAACGTCGCGATCGCAGCGGCAAAGTGGATGGCCGCACCACCGAAATCCAGCGTCTGATCGGCCGCAGCTTGCGAGCCATCGTCGATCTTCATGCTTTGGGCGAACGATCCATCACGGTTGACTGCGATGTTTTGCAAGCCGATGGCGGCACTCGCACCGCGTCGATCACCGGCGGTTACATCGCGTTGTCGCTGGCGGTGTCTCAGTTGGCATCCAATCCAGAACTGGACCCTGCCGTGGACCCTGCGGCCGTCCTTCGCGATTCCGTCGCGGCAATCAGCGTGGGTGTGATCGGCGAGGACGTTGTCCTGGACCTGGATTACAAACTGGACTCCGCTGCTGATGTGGACATGAATGTGATCATGACCGGGTCAGGGCGTTTCATTGAGTTGCAGGGCACCGGCGAAGAAGCGACATTTGATGACGCTCAGCTGGCCGAACTGTTGCGGTTGGGCAAAATGGGCATCGCCGATTTGACTCAACTGCAGGCGGCTCAACTTCGCAGCTCGTGATTGCAACGCAAGGACACGAGCCTTCTGTCATCATGGGCTCCAGTCGTTCCGTCAGCGCGACGGCTGCCTTGTGCAACTCGACAACTTTGTCCAACTTGAAACACTGCCACCGTGACCTTTGATCACCGGCGGTGCGAGCGAGAGGATCGCCATCCACTTGTAACCGAAGGCAATCCAATCGCGTGCCATCATCCTTCCTTTTGCCAGGACAGTGAATGTCTTCTAACGCTAACAAACCCATGCGAGCCGCCATTTTGGGCGTCGGATTCATGGGCTGGATTCACACGCTCGCCTACCAACGAAGCCAAACCGCTGAATTAGTCGGTTTCGCCAGCCGAGATGCCAAGAAGCGCAGCGGCGATTGGCGAGGTATCCAGGGCAACTTCGGTCCCCCAGGCGAACAAATCGATGTTTCAGGGATGAACGTCAGCGAAAACCTGGACGGGCTGTTGTCGGACGATTCCATCGACCTGATCGATGTGTGCTTGCCACCTCATTTGCACGTCGACGCGATCCAACAAATCCTGGCGTCAGGCAAGAAGGTCCTGTGCGAAAAGCCGCTGGCACTGAGTGCTGACGCCGCCCGCTCGTTGCTGGAGACAGCGGCCCCGGGCCAACTGATGGTCGCACACATCTTGCCATTCATGCCGGCCTATCGTTTCCTGGTCGAAGCTCAGTCAGACGGCCGTTTTGGTCGCCCCATCACCGGTCGATTCTCGCGAACCATCAGTCCGCCGGATTGGATCCCTGACTTCTACGATCCCGAGCGTGTCGGCGGTCCACTGATTGACCTGCAAGTTCACGATGCCCACTTGGCTCGCGTGTTGTTTGGCATGCCCACCGCAGCCCACTGCGTCAGCCACAAACAACAAGGTGTTCCCAAGCGATATGAAACCGTCCTGGACTACGGATCACCAGCTGGTCCCGATGAATTGGTCCCCGTTGTGAGCCTGGCCGGTGGCGTCATTGATTCGCCAGCCCGCGGATTCACGCACGGCTACGAGGTGTCATTCGAACAGGCCACCGTCCGATTCGAGTTCGCAGCGTACAACGATGATTCCACCGACACGATTGCCTTGACGGTGATGCACAACGACGGGCGTTTGGAACGGCCTGATCTGGGTGAACAAGATCCAATCGATGGTTTCGTCAGTGAGATGGATGCGGTTGCCCAGGTGGTTGCCGGCGGCCCCATGCATCCGGTGCTCGACGCGCAACTCGCGACCGATGCCTTGGCGATTTGCGAGATGCAAATGACGAGTCCTCGTCGATGAGCGATGTCCAACGATTGGCCGACCAACTCGTCGCGCATCTGAACGAGATCGGCGATTTGGTGGTGGCATTTTCCGGCGGAGTTGACAGCAGCGTCGTGGCCGCGGCTGCCTATCAATCGGATTGCGAAGTCCTCGCCGTCACCGCTGAATCCCCAGCCGTGGCGGAGTGGCAACTCGACTGGGCACGCCGCATTGCGGAGCAGATTGGAATCCCGCACCAATTTGTTTCCACCGATGAATCGGATCGCGCGGACTACCGACGCAACCACTCGGATCGTTGCTTCTATTGCAAACAAACCCTGTATGAATTCCTGACCCCCATTGCGGAACAACGCGGCGCAACCATCGTGTCCGGCACCAATGCCGATGACCTTGGAGACCACCGGCCAGGGATCGTCGCGGGAACCCAGGCACGTGTCCGAACCCCGCTTGCCGATCGAAAGCTCGGCAAGGCAGCGGTCCGCCAACTGGCCGCTCATTTTGGGCTCGAAAACGCGGCTCTCCCCGCCTCGCCTTGCCTGGCCAGCCGGATTGCCTATCAGGTGGAAGTCACGCCTGAAAGATTGAAACGCATCGAAACCGCCGAAGCCTGGCTCCGCAAACGCGGTGTTTCAGACTGTCGGGTGCGATTGCACGCTGACGAGTTGGCGCGGATTGAAGTCCCCCGCCAAGAGTTGCCTCAGGTACTGCTCTGGACGCAAACCGACGAGCTGGTTGAATCTTTCATTACAATGGGGTTTCGATATGTCACCATGGAACTGGGTGGCCTGTCCAGCGGGAGCCAGAACCGTGGGTTGTCCACACCAGAATTGGTGCAACTTTCCCCTGCTCAAATTCTTCGCCAGTCCGATTCCCCCTCGCCTCACTCCACCGTGAGTGACGAGTCATTCTCAAACAGCACAAAGGCACGTTCGTGAGCGATTTAGTTGGCTGTCGCGTGGGTGACTACCAGGTCTTGCGCCGCTTGGGCAGCGGAGGCATGGCCGATGTGTATGCAGCCAAACATTTGAAATTGCGGCGTGATGCGGCCTTGAAAGTGCTGCGTCGCACACCACAAACCAGCCAAGAAGATCTGAGACGCTTTGAACGCGAGGCACAAGCCGCCGCTTGTTTGAATCACCCCAGCATTGTGCAGGTCTATGAGATCGGCGATCACCAAGGCACGCACTTCATCGCTCAAGAATTGATCGATGGCTCCAACCTGAAACAGTGCCTGCAACAATCCGGTCAATTCACAGCGAAAGAAGGGATTGAGATCCTCCGCTGCGTGACAGAAGCCTTGGTGGTGGCTCACTCGGCAGGAGTCACCCATCGCGATATCAAACCCGAAAACATCATGCGATCGGGCGAGGGTGCGATCAAAGTCACGGACTTCGGTTTGGCTCGCGTGCTGTCCAACACAGATGCCAGCGCGGTGGATCTGACCCGGGCTGGATTGACGCTCGGGACACCTCGCTACATGAGCCCCGAACAAATCCAAGGGCACAAAGTCGACGGAAGAAGCGATCTGTATTCGCTCGGCGTGACGCTTTACCACCTGTTGGCCGGCCAACCACCATTTGACGCAGAAGAACCGCTGGCGCTCGCGGTCAAGCACCTCCACGAGATGCCGCAACCGCTTGATCACACTCGTGGATCCGCCGACCTCCCGCCGTGGTTGGTCGCGACGATCATGCGTTTGCTTCGCAAAACGCCCGACGAACGCTTTGCTTCCGCGATGGAATTGTTGGACGTCATTCGGGCCAACGTGGCACCATCAGAATCCAGTCTCAAGGCGATCCCAGCGAGCAACGGCTCCGGGTCCTCCACAACCCTGGAATCGGGGCGTTCCTCCGCAGCGGTCAACTACCTCGGATCCACCTCCGCCACCATTCAGTTGCAACGTGTCACCGACGCAATTGCCGATGACCGACGATACGATTTCATGCGCTGGGTCGGCGTGATCGGCTTGGCACTCCTCGCCGCGCTGGCGGGCTGGGGAATCTCCAATCTCACCAAAGCTCCCTCGGTCTCTCAATCGATTGGGGCCCCCTTGGTCGCCCGTGCGTCCACCATCCAAGACCAGTACTGGCAAGCGATCTCGCTCAATAGCGTGCCCGCTTGGAAGGCGGTGGCAGAGTACTTCCCGAAGGATGACATCGATTCCAAAGAAGAAATCTATCATCTCAAAGCGGCGCTTCAGCTGACCCGTTTGCTGATGGATGAGAACCGTTGGCGAGAAGCTTCAGAAGCACTTGCCAGCGTCGAGCAATCGGGCAACACGTCACGACTGTACCGTGCCCTGGCATTGGTCATGCGATATCAAATTCAAATGGAAATCGGTGCGCGACGCGAAGCCAGCCAAACCAAAACCAATCTTCGCAATCTGGTCGAAGAACTGAAGAACGATCAATCCGCAGCGCTGGAAACTTTCCGGGCACTCGTCCCTTTGTCCGAGCGATTGGAATTAGGACTCGACGAACCCGCCGTGATCGACGGACCGAGCCCTCGCCGCCCTGTCTAAGCAGGTCGGCAGGAATGATCGGGCATCATCATGTGAGCCGTTTGGGCGTTGGCCTGGACTGTACGTGGGAGCAACAACGCTTACCGAAACAGTCCAAATGCCGAAAGACTCCTGCCGACCTGCTTAAAAGTAGTTCCGAGCGAACGCTTGCCTGACAACGGAAAGCTCCGCAATCAAAACCGTCAGTCCAGGTTCAATTCGTCCAGGACATCGGAGATCAATTCGGCATCGACCCGGCACATGGATTTCAGATCGGCATTGAGCAGCAAGCCATGCCCATCCGCCACGTAATCCAACAAAGTCTCGCCATCGACGATGAAACCGCCGACTTCGTCATCGCCAAACAGATCGGCCCGCAACTCCACGAATTCCGCAGCCTGGGCTTGCCCTGTGAACGCCACCAGATACGGCGTTCCCTCTAACTCAGCCGTCAGGGCCCCCAATTCGTCCGACGGATCCTCTTCGCGAAGATGAATCAAGACGTAGGAGTGAGCCATCAGGCAATCCGCCAAACACGCAGCATCACGCTGCTCAATGGCAGTTCGGCATTCGTTCGTATCGAGATCGGGATCCGCAGGCATGGTGGTAAGATAACGAACCTGGCGACTTTACAGAATCAGGGCCCCTCAGAAATCGCCATTTTGTTGATGGCTGCTTTTTCCGGCTTTTTTTGCACCCCCGGCAGGAGAGTGCATTTTTCTCACAACATTGGGATCCTACCTGCGATCGTTCAGGGAGTATCATGAGCGGACTCTCTGCCACAATTGCGTGATAGTGAAGAATTTGGGTGGGTTGCGGTCGTCCGCCTCCACCCGTCATCCATGTTGCAAATGATTTGCCATGATTCTTGAATTGCTTTCCCCAACGCTGGACTTTCGCGAAGCCAGCCGCGTGGTTTTAGAACATCTGCAGTCAACCACCGGGTTGGCCCTGTGGATGATCACACGCACCGAGGACGAGGCCTGGATCGTGCTCGATCGCGCGGATCCAAATCACGTGTATGCCGTGGACTCCGGCGACATGATTCAGTGGTCCGATTCTTTTTGTCAGCACATGATTGAGGGAACCGCACCTCAGATCGCTCGGCACGCCCAGCAGATCCCGAAGTTTGCCGGATCGACGATTTCAAAAAAGCTTCGCATTGGGTCCTACGCTGGCGTTCCGATTCTGGATCGAGATGGCGAACTCTTCGGCACGCTGTGTGGCATCGATCCGGAAATCCAGCCCGAAGAATTTGAATCCCATCTGCCCCTGATTCAACTGCTCGCCCGGTTGCTCGGTGGCTTCCTTTCGATGGAATTGCAGTTGCAAGCATTGCAGCGAAAAAGTGATCGCTCATCGCTGCATCAAATGGTGGATCCAACCACCACCTATTTCAATCGAGAAGGCTGGAGTCGCCTCATTCAAAGAGAACGCGAACGTGCCAATCGCCTGGGACGCCCCTCCAATGTCCTGCAAGTGGACATCCAACTCACCGCTCAGACGGATTTGTCGCAGGTCGTCGCGGCGCTCAAAGACGAATTTGGCTCGGACCATTTGATCGGGCACATCGCCGCCGACCAGTTTCAAATTTTGCTGGAAGACCACGAGATGTCATTGGTGATCCAACGAGGGCGATCGATTCAGGACCGCTTGGCAATCCGCGGTATCACATCCGATTGCGAAGCCTTCAATCTCAAGGTTGCTGAGACCGCCAAGGTCTAGCAGGTCAGCAGCAGTCCCCCGACAGAAGAGCTGCGTTGGCATTCGCCACACATCCCGATTCCAACCAAGGCATTCAGACAACACCTCTTCGACACCACGCTGGCATGCCCGCCAAGAACTCGGTCCCTATAGCAAACCGTTTTCTTCCAACCGGACCACCAAACGAACAATCTCAACCGGACGGGTGAACTGAAGACGCTCCAGAATCTTGGCTCGTCTCACCTCAACGGAGCGACGGGTGAGACCGACCACGGTGGCAATTTCGCTGGTTGTGTCCCCCATCGCGATGGCCTCGCAAATCTGCCGATCGACGGAGTCAAATTGCTGGAACACCAACAGCGATTCGCTCAAGGATGGCCCTTCCTCCGCCGCGTCGGTCTTCAACAGCGCAACCGGCCGGATCAACATCGCACAGATCGCACCGGCACCCAGATTGAGATCGAGTCGTATGCTGGACACATCCCACAGGCATCTTCGGTCGCGATCATCTTCTGCTTGGAAGGAGTAGTCCAAATCAGTCGCGCCCGACGAGACAAGCTCGCTTCCAAGCCCCAGCATCTGGACAATCGCCGCGGGAAGACTATCAGGCAAGAACTCCATGGCACGGAATTCAACCTCCACAAACAGATCTTCGAGTGTTTGATTCCAGGCGACCAACCGGCAACCTTGATCCAGTATCAAAACCCCTGACTCAAGACGCAATTCTGTGAGCGAGACACGAAAGGATTGAAGCGGAACCTTCGTCCAATCAACTGCGGAGTCGCCGCCCGACAATCCAGCGCTCGAACAGGTGCTGAACTGAGTGCTCAACCATCGATCCACCCCCAGCCGATCTTCGGCGAATGGGCGGCGGTATGCGATGCGATGCATTGCGGTGACTAGTTGCTGGACCATGCCAAGCCTCGCCCCCCATGGGGAGAAAAACACCGCGGAAGAATCCAATCAGTTCAGATTCGCTCAAGGCGGTCACGAGCTGGCGACTCCCCAGGGTAGCTGTCTGGTAACACCTCTGAAAGGCCATCCGACAGCTGAACTGGTGCGTTCAGAATTTCAGGACATTCAATTTGAAGAAGACCATGGAATCAATGAGCCCTCATGTCATCTTTTTGACCAGATACGAAGAAGTGGTGGCCTGTGGAGACTGCCAATGGGGCACAATGCAGTCCCCACAGAACCACCTTCCAAAGAGGCTCAACATCGCGGGGCAAGCGATGTCAAGCCAAACTTTGATTCGCATATGCGAACAGAAGGAGCATCGGATATGTGAATATGCGCAATGAAGGAACAAATGACAAGCCCGATATTCCCCCCATGGCACCTAAACAAACGATCAGCGAGCCCCCCCCTCTCCGGTCGCGGGAGCTGGAAAACAGGCCTGCAACTGCGAACAGACACACCCTCTTTGAAAAACAGGACGCCCGTAACCAAGACTACTGGCAAACCACACGCCTGTATCGGTCCCCATCAGTAGCACTTCGTCTGCCTGATGGAGGTCGAGAGGCATCAAAGGTGCCTCCTGGCAGGTGATCCCCATCCTAGCCGCCTGCTGACGGAGATAATGCATTGTCACCCCTTTGAGCACAGATTTTTGTGGTGGGAAGACCAGATGCCCGTCTTCTACAATCGCTACATTCGCCACATTCGACTCAGTCACGCTGCCATCGGCATCCAACAGCACCCCGGTCGCCGCCGGATTTTGCCGCTTGGCTTCCAGGTCGGCCAGGTAATAGTGCAAACGATTTCGTACTTTCGCATGCCGCGGCCAGGACTCGTTGGGCGGCTGAACCACTTCCGTGATGACCACGGGCTGGCCATGAAGTTGGCGATCGGTGACCGCGCGGTGATCGATCGGATTGAGATGGACCGCCCAGGTCGGGCCCGATGGACGACTGCCACCGGTCACCCAGATGGTCATGCCCACATCCATTTGCTGAACCAGTTCCGCATTCTGCCGCAGGCATTCCGCGATCAGTTCGCGGAGTGTTTCCGTGGACGGTCCGCCAGCGATTTTGATCAGCCGAAGCGTTTCGGATAGACGTTGCAGATGCAACTCAGGACAGAACACCACTCCGCCATAAGTCCGAAGTCGCTCCACCGCCGTCACTCCCTGACGAAAGCCGAGATCGTCGATGGGCAATGAGATTTCATGGAATGACCGCCACCCGCAGACGTCTCTGGCGGGACAGCAAAAGTAGGCCTGGTGGCCTGAAAACAGATCCTGAGTTCCCGAGACGATCGGCCCCGCGTTCAAGTGGACGCAACCACGTTGGTGGACTCGGAAGCATTCGCCGAAACCGCCTTGCGTTCCTTGGCTTCTCTCGCCCGCGCCCAGAGCGCCGCAATTTCAGAGACCAGCGATTCCGCGGAGGTTTGGTGATAGATCGACTCCGCTGGCAAACCTTCCGTGAGCCGACGGTGAGCTTTGCCGAGGTTGTGATACGGAAGTCTTGGGAACAAGTGATGCAAAGCGTGATAGCGGGTGCCGATTGGCCCCCACAATTCGCTCGCCCAGGCGTGCTTGGGGTAATTCACCGAATCCAGCAACTGCTCTGAAAAACTCATTTCGCCGCCGTCATTGGTCCACCGATGGGCACCGAGCGTGCGGACTTCGTTGAGCACCAAGATGCCCACTCCCACGGCATAGGCAATCAACCAAAACGGATCCAGCCATTGATCGCGAAGAATGCCACCACGAATCAAAAACCAAACGCACCAGGCAAAGCACAATGCTTCCTGCAGCAACACGATTCGCATCACTTTGGGCGAAGCATCAGGCCGCTCATAAAATGGATCAACGACCATCGTCGACAGGTGTCTGTGAACGATCGGCCGCAACCGAGGCACGACCCAGCACATGGGGCTGATCACCGCGAAACGAAAGATGGCCAACAGCGGCAGAACCAATGCTTGCCCGATGAAAACAGCAATCAGCCAGGGACCGCGGTTGCTCAACGGCAAGTACTCGCCGTCATGCTCCGTCCCGTAGTGCTTCCGCCGGTGATGGTCGACGTGCGGGTAATAGAGAAACGAGGGCACAAAGAAAAAGATCCCACACAGAGCATTCCAGGCGACCCGAAACGCGGTGAAGCCTTTCTCCGGCAGGTGCACCAGTTCGTGAATGAACATCAGTGCCCGCATGTAGAGAATCAGGGTCAGCACATAGCAAACAGCCATCCCCGCCCAGACCTGCGGCGTGAATCCATAAAACCAAGGCAACAAAAAGATGCCGTGCAGGAACACGTGGCCCACCAAAATCGAGCCCAAAAAGTCCACCCAGTAGATGGCTTGATTGGGCCGCTGCAAGTCTCCGATGAGAGCGCGAGCCTCTGAAAAACGGAATGCATCGCAGGAGGCGTCTGGACTGGAACTGCTCATTTCACTTTGGGAAATTGAGGGTGTGAACGAGTCATCGCTTGTAAGGTAAGATCAGAATTAGTTAATCAAGCAGCAAAATGCAATTCAGATTTGCCGTTCCGCCCCACCGAATGGCAGGGGCCGCGACACAATGTCTCTCACCCAGACGTATTGAAGGCTGAATCGGGACTTTCCCCCATCCTCTCTGCCGGATCGCACAGGCCCCGCCGAACCCCACAGGACCCGAGAACTTTGACACCCGCGGCAAACCAATCGACCGAGCCCCACGTTGTCGTTGTGGGTGCCGGAGCCGCGGGGATGATGGCGGCAGCGGAAGCTGCCCGCTCGGGTGCTCGCGTCACCGTCCTGGAAAAGAACACCAAAACAGGCGTCAAAATCCTGATGTCCGGTGGCACGCGCTGCAACATCACGCACGACACAGACGCCAAAGGAATCACCCAAGCCTTCGGGCACGCGAAACGTTTCTTGCAGCCGAGCATTGGCAAATTCGGCCCCTCCGAGGTGATCGAGATGTTTCACGGTCTCGGTGTGGCCACCAAACGCGAAGAGACCGGCAAAATTTTTCCGGTCAGCAACCGAGCGGTGGACGTTCGAGACGCGCTGCATCAATCCATGCTGGACGCGGGCGCCCGATTGGAACTCCGCTGCTCCGTCCAACGCATCCAGCCACCTTCGGGGGACCAACACAGATGGTGCGTTGCCACCGAATCGGACGGGAACGCTCAAGAATTCCAGGCCGACCGTGTCATCGTGACCTCCGGAGGCAAGAGCTGGCCCGGCTGCGGCACCACAGGCGACGGATACGACTGGTTGCGAGCCCTGGGGCACACCATCGTGGCTCCACGCCCCGCATTGGTTCCACTGGTTGGCGGCAACGAAGCGACGCACGCACTCTCCGGCCTCACCCTGCCAGACGTCAATGTCTCGGTCTTCACCCCTGACCACCGAGCGGGCAAGAAACCCAAACTGGAACGCCGATCCTCCTGGCTGTTCACCCACTTTGGATTCTCAGGCCCCGCCGCGATGGATGTCAGCGGCGTCATGACCGCCTACGACCGAATTCAAGACTCCACGATGCGTCTGGATCTCACGCCTCAAACTAGCGAAGCGGAAATTCGGGAGATCCTGAGCAAGCGATCAGGCGATGCAGGGAAGCGAACCATTGCGACCATTCTTCAACAATGGGTGCCATCTCGATTGGCACTGGCCATATGCGAACAAAGCCATCCGGCGAATGCCCAATGCAAACTGGCGGAACTGCCCGGCAAAGAATGCAACCTCATGATCGAAAAACTCAAACGCTGGCACCTTCCCGTCAATGGAACACGTGGGTTTGCCAAAGCGGAAGTCACCGCCGGCGGTGTTCAACTCAGTGAGGTCGATCCGCGGACCATGCAAAGCCGGCTGGCGAAGGGACTCTACATCGCCGGAGAAATCCTTGACGTCGATGGCTGGATTGGCGGCTACAACTTCCAGGCAGCGTTCAGCACCGGCCGCGCCGCAGGAAGGGCTGCCGCACAATGGGACGACGCCTAGCAAGGCCTTTCATTCCTGTTGCACCTGCCCCGTCAATGCGAACGTCGCGTCTCCAAGATCAACATCGTGCCGAACACGACGAGCCCCCTTTCACATCGCAAAAACGACCATTCGTCTCCGCTCAATGCAGCGAGGTGTCCCCCACCGATTCGCCCCCAGTTCTGCCGGACACTTCTCGATCGGGTACTCTGCGGGACCGGGTGCTTTGCAGGACATTGAAAAGAACGGTCGCGTCACCAACCTGCCTCATGGTTCATTCACGGAAGCCTTCGAAACATGCCTGATTTGATCGCTCAAGGTGCCGGGGATGGATTCCGATGGCGGAAAGGCCTTCCCGATCTGATTGCCGGCGCCGAAGTCCTCTTGGGCCGACAATCATCCGGCACTCCGGAACCAATGGAGATCCAACCTTCAGCTGGCGGTGCCTCAGACACCGACTCGGCGGATCCCGATTCATCGGAACGCGAACACCTTCCCCAGCGTGATCGACGTCGAACCCGAACCATCCACTGGCAAGTCCCCTGGGACCCATCGATCTCGCGTTGTCACGCGATCTTGACTGTGCTGAGCAACGATCGCGTCCAAGTTCACCGGGACGCTCGAGCACGCAACCCTGTCTTTTTTCGAGGGCGTCCGCGAGACCGGTTCGTGGTCGTTCCGGGGGAGCACTTCGTGATCGGCGAAACCACCTTCACACTGGCTCGTCGCCCTGGATTCACCGACCAAGTCGATCAAGCCTCCCGCGACCAGTCCATCCAGGAACGGGCCGTCGATTCGTCCACGCCGCGTCCCGGGCCCCTCCCGCACGCTCAGCGCGAGGACATGAACCGCAGCGCAGAAGGTGTCACGGAAATGGCCTTCGCCTCCTCCGCTTTGCGTGAACGAGACTTCCGCGACACCCGGCGACGCATCCAGTTGTTGGCTCGCCTTCCCGACATCGTCGCCGGCAGCGTCGATGACGAGGAACTCTTGGTGCGAGTTTCGGACACTCTGTTGCGAGCGACTCCCTCTGCTTCGGCCGTTGCGATCGTCCGTGCCCAGGTCGCTGATCGAACCGGAACCGACGAACCGCTTGCCAATCAAACGGGATCCTCGGCGGCGAAACCTTCCGATATGAAAGTGTTGCATTACGATTGTCGAGAGAATGACCTGCAACAACATGCGGTCAGCTCTCGCTTGGTCACCACCGCGCTGCAGCGCCGAGAAAGCGTCCTGCATCTTTGGGAAACCGAACGCAGCGGCGGCGTCGAATTCACCGCCGCGGAAAACGTGGACTGGGCGTTCTGCGTGCCCCTGAGCAGCGAAGCTTGTGCCGGATGGGCCATCTACGTGGCGGGGTCGCGTGCACTCGGATCCAACTGGAAAGAACTCGCCGACGACTCTGCCACCCTGGCGGATCGCTTGGGCGACGACGTCAAGTTTGCCGAAGTGGTGGGGTCGCTGATCTCAGGAATTCGGCAAACCTCTCACTTCCAACAACGCCACTTGGCGATGCGTCGTTTCTTCGCTCCCGTGGTTTTGGACGCTCTCTCAGGACAGGACCCCCAGAGTTGGCTGCAACCCCGCCAATGCGAACTCTCCGTGATGTTCTGTGACCTTCGAGGTTTTTCACGCACCTCAGAAATGAAGAGCGATCAATTGCTGTTGTTGCTCGAGCAGGTCAGCGCGGCGCTCGGTGTGATGACACGTCACATCCTCGACACCGGGGGTGTGATTGGCGATTTCCATGGTGATGCCGCAATGGGATTCTGGGGCTGGCCCATTGAACTGCAGCTGCCCGAACCCCATCAAGACCTCACGGCCTCCGCACCGCTGGTCGCCAGTGTGCTCGCGGCCGCTCGTGCTGCGGCGGGAATCCGGATGGACTACGCCACCGGACAAACCGAATTCCGGTGCGGCATTGGCATCGCCTCCGGGTCCGCCGTCGCGGGGCGAATTGGAACGGTCGACCAAGTCAAAGTCACGGCCTTTGGACCGGTCGTGAACTTGGCCAGTCGTTTAGAAGGCCTGACGAAACACTTCGGGGTCGAAGTCCTGATGGACGATGTGTCCGCCAACGCGCTGCAGGCATGGCTCGACATGACCTCCACCTCGGAAGACAGCCAGAGGTTTCGACGACGCAAATTGGGACGGGTCCGAGTCGCAGGAATGAAGACCCCGGTCGACGTCTATCAATTGGTCGTCCCCAGCGGCCAGCACCAGAATTTGACAGACTCTCAAATCGACGCCTATCAAAAGGGCTGGGACGAATTTGCCAGCGGGGACTGGGATTCGGCCTACCAACGGCTCCTGGAACTTCCCGCTTGGGACCGGCCCAAAGACGTTCTCCTTCGTTTGATCCTCCAACACCATCGAATCGCCCCACCAGGCTGGGAAGGCATCCTCGACTTCCCGAAATAGTCGCCCTGCAGGGATCGTCACCGGGCGCCCAAAAGGATGGTCCATCCGGGTTGAGCAGGGGATCTGCAAGGACTCCAGGAAGACGTCGGTGATGGCGCATAAAAAAACAGCGAACCAAGGAGACTGGTTCGCTGCAAATGCAATCCGTCATTCGGATGGTGCAATGAAGGGGACTCAATTCAGTGAGTCTCAGCCCATCAATTTTTCAAGCGCGGTCAAGGCGTTCTTGGCATCCTGCACGCTGCCCATTTCTTCCACAATCTTCTTCACTTGAATCAGCGAATCCAGCGAAACTTCATTGCTGGTGGCTTTGTTGGTGCTACCGACTGGTCGGCCGCGTTTCGCACCGGTGGTCTTCTTCACGCTGGCGGCCGGCTTCTTGGCCGATTTGCGAGCGGACTTCTTCGCGGATTTGCCCATCGTGGTGGACTTCACTGTGCTAACAAAAGCAGGCGTGACAACGATTCCCTTCTTGCTCAGCTCAGCTGCAACTTCCATTGGCTTGGCGTCGGGGTTGGCACCGTAGTAATCACGAATCGATTGCGACTTGTTGGGTCCACCAGATTTTTTGGCCACGTTTAACTCCATAAGTGTGTTTCGAAAACTCTATTTCGCCACACGTTATAAAAAACGCTGTTACTGTCAATGCTTCAAAGGCAATAACTGACATAAATTAGATAACATAGTCATAGAAGAACGCTTACATACGTTCGGCAACGTCAATTCCCAACAGCGACAAACCCTTCTTAAGCACCCGACCGGTCAACACCACGAGGGCCAATCGAGTCTGCATCACAGCGGGGTCATCATTGCCAAGCACACGGCAACTTTCATTGAAAGAAGAGTAGGTCTTGGCGGTTTCAAACAAGTAATCACAAAGCGCGTTGGGGGCATAATTCAGTCGCACGAGTTCGACCGCTTCTTCAAATCGCATCAGCATCAAGGCCAGAGAACGCTCATTGGGATGCGTGAAGTTCATCGTTTGAGTGGCGCTGGCTTGCTCAATCGTTTGTTCAAATGCGGGCAGGGCTTTGCCATCCGAGGCCCGCCTTAAAATGCTTTGAGTTCGTGCGTAAGAGTACTGCACATAGGTCGCCGTGTTGCCCTCAAGAGCAACCATTTTATCGACGTCAAATTTGTAGTCACTGGTCCGATGATGTGAGAGATCAGCGTACTTGATCGCGCCAATGCCGACGATTTCGGCGATCTGCTGCTGTTCCTCTCCGCCCATTGGGGGATCCATCGTCGCCAATCGGTCCGGATTGCAAACCACTTCTTTCGCCCGATTCACGGCGTCATTCAATAAGCTTTCCAAGCCAATCAAAGATCCACTGCGAGTCTTCATGGGACGACCATCAGGCCCCAACACCGTTCCGAAATTGACATGGACCAATTGAACGCCTTCCATGCCCAGTGGTTCCGCCATGGCGAAGAACTTTCGGAAGTGTTCGCCCTGTCGTGAATCCACCACATAGAGAATCTCGTCCGGCTGGAACTCGTCACGACGGTACTGGAGAGTCGCCAAGTCCGTCGTGGCGTATAGAAATGCTCCATCGCGTTTCTGGATGATCATGGGGCTGTCAAAGCCCTCAAGGAAGACACAGATCGCCCCGTCGCTCTTGGTTGTCAAACCAAGTTTCGTCAGTTCCTCCACCACGCCTGCCAAACGGTCGTGATAGAAGCTCTCACCGAGCGTATGATCAAACTGAACGTTCAGCCGGTCGTAAATGCGGTTGATCTCGTCTTGGCAATGCGGCAAGAACTCCTTCCACAACGCCAAGTTCTCAGCGTCGCCTTCGTGCAATTTGGCCGTTTCTCGAAGGACAGCCACATCCACCTCGGAGTGCTCCGCCGCCAATTTGGACAAGTCGGGGTCGTTGTCGACCGCGGCAACTTTGTCCTGCAAGGACTTGAGTTCCGCTTCCGTGGAAGCAATTCGCCGACTCGCTGCGTCTGCGTTCTTCCGCAACTTCTTCTTGTCTTTGGGCTTCAGACTTTCATCGGATTCCGCCTGATCGGCGGCCAACTTCGCGTCCGCAGCATCCTGTTTCGCGGCAATCAACTTGTCCGCGATCGTCACCAAAGATCGTTTGGCCTTTTGATATTCAATCAGTTGATTGGTAAGCCGATAGAGCGAGGACAATTCCGGCACAGGGTTGGCCGCGACTTTTCCGGGGTCACCAAAGTGACGGTAACCATAAATGATGATGCCAAACTGGGTGCCCCAATCCCCCAAATGGTTGTCGGTGATGACCTCTTCACCATAGAACCGCAGCGTCCGGGCCAAGCAATCCCCGATCACGGTGCTGCGAATGTGCCCCACATGCATGGGTTTCGCCACATTGGGCGAGGAGAAGTCAACGACGACTTTCTTGGGGGCGGAGGTCTTGGACACGCCCACTCGATCGTCCAACAACATTTGCTGAATCGAATCAAACAGGACCGAGTCCTTCAAACGCAGGTTGATGAACCCAGGTCCGGCAACCTCAGGTTCCTCAAAGAGGTCCGTCACATTGAGATTTTGGACCAATTCCGCAGCAACGTCTCGAGACGATTTCCCCACTTTTTTCGCCAAGGGCATCGCAGCATTGGATTGGTAGTCGCCAAACTTGGGATCCGCGGCCGCGCGAATCATGCCTGCGAAATCGCCCGGGGAGTCCGTCAACGACTCGAGGGCTTGGACAAAACGAGCCTGAAGAACATTGGGTAGATGCATCGAACCTACACACCTGGAGAGGAGGTGGGGAAGAAAAAGAAATGGGACATCCAAACGCAATTCAGCGTTGGGTCAAACCAAGATCCGCCAACGGAATGGGCGTGGCATCCGCCCACAAGGACTCCAGGTCGTAGTACTCACGAGTCTCTTCATCAAACAGATGAACCACAACGCTGCCATAATCCAGCACGATCCAGCTGCTTTCCTGATAGCCCTCGATTCCTTGCCGGTGGTCACCCAACCCTTTTTCAAGCGCGTCGTCGGTCTGCTCGCTGATGGCGTGCAATTGACGGCGACTGGTTCCCGTGGCGATGACGAAGAAATCAAACTCGGCGGATTGCTCACTCACGTCCAAGACCGTCACGTCTTGACCATTGTTGTCCAACGCGACTCGAGCGGCTTCCGTCGCCAGTTTGCGCGCTTCTTCCAATCCGTGCGGCCGAATCGCCCGACTGGGATGAGCCATGGGATCAACTGATGGGGTGTCGTTGGAGGAAGAGGTCGGTTGATCAGACAAGTTCAAACAACTTTCATGCGAGTGGTGAAGGAAGAGGGTGGAGCAATCCCACGTCTTGGAATTGCCCCGTAGTGTAACGCGTTTATTTGTGGGGGGCACCCGGCAATTGCCTTTCCAACGGCTGAATCTGGCCTGATTTCCCGCTTCGGATGCGATCCATTGGTTTGGCCCAACCGCCCCCGCTGGCGACAAGTTGACCGATCGAAAACAATGCGTTGATCCATCCGCCTCCTTTCAATCCATATGCCCCCAAATGGGGCGTCTCATCATGGCTGATTTCATCGATCCCGGCAAAAAGGCCCCCGCCTTCGCGCTCCAAGACCAAGACGGGCAAACCGTCCAATTGAAGGATCTGGCTGGTTCCCCGGTCGTTTTGTTCTTCTACCCGAAGGACAACACGCCTGGCTGCACCAAAGAGGCCTGCGCCTTCCGAGATCGATACGGCGACTTGCAGGCGGCCGGAGCACAGCTATTCGGAATCAGCACCGATTCCGCCGAAAGCCATGTCAAGTTTCGCGAAAAATTTGAGCTGCCGTTTCCATTGCTGGTCGATGAAGACCATGCCATGAGCGAGAAATACGGTGCCTATCGAGAGAAGAACCTCTACGGCAAGAAATCGATGGGAATCCAACGCTCGACCTATTTGATCGACGCCGACGGCAAAGTGGTCAAGGTCTGGAAACGTGTTCGCGTCGACGGCCACGACCAACAGGTCCTCGACGCCCTCGCTGCACTCTCAGAGCAAAACTAAATCATCATGAGCGAGCAAAAATATTGCATCGGGATCGACCTGGGCACGACCAACAGTGTGGTTGCCTACGTCCCCCAATCCGATGTGGAAGCCCACGGGGCGGACCAAGCCCCTGAGATCCAACTGCTGCCGATCCCCCAGGTCGTCGCGTCCGGCCAGGTCGAATCGCGAACCTCGTTGCCGTCGTTTCTCTACTTGCCCCGGGATCAAGAAGTCGACTCGCTGGAAGTCACCAGCGATCACGCTCGGTTCCCGTCGTCCACCGAAGGCGTCGCTGGCGTTTACGCGCGGCAACAAGCCGCTGACAACCCACAACGCGTCATCGTGGCCGCGAAAAGTTGGTTGTGTCAACGCAAGGTCGATCCTGATTCGCCCGTTCTCCCATGGCAATCGCCCGATGAGATCCCGCGAGTTTCAGCGGTCGAATGCACCGGCATTTTCCTGCGTCACTTGGTGGCTGCCTGGCAGTCTCAGTTCCCGGATGCCCCCATCGATCAACAACAGGTCGTGCTGACCGTTCCAGCCTCCTTTGACCCCGCCGCACGCGAATTGACACGCCGCGCGGCCATCCGCGCAGGACTGAATGAAAACTTTGTCCTGCTGGAAGAACCTCAAGCCGCCGTCTATCGCTACCTCGCATCGACCGACGGCAGTTGGCGAAAATCACTCAACAACGGAGACACGTTGTTGGTCGTTGACGTTGGTGGTGGGACCACCGACCTGACACTCGTTGGCGTGCACGAAGAAGACGGCGAATTGACACTGCAACGAGTCGCCGTCGGCAATCACTTGTTGGTCGGTGGTGACAACATGGACCTCGCCCTGGCCTATCAAGCCGCCGAGCAATTCCGGCAGTCCGGTCATGACTTGGACCCTTGGCAAAGCACTTCTCTCTGGCACGCCTGTCGCGATGCCAAAGAACGATTGCTCAGCCACGACGGTCCCGATTCCCAATCGATTTCCGTTCTCGGTCGCGGCAGCTCACTGATCGGTGGCACGATCACCACCGAGATGAAACGCAGCGATGCGGCAACGCTTTTGCTGGACGGGTTCTTCCCTCAGTGCGCTCCGCAGGAACGCCCGCAAGCCAACGTGGTCAGCGGCTTTCAAGACGTGGGGTTGCCATATGAGTCGGATCCGGCGATCACCAAACACATCGCAGCGTTTCTATCGGATCAATCGGTTCTCAATCACAAGGGTGAACCAGAAGACGATCAAAGCCACGGGCCGGTCACGCACCTGCTGCTCAACGGCGGCGTGTTTCGAAGTCCCGTGATGCGTGAAAGACTGGAGTCGACGCTCTCCTCTTGGACCGACACAGACGTCCAAACGTTGTCCTCCACTGATGACCTCAACGACGCCGTTGCGATCGGTGCGGCCTACTATGGTTGGACCAAATCCAATGGCGGCATCCGAATTCGCGGCGGCACAGCCAAAGCGTTTTACATTGGCATTGAAACCGCCGGCATGGCGATCCCTGGGGCTCCCCGTCCCCTGCGTGCGGTCTGTGTGGCAGCACAAGGCATGGAAGAAGGAACCCAAGCGGAAGTTCCAGGACAAGAGGTGGGAGTCGTCGTTGGCACCCCCGCTCGATTCCGATTCTTCTCCTCCACGACGCGCGCCAGCGACAAACCCGGCGATCGCTTGGACCGCTGGAGTCCCACCGAATTGCAAGAGAGCGAACCCATTGAATTGACATTGGATCACCATCGATCCGAAGGCGGGGATCCCAATTCACCTGCCGCTGAAAACGAAGCGGCCCACAGCTTCGTCCCGGTGCAATTCGAATCTCGCGTGACCGAACTGGGGATGTTTGAACTCTGGTGCCACGACAAACGGGGTGACCGTCGTTGGAAACTCGAATTCAACGCTCGCCAAGAAGATGAGTCCTAGGAAGACGGCATGAATTCACGCGTCCCATCGTCCGAACCAGACGACCAGCTTCCCTCACGCTACTGCATCGGCATCGACCTCGGCACGACCAATTGCGTGCTGGCATACGTCGATACCGAAGCCACGGGAACGGAATCCGATCCCAAACATCCCTCTTCCCCGGAGAGTGTCTCGCAAAATGAAGCGAGGGAAGGTGCGAACACGGACTTTGCCGTCCGCACGTTTTTGGTGCCGCAATGGGTCGATCTGGGCGTGGCGGAATCCAGACCCACGTTGCCTTCGTTTCACTACACGCTTCACCCGTCAGAACAGCTCCCCCACAGCGACGCCCATCCGTGGCTGAACCCAACGGACGCTGGCCTGGCATCCTGCGTCGGTGAGTACGCCCGCGTGGCTGGCCTGCTGCATCCCGGACGTCAAATTGCTTCGGCCAAAAGCTGGCTGTCTCATGAAGGCGTGGATCGCACCGCGGACCTACTGCCATGGCACGGAGATCACGATGTTCCACGCCGCTCTCCCGCCGACGCATCGGCCAGCTACCTGAAACATCTGGCCGATGCTTGGGACGCGGAACACCCCGCGCATCCGATGTCCCAACAAGACATCGTCATCACGTTGCCAGCCTCCTTCGACGAAGTCGCACGTGAACTCACCATCCACGCCGCAAAGATGGCTGGGTTGCCCCGCATTCAATTGATCGAAGAACCCCAGGCTGCCTTTTACGCCTGGCTGGATCGGCACCGCGACGAATGGCAAGAATTGGTTCAGGTCGGCCAGCTCATCCTGGTCTGCGACATCGGCGGAGGCACCACCGACCTGACCCTCATTCGAGTGCGTCCTGCGGACAAAGACGATCAATCCAACGTGGTTCAGTTCCACCGCGTTGCCGTGGGAAAACACCTGATTCTCGGCGGAGACAACCTGGACCTGGCCGTCGCGAAAGCAGCGGAAGCCAAACTTGGACGCACGCTGTCACCACGGCAATGGCAACAACTGTTGGCTGCGGCACGCCAAACCAAAGAAACGTTCCTGTCAGAACCGCGACCGGAGTGCACGACCATTCACTTGCCCGGCGAGGGCTCCTCGTTGATCGGTGGCGGACTCAGCGTTGAGATGACCGCAGAGGAAGTCGACGCTCTGTTGCTCGACGGATTTTTCCCCGACGTCGAGATGACCTCGGAAGTCGATTCGCAACAGAGCGGATTCCAAGAGGTTGGCTTGCCTTACGCAGCGGACCCCGCCGTCACCAAACACCTCGCTGAATTTCTTCGCGAACATCGTCGCACCGGTCTGGATGACCAACCGGCGGACGCGGCGAATTCCGTGGACAGCGACCAAGTCAACTTGGTCCTCTTCAACGGTGGCGTGCTCACCGCGCCGGCGATTCGCAAACGAGTGGTCGGTTCGCTGACGAAGTGGTTTTCCGAACCAGCCGTCTTGGAATCCGCTCGCTTGGATCTGGCAGTTGCTCAAGGTGCCGCCCACTACGCCATGGTTCGTCGGGGGCACGGGGTTCGGATCGCCGCGAACCTGGCACGAACTTACTTCATGCAGATCGAACAGAACCCGCCGCGAGCCGTGTGCGTGATCCCCGCGGACGCGCAAGCCGGGCAATCCTATCGCATCGACCAAGTCCCAATGGATTTGCGAGTTGGCGTGCCCGTCAGTTTTCCACTCTGGGTCAGCAGCACACGTTTGGCCGACCGTCCGGGTGACATCGTCGACATCGACCCCAACACCATGACCGCGTTGCCGCCCATCCAAACGGCACTCAAAGATCGCAAACGCCGCGACCAATCCACGATGCAAATCGTGATCGAATCAGAACTCTCTGAAATTGGCACCGTTGGACTCTTCTGCGTTTCCAATGACAAACGATGGCGGCTGGAATTTGATATTCGGGGAACATTGGAAACCGACCGAGAATCGCACGACTACGCCGGTGAATCGGCCGGGATCGTCGATGAAGAAACGCTCGATGAATGCCGGCAGCTGATTTCACGTGTCTTTGTGGACGGATCACTCAAGCCGTCGCTGCTGATCAAACGCCTGCAAACCACACTGGGCAATTCTCGCGATCAATGGCCACCGGCGCTCCTGCGTCAGTTGTGGGAAACGCTGATGGAGGTTCAAGACAACCGCCGACGCTCACCTGCCCACGAGTCGCGGTGGTTGAACCTGGCCGGTTTCGCGTTGCGTCCTGGATATGGCGTCGCGGTCGATGACTGGCGAACCTCTCAGACCTGGCGAATGATCTACGGAAAGATCTCCCACCCGGACCATCAAGTCCGCGCTGAATCCTATGTGATGTGGCGACGCATCGCGGGCGGGATGACCGCGGGCCAGCAAAGCCAACTGGCGACATCGCTGGGCAAATGGCTGCTGGCAGGAACCAGCAACCAGGACATGGCCGAAGCCAATGAAGCGTGGCGTACCATCGGTTCCCTGGAATGGCTTCCAATCGATCAGAAACGAAGCTTTGCAACCGCCGTCATGGACTCGCTGGATCGCAAGAAAGCGTCGCCGCTGTACCCCAGTTTGTTTTGGACGCTTGGCCGTCTCGCGTCTCGCGTGTTGGCATATGGGCCGCTGAATTTGATCGTCCCAGCCACGGACGTCTCGCACTGGATCCAAAAACTCGCTCATTCTCGCTCGCTTGAAACCAAGGACGACGCAACCAGGCGGCCAGCCGCATTCGCGATCACGCAGATGACCCGACGCTGCGACGACCGTTTTCGTGATGTCGATCACCCCACACGTGACCGCGCCCTGAGTCTGCTGGATCGGCTGGACGCCCCGGATCACTGGACCGAACTGGTCAAGAACGGCGGCCAACTCGACCACGAAGAACAACAGGCCGTCTTTGGAGACACCTTGCCGCTGGGAATCGAATTGCGAGGGTAGGCAGATTCGATCGTCTGCCGCATCGAAATCCCTCGCATTTGTTAGACTGCATCCGCTCTCGAGCTCGTGTCAGTTTGTTTTTCAAGGATGCTATCGGTGACTTCATCTCAATCCCCCGCCAACCAGCAATCTCAGGCCAACAAACAGCCCACTTCCAGCGTCTGGGGGATCGCCCTCGTCGCTCTTGGTGTGCTCGCTGGGGCAGGGTATTGGTTCAGTCGCGGGCCAGCCGATGTTGCCGACGATGACACCCTCACGGAGGTCGACGAAGATGCCAATCAGCTCGCGTCGCAGAACCTTGATCTGAACCGAGTTGCGCTGGCCTCGATGGAGAACTTGGAAACCGACCAAGCCGAAACGGCATGGTCCTCGCTCTCCAAGACTCGTCCCGAGGATCTCTCGATCGCCCTGAACCGGGCCCTGAACCGAGCCCTGACGATCGACGAATTGACGGCCGTCGCCACTGACGCCTCCGCCAAACAAGACGAAAAGCAGGCTGCCCGTCAGCGTCTGGCAGCGTTGCTATCCGAAACTCGCGGTCTGATCCAAAAGTATGTTGAACTCGGTGGCGATTCCAATCTTGCCACATGGATGAACGCCCGCGTCGATCTGAACGAAGCCAAACTGCTGCCACGCTCGGTGATGCAGTCCATCCGCAAGGAAGTTTTTGCGAGACTGATCGAATCGATCCAAAACACAACTGAAAGCGACGGCAGCAAGAACAATTCCATTTTATTGGCGGGCACGCTGACCCAAGTCATCGATGTGTTGGAAGATCCCATCCGTGGGATTCCGGCCACGATCCTGGATCCCGCCGCGAACGCGTTGACACAGCTTTCCGATCAACAACCCAACAACCTTTATCTGGCAGTCCGAGCCGCCCGCCTTGGAATCGCGAATCAATCCAAATCAGCCGTCGATGCGATCCGGCGGACACAAACACTGGCCGCGTCGATCGAACCCACCCTTCGCCAACAAACCGCCCCGATCGGAAAGACACCTGGTGAATTGGTCGATGGAATTGTGGCCTCGGTGGAAGCCGGTGAATTTGAAGCTGCCGACAACCAAATGATGCTCTGGTTCAATCTGCTGAACTCAACCGAGCTGATTAAAACCGATCGTCGTCGAGCGTCACCACACCCCTTGGATCTGATTCAGTTTGAATCCCTGCGTCGTCTGTCTGCGCAAGTTTCCGAGCAATCTCGCATCCCATCGGCCTCAGGAGCGTTGTCTTTTGCAGTGGAATCACTGAGCGTGGAGGCCGCGGCGGATTCCGCCGATGGAAAACTCCCTGTGCCGGCCGAGATGATTCCCATCGACGCCAACCTCGATTTCCGAATGGACTTGGTCTCGATGCACCCCGGCGAGGACTCCGCGCAGTTGCTTCTTTGGATGCAAGGTGACGAGGGCTGGCAGAACCACGGAACCTTGAACGTGGACGGCCGGTGGACCGGCATGATGGTCGCGGATCTGTTCATGGTTGACTCCAGTTCATCTGGGCGGCTTCGGCAAAACACAACCTCACGCAGCCACAATACAATTCGAAGTCTGATCCTCTATGGCGACTCGGGCGCTCAATTGGTCGTTGTCGACGGAAGAGACTTCGGCACCCCCGACGCGACGGCTGAAAACGCTCTGAAAACGGACACCGCCGACGGGCTGGAGACACTCCAGAACGTCCACGCAATGATCAGTGGCGACTTCGAAGGCGACGGTGACCTCGACCTCATGGCCGCAACTCAGCGGGGCTGGGAATTGCTGGTCAACCGTGGCAACCGAACGTTCTTCCCGTTGCCGACGAATGACCAACAAGCAAGCGAGTGGGACCCAAAGGATCCCCCCGTCGCTTTCGCGATCGCGGACTTGGATCGCGATTTGGACCTGGACGTCGTGACCGTTCATCCTCAATCCGGTCGCGTCGGCTGGATCGAAAACTTGCTTCACCTGCAGTTTCGCTTCTCGTACTTCGACGACATCCCGGTTCTGCCAGGAGTCGATTCGCTGGCCATCGAAGACATCGACGGCAATGTGTCCTGGGACATCGTGCTGGGGTCGCCTGAAATAGGCCAACTCGTGTTGTCGCACACCGGCGACATCGGTGTCTGGCGAGTGGATGCGGTCACACCTTTCTCCTGGCCGACAACGGAAGACGCAACACAGCCAACGGCACCCCAACCAGGCTCACTCATCGTTGCGGACTTGGACAACGACAGTTTCTTCGAATGCCTTCGTGGCGGAATCGCCTCCTCCGCGCTGGAACTTTCAGCCACCTCGATTTCCGAAGATTCGCCTTCCGCTTTCGGCCCGCAACAAGAACTGCAATGGAAAAACGCGACCGACCATCCAGCGGTTCACATTCGCTCGGCCGTCGACTTCGATGGTGACTTGCGTCTTGATTTAGCGGGTTGGTCGGAAGCGAGTGAACCCCAAGCATCCACCATTTCCATCGCCTCCAACTCAACGGAACTGGACGGCAAAGCCGTCTCCGTTCGCTTCAAAGGCATTGATGACAACAATGCGAACAGCGGACGAGTCAACCACTATGCCGTGGGCTCGGTTTTGGAACTTCGTTTTGGCCCGCACTATCGCTCTCGCATTGTTACGGAACCCACCACCCATTTTGGGCTTGATGGTCTGGTCGGCCCAGGGAACCTGCGAGTCATCTTCCCCAACGGCCTGACGCAATCGGTTCCCAAGATTGAACCTGGCGTCATGATCGAAGAAGAACAAACGCTCAAAGGATCTTGCCCTTACCTGTATGCCTTCAACGGCGAGCGATTTGAATTTGTCACCGACTGTTTGTGGGCCGCGCCGCTGGGACTGCAAACGTCCCCCGGTGTGGTCGTGCCTGACCGACCTTGGGAACACTTGCTGGTCGAAGGAAAGTTCTTGGCCCCCAACGACGGAGCCTACGAACTTCGAATCACGGAAGAGCTTTGGGAAGTCGCCTACTTCGACCAATTGGGATTGGCCGCGATTGACCACCCCGAAGACATCGTGGTGTTCACCAATGAGAAGGTGGGCCCACCCTCGATCGCCGAACCAACGATCCACGCCTTCGATCGATCGGAACTTCGCCCGATTTTGAAAGCCACCGATACCGCGGGAACCGATGTCACGTCACTCCTCCGCGAAACGGATGGCGAGCACGTGCAAGGGTTCGAACACCGCTTTCGACAAGGCCTCTGCCCGCCCCACTGGATCGACCTGGACCTCAGTGATCGTGTCTCCAATGAGACCTCCGGGGATGCAAAAATCCATTTGGTTCTCAACGGTTGGATCCTTCCGACAGACACCTCGCTGAACATCCAAATTGACCAGAACCCTGAACTTGCATCGCCCGAACCTCCTTCGCTGTGGGTCCCTGATGACGCCTCTGAATCCGGCTGGAAAATGGCCTCGCCTTTCATTGGGTTCCCTGGCGGCAAGAACAAAACCATCGTGGTCGATGTCACCGATTTCATGAACCGAGACGACCCTCGCGTGCGAATCCGAACCACCAACCAGATCTATTGGGACTCGGCCGCGGTGTCCGTTCGCACAGTGGCCGAGATCGAGCGACTCCGTGACCTGGTGGACGTGCGACCGCTGCAACTGCAGTCTGCAGAAGTGGCTTGGCACGGTTTTTCTCGACGCATCCACCCCGGTTCCAAACAACCCGAGACCTACGACTACCAAACGGCGCAGGATGCTCCGCGATGGCCGCCTCTGGACGGTCCACTGACCCAGTACGGCCCCGTCGAGGACTTGATCGCCGACTGGGATGATTCCATGGTTGTCATCAGCGGCGGCGATGAGATCCGGTTGCGTTTCGCGGTTCCCAAGGAACCACTGGCCGCTTCCAAGCAACGCGACTTCGTCTTGCACGGGGTGGGTTGGGACAAGGACGCCGACCTGAACACGTTGGCTGGTCAATCAACGCTGCCGTTGCCATTTCAATCCATGAGCAAGTACCCGCCCACCACTTCGCAGATCAGCGAGGCGGCCAATTCACGTCAAACCAACGCCAACCACCTTTCGCGGGAACAACCGTTCCGGCAATTCTGGTCGCGTGGCGAGATGACACCGGAGCGTCGAAGCCAAGCACAGGCTCACTGAGCGGGCTGGACGACCACTTTTTTCGTTGTGCGAAGGTTCAAAAACTCGACCATCATTGAGAATGCCATCGCGAAGTAAACGTAGCCTTTGTTGATCGGCGTTCCGACGGCTTCGCTGAGCAGCACCACCGAAATCAGAATCAGGAATGACAACGCCAACATTTTGACAGTTGGGTGCTCCTGAACGAAGTCACTGATTTGATTGGCAAACGTGATCATCACCCCCACACTGATCACCACCGCCGCGATCATGATCGGCAGGTGCGATGCCATCCCGACCGCAGTGATCACGCTATCAAGCGAAAAGATCACGTCCATCACCGCGATCTGAACCAACACCGAAGTCACGGTCACCGGTTTTCGCGATTTCACCGCCGCATCGGCCTCGGGCAAATCCATGTCCATCTGCGGGTCGTCGTCGTGCTCCCCTTCCACTTTGTGGTGAATTTCTCGAACCGCGGTGAACATCAAAAACATACCACCGAACAACAAGATCAAATCGCGACCGCTGATCTCGTTGATCTCAGGGTCGGCGATCAAGTGCTCTTTCAGCGTCTCCACCGGGACCAGCGACGACAGTTCAAAAATCGGCGACTGCAGACTCATCAGCCAACCGATCATCAACAGCAGCAGGATGCGCATCCCCATCGCGAGAAACAATCCAAACCGCCGAGCGAAGGAACGTTTCTCGGCGGGCAATTTACCGGTCAGAATCGCGATGAACACAATGTTGTCGATGCCCAACACGATTTCCATCAGCGTCAACGCGAACAGCGCAATCAAGGATGGCACCGACCACAGCGGCGCTTCCGCCGCGACCTCAACCGACGACAAAATCAGATCCATCATGGGACTCACAAAAGGACTTTCAAACCCGCAACACAAATACAAGACGCAGCCATTCGGCTCAGCCAACCTGACACCGTGACATTCACTTAAAAATCAGACGGGCGACAACCAAGGTGCGGCCAAACCAGCCACCCCCATGAGCAATAACAATGCCATCGTGATCCGCCGTAGACGCTGCGTCCCCAAGGCCGTGCCGACTTTCAGCCCGACCAAGGTGACGACCAGCAAAAGAGGGATCGCAGCGGCAGCAATCAACGCCGGTGGAATCACACGTGAACCGAAGAACCAAGCCAGCACGGCGATCCCCGGTGCCAAACTGATCAGGTACATCGAGAACAGAAACCCACGCATTCGCCGTGTGTCCCAGTCGTGAGCTTGCACCCAAAGCACCATCGGCGGCCCGCCCATCCCGACCAAACCCTGCAAAAAACCTGAGAGCGGGAACACGAGGTAGCTCCACATCGGATCGACTTGATCTCGCGGTCGAGGTCGAAACAACATCGTCGTCAGGGTGGCCGTCAACACCGCCGCGCCGACGACTTGCCGCAACGTCATCATCGAAAACGATTCCATCCACTGCAGCGTCAACACGCCCAACGGCAAGAACAGCAAACGCGCCGCCCCCGGCCACACCAGGCGTTTGGGCTCCAGCGAATCCCGAAACGAAATCACTCCCCACAGATTCTGAGGGATCGTCGCGACCAACAACGACGTCTGGGCTTCTGGAATCGAATACCCCGCCCACAGCAGCAAGGGCACGATCACCAACCCGCCCGCGAATCCTGCGGCGGCTTGCACGAAGATGCCCAAGCACAAGATGCTCACCAAACGCCACGTTTCCGGCTGAGCCAGGATTTCAAGAAAGCTCACTTGGATTCCGGCGACTTAGATCTTGCCGCTTCCCCGTCTCCCACCAGCTTCGCATTGTTGCGATGCCGAGACTCATCCCGTTTGGTTTTCTTTTCGAGGTTTCGCCGCAGGGCGTCCGTCAAATCGATGCCCGATTGATTGGCCAGGCAGATCACGACGAACATCACATCGGCGAGCTCATCGGACAACTCCCCCAGCACCACCCCCGACTTGGTGGACTGCTCGCCCTTGGTGCGTGAAAGGATGCGAGCGACCTCGCCAACCTCCTCGACCAACTGAGCCAAATTGGTCATTTCATCAAAGTACCGCACGCCAATGGTTTGAATCCATTGGTCGACCTGTTCCTGCGCGTCCGCAATCGTGATGGCCGGAGAAGGGGATTCAACGGGGTCCGTGGAAGATTGCGTCATCAATGGTTTCGAGCGAGCGTCAGGGTTTGGCTAACAAGAGGTAAGTGCCGCTTTTTCCGGCCACTGCCAGGTCCATTTTGCCGTCGTCGTTCAGATCTTCGGCAATGATCTGCAACCCGGTTCCCACGCGGCCTTCGTCAATCACGTGCCGCTGAAACGATTTTGACGCAACATCGAACGAGTACCAGTACAGACACGGAACTTCTTTTCCGCCCGGATCGTTTCCGTTGTGAGCGTAGTAGCGTTTGCCGGTCACAAGATCCTTGCTGCCATCACCATCCAAGTCCACCCAGATCATCGAGTGTGGCTGGCTGAACCGACGATCAATTTCATGCTCTTTCCACTCGATGGATCCCGACTCATCCACCCCGGTGTTCTCCCACCACTGCAATCCGAAGTTGTGTCCTTCGCCATAGATCAGGTCTTGGTCGCCATCTTGATCGATGTCTTCAATCAGCATTGGCAAACTGGCGTGCAATTTCCAATCTTGGTGGGCGATCCACGGTTGTCCCCATGGATCTTCGGCGGGTTGCTCATACCATCCCCAACCGACCAGGATGTCGTTTCGACCGTCGCCGTTGATGTCGCCGACGCCAATTCCGTGGCCATTGAATTGTTCTCCTAAGACCTGACGTTTCAATTCATAGGCTGGCTTTCCGGCCTCCTTCGATTCGGTCGGTTCAAGCCGCCAAATCACCGTCGGAACCTCATTCTTCCAGCTGTTCACAATCCATTCGGGACGGCCATCGCCATCGATGTCCTCGAACAATTGGCCTTCGTTGGCGGAGGCCCCTGTGTCGACCAAAGTGGACTCGGGCCACATTTTCCCCAGTTGCAACGCTTCGTCGCCTGGATTGCGATACCACTTCACCTCGGTGGGTAAAAACGATCCCGCAATCACATCCAACTTCCCGTCGGAGTCAACGTCAAACAGGTAGTCGCCATTGCTCTGAACGTAGCCGTTCCAGTCTTCGATCGCTCGCAAGGGACGAGGAGCCCAATCGCCGTTGCGAAACCAGTTGCGTCCGGCGACCAAGTCGGTCTTGCCATCGCCATCGACGTCCCCCGCGGCGATGCCTTCATTGGCATCCAGGGTCAACAAACGAATCTCAAACGCCGACGCCTCTTCCGCTGACAACTCAGCGACCGGGGCCGACAATGATCCGAGCAAACAACAACCAGCAAACAAGGTACGAAACCGCATCAAACAATCACTCCAGAAGAAGAACGCCACTTTTCCTGGCCATTGTAGTTCAAAGCGGTCTCACGCAGGCATCGCCATCGCAATCCGCTGGCTGAGGTCGTGCAGTTTTAAACGCGGTGCCAGTAACGCCTTGAGAACCCCGCCCGTTGCCAACGGGAGGGGTCGAAAAACGAGCGTTCAGCGAGATTTCCGGGGGAGGTCCATCCGCGCCACTTCCCATGCCCGGCCCTCACCCTCGCGTACGCCTGAACGGCGTCGCTCGACCTCTCCCCAAACTTCGTTTCGGGAGAGGTGCGCCATGTGGAATTCTGCCGAAAAGCAGCACCAGAAAACGGCACGATATCGGCTCCGGAAAGGGAAGAATATCCGAGCCGAACTGATCAGCTCTTCTGCGACGTCCCCAGCCGTTCCATCAATTCGGGTGGCAAGGAACGCAGATGCAAGTCGCGTTGTGGGAAAGCGATCTCCAACCCTGCTGCATTGAAGCGTTTGTTGATCTCCGTGTGCAACTCATGAATGGTCTTCAAACGATCATCCAGCGTCGCCAGATAACACCTGAGCACCAAGTTCAGGGTCGAATCCCCAAAGCCCTCGAATGTCACCACCGGACCGGGATCCTTCGAGATTTTAAGATGCTCATCGCAAATGGTTCGCAGCAATTCACAGGCGACTTCCGTGTCACTGCCGTAGGCAACTCCCACGTTGACCACAATCCGGTTCGTGCTGTCGGTCAGAGTCCAGTTGACCAGTCGCCCGGTGATCAAATCCTTGTTGGGGATCACCAGTTCCTGGCGATCCCAGTTGGTCACGGTGGTCGCACGTATTCGAATCCGAGCCACCACGCCCGTCGTGTCGCCGAGCGTGACCACGTCGCCGACGCGGATGGGCTGTTCGAACAACAAAATCAAACCGCTGACGAAGTTCGCAAAAATTTCTTGCAACCCAAACCCGAGGCCGACCCCCAGCGCCGCAACCAGCCACTGAATGTTCTGCCAGTGCAGTCCAAGTGCCTTGGCCGTCATCAAAATGCCAAAGGTGATCAAGGCGTAGGTCCCGAGCGTCGTGATCGCGTACCGAGCCGGTTTGTCCAACGGCAACCGTTCCAGCAACACGCCTTCAATCAAGCCAGGCAAGTTCCGCACCGACACCCAAGTCAACACGATGATCGGGATCGCAAAAACAATGTTCTTCAGCGTGACCGGAGAAACGTTGCCGTCACCGTCGGTGGTGGTCCACCCCAGTTTGACTTGGTCCAAGTACTCGACCGCGGGCAACACCGGCGACCACACCAACGCCACCCCCACCAAAGCAACGATGAACAGAATGGTCTGCAACAATCGAGTTGTCTGTGCATTGATTTCGGAGGCTTCCATCGAAGTGCTCGGTTCGATTTCGACTCCGCCCGCTCCCAAACGCTCCGATTCTTCCAAGCGTTCCCTGTGAACTGCCATCGTCAACCGACGGCGATTGGTCAGCAGCCAACGGTTGACGAATCCGCTGATGTAGTAAGTCAGCAAACAGAGCCACAGCGTCAGATAGAGTTGTTCGACCAAGACACGCGCACCGCTGCTCAGGCCAATCAAGGCGATGAAAGCAAGGGCCAGCGGCACCACCAGGATGAATCCAAACCAGATGTACCTCAGCCGAGACATCCAACCGTTTGGATTGAGCTGAATGTGTTTGGAAAAGACTCCTGTGGCGGGCGAAAACGATCGCCACAACACGACGCTGACCAGAATCATCCCCAGCACCAACATCACGCGACTCAGCGCCGCGGCGGCTTGCCAGCGACCGAGGTTCTCTGCAATGCCGTAGAAAATCAAAAGTGGCACGCCGATGTCGATCATCAATCGCAACCATTTTCGAAGCGGCCCGATGGACGTTTCATCGGCACCAAAGTGCGCCACGGCCAACCCTTCCCGACGCAGACATTGACGCAACAATTCAATCGGAGTCACCGCCACCGCCGCCAAATGAAATGCCTTGGCCGTGGCCCGGACAATCGCTTCGCTGGCACCGGACGCCAGCAACGCGTCCCCGAGGATCCACAGCAACCCGACCAACGGCAGCACCAACGCCCACGACAGCACGGTCGCCGCCAAAGTGGGTTTCAAAGAGACGCTTTGCCGACTGCGGGCACGTTCCCCGTGCGTCGCGATTCGTCGACGCAAGCGTGCCCCAGCGTAAAGAATCGTGAAGATTGCAATCATTGCGATCGCGATCAGCTCGGGGCGATTGAGCAGCCCCTTGAGCACGCAGCGTCCGATGAGCAGCAAATTGTCGGGGTGAACGATCGCGCGAAAGACCTGCCATGAAACCACCAGGTCGTTCAACCGAAAGGCTGGCTGACTTTTGATCCAGACGATTTTTGTATCGATGATCGAATTCAGATTCAGAACCAGCCTTTGCTTTTGCTCCAACTGGCTTTGCAGGCTGACCATCTGAACGATGTAGTCGCTCAAATCGGAGATGAATTTGTTGACCAACCGAATTTCATCTTCAGTCAGTTTTCCTTGTGGCATCGAAACGCCTTCGATGTTCTCCAGTGAGAGCCCGATCGATGAGTTGTCCAGAATCCCTTCCAGGGTCAACTCCAATTGCGTTTGAAGCGCCCGATTGCTCTCAATGCTTTGCCGCAACTCGGTAATGCGAGCACTGATGGGCGTCAGGGCAGGGAGTTTGTTCTTGAGCAACAGCAACTCGACCCCCAACGTGCTGGTCAACCCACCGGACGTCGCGATGTTCTCTTCAATGTCCTTCTCGATTTTCGTGCGGCGTTCGGACAGCTTGTCGAGTTCCGCCCTCTCGTCGTTGAGCGTTCGGCTGATGCGATCTTTCTCGCCGGCGATCCGTATCCAGCGATCTTGGAGCGATAAGATCAATGAGTCTTCGGGGTCATCGCCCTTGGCTTCCAATTGTCGTTTGAAATCTTTCAGATCCTTGCCGATTTCGCTTTGGCGTTTCTTTGCCAAGGTTGCCGACCAGGCTTGCGCCTTTGCTTCCGCTTCGGCCAATTCCTTTTCCGCTGCCGTTTTCATCAACGGCAAGAGGTCGCCCTGTGATTCGAAGAGCGTCTGCTGTTGCTGATACGCCGCCAAACGTTGGCGTGCTTCTTCCAGCTTTGCCTTCAGTTCAATCTCCCGAATATGGCGCAAACGTCCGTCGGGATCATCATTGATTTCGCCGATCGTTTCGCCAGACAGTCGTTCAATTTCTTTCCGGGTCTGAACAATTTGCTCGGGCAGTTTCTCCAAGGTCTCTTTCCGAGTCGTGATGTCCGACTCGATTTTCTGCAACTTGCTGCGCGCAGCATCCAAGCTGAGGCTGGCTTCCGCTTGTCTCTGCTGAATTTGCTCAATCGCCATGTAGCGATCCGCTTCGATTGGCGTGACCACAACTTCTTGCGCGGCGAGCGTTTTGTAACGTTTCTTTTCTTCCGCGATCGACAGCAGCGACTTTTCATACGACGCCACGCGATTGCCGAATTCTTGCCGCGCGGTCAAGACGGCCTGCAGACTCTTGAGAGACTCCAGCAACCGATTCTTCAACATCGGATCCAAGATCGCGTCGTTGTTCACGGATTCAATTTCCGCGACAACCGCTTCCACGCTGCTCAGGTCGTTCTTCGGCTTGGGAGTGGCTTCTGCGGTTCCCCCTCCGGTCGCCGCGGTGCCAGACGACTCATCGGCTTGAAACGGTGCGTAGGCCGCGACCTGCAGAATGGATTGCTCGGACGCTGCTGGCGTTGGAACGGCCGACGAATTTGGAACAGCGCCCTGACCATTCGCTCTGCACGCAACCCCTGCACAGAAGCAAATCGCCAGTCCCCAGCCAAGCGACTTTGATATCGCAGACTGCCGAACAGTTCGAGAACGACCGGAGCGAATGGATGGTCCGTCAAGGAGCATGGTGGATCGTCGAAACGAGGGGTCGGTGAGCACTGAAAATTACGTTGAAACCAAGCCCGGCGAGTGTCTCGAAAAGCAGCACACGACCGAAAGCCCAAACCCGGGCGCCCTCGTGTTTCAAAGCCTCAATTTCCCGAGAAGGTTCTCAACCGCGGAATACACGCCAGTGTCAAAGTCAGTCAAATCATGTGCCAATTCAGTCCGAATGCTGAAAATGCAAGGTCGTACGTTGACTCCGAGCCCTCCGTTTTGGTAGCTGCGTCGAATATGAACCAGTTTTTCCCGCATGTAGAAGTCCACCCCGCTCCAACGCGAAAAATTTTCGCGGCAGGTCGATGGGTGCCTCCGCGTTTTGCGTCAGAGCGTTTTGACACTCCGCGTTGGTTCCTGTGGTGCGCCAGTTGGTTCGTGCTGGCAGGGATCATGATCGGCGGGATTCGCCCATCCCACGACCTCATGGCACAATCCGTTGCGTCCGTGACGAATGCCTCCGAAAACAACGCGTCAGGGCACTCAAAGGCATCGAATTCACCCGACGACCAATCCGATTTCATCCTGCTTCGCAATGACCGCGTCCTCCGGGGTGACGTGCAAATCGCTGGTGAATCCATCGTCATCCGTCGGGGCGGTTCGGAAATCCGACTCCCTGCCAAAGAGGTGATCGGTGCACGAGACAACCTGGAGGCACTCTTTGAACTTCGCCAGGAATGGCTCGCCGCCAGAACATCGCCACGACCACTGCCGCGAGCCTTGTCTGCTGCCCGTTGGTGTGTCGACCAAGGACTGCATCCTCAGGCGGTTCAGCAGTTGATGGACGTCTATCAACTCGATCCCAACAACACCGAAGCTCAACACCTGGAATCACGACTTCGGAACATCGCCCGCCCAGACTCCTCCGATTCTCCGCCAAGTGATGTTCAACAGGCCAGCTACGTCGAGACGACCGAAGAGCACGTCCTGGCGGTGTCTTCAACGAGCATTCATGAAAACCATGATTTGCCGATTGCTCCACCGAAGTCCACCCCGACCGACCGACTGCACGAAGAGGTCATGGACTCTTGGTTGCTGCATGCCTTCACAGCACGAATTCAACCCATCCTTTTGGCCCGGTGCGCTCAATGTCACGATCAAAGCCTGAGTGACGATGCCGGCGATCTCCAGCTGATTCGTCCGATTCATTCCAGTCGTCCAACCCGCCGAATCACCGAGGCCAACCTGCGGGAAATCTTGAAGCACTGTGTGCCAGGCGATCCCGCGGCGAGCCCTTTGGTGAGAATGGCCCAGCAAGACCATGGCCAGAAGACTTCCCATCGCCAACACACGACGTCCTTGCCCAGCGATTCGGCGCTCCTAAAAACCTTGGAAAGCTTTATTGATCAGCTTCCACGACTCAGCGAATTGAAAGAAACTCGCCCTGAGTCCAACTCCCCAACATCACCAAACGCAGTGCCTCTCAAACAGGTCGCAGCGGCCTCGTTTGTAAAAGAATCACTTGGGGTCCAAACGTCCAAGGAAGAATTTGAAACGTCCCCCTCATGGTCGCCACTCGCAAACAGCGACGTCAAACTTTCACCGAGCGAAACCCCAGCCCTCGCCCCGACTGAAAGCCAAGGTGGGGACCGCCCCCGGCGTTTGCCGAAAGTCGAACAACCCCTCTCCAAAGATCTGTTCAATCGCCAAACAGAACTGATCGAATTGTTCCGCGGAACGCTTCCCACGCGAGCTGATTGACCAGGTCGCTTCTTGATGTAGCTTCGGTTTCAAAGGATTCGCCGCGAACCTTTGAAAACTCGTGTTCTCTTGTTGTTCAATCAAGCTCATGAAAGAACTCAAGAGGACAAGTGCGATGGACACCATGCACGAAATGCTGCAGATCAGCGGCCCAGCGATGGCAAGTTTGCCGGTCGGCGATAACTGCTCGCCCATCACCGTGATCGGGACCGATCCCATCCGGCAATCGTTTGGAAGTCAAACCTTTCAACAAGCCATCAACAGTCGCTTGGCTCCTGGCGTTTCGCAAGTCGTGCTGAACCCGGACGCCCACGTCGGTTACGGTGCGCCGGTGGGTTGTGTGATGGTCTCCCCGACCCACGTTTATCCTGGTCCTGTGGGGGTCGATATCAAGTGCAGCATGAGCTTGCTGCAAACGGATCTACCGGAAAAGGAAATCGCGGATTGGAAAATTCGTCGCCGGGTGATCCAAGCGATTGCGAAACGAGTCCCCACCGGCGCAGGCCGTGGTCAACGACATGTCCCCAAAAGCCGCAGTGTTGACGGACCGCTTGGTTTCCAGGTGGCGACCGAAGGTGCCTCGAAGTCGGTGCTCAAGAAGTTGGGCATCCCTAAGGCCTGGGCAAACCGCTGCGAAGACGCATCGCATTCCGCTCCCGATGGATCAACCGACACGCTTGCAGCGAGATTGGAATGGATGGGACGCGACCGAGACAAACGCGATCGAATTGAAAGCAAGTTTCGGCAACTGGGGAGCTACGGCGGGGGCAACCATTTTGGTGAAGCCGAGGTCGTGTCGTTGTCACAATGCCCCAAACTACGATCCGTTGGTGAACAGTGGGGACTGCGACACGGTCGCGTCGCGTTCTTGTCTCATTGCGGGTCACGTGGTTTCGGTCACGATTTAGCGATGGGACAATTCCGCGCGATGAAGTCGCATTTCCAATCCAGTGGCCTGGCGTTTCCCGCTGGCGATCCGCAACTGTGTTACGCCGAAGCGAACTCCCCCGAAGGCCAGCGGTACCTGTGCGACATGGCCATGGGAGCTAACTTCGCAACGGTCAATCACCTGCTGATCAATCAATTGGTGCTCGAATCCTTCCGTGAAGTGTTCCCGGGAATTCGAGGCGAATTGATCTACTTCATCAGCCACAACATCGCTCGCCAAGAACCGGTCGACGGACGCCAACAATGGGTCCATCGAAAAGGCGCGACGCGAGCGTTCCCGGCGGGGCATGAACAATTGGCGGGCACCGATTTTGAATCGACCGGTCACCCGATCCTGCTGCCGGGGAACCCTCGCGATGGCTCCTCCATCATGGTCGCTCGACCCGGTGCATCCGTGTCGGCGTTCAGCGTCAATCACGGTGCGGGACGACAACTCAGTCGAACCAAAGCGAAGAAGAATCTCAACCAAATGGTCGTCGACAAAAACCTGCTCGACCACGACGTGATCAGCAACTGCCGAGTGTACCCGCGGGACGAAGCGCCGGATGCCTACAAGGACTTCACCGAGGTTCTCAAGAGCGTGACGGAAGCGGGCTTGGCAGAGGAAGTTGCCCGACTCACAGCCAAGTTCGTGCTCAAAGACGGTGCCCCCGCTGACGATTGACTCAAGACCGAACGTCAACGACTCCTTTGGAATCGTCGGCGTTTGCGTAAGCCATTTCGATGATGTCGTTGGTTTGCTTGCCACGCGATCCAGTGATTCCCGGCTCGCGATTTTCTTCCAACGCCAGCGTGAAGTCTTCGATCAACGGCGCGTGCAGGTTGTCCGCCGGTGGATGGGATTCTCGCGTGAGTCCGTCCGCGGTGAACAACTTCAGTTCGTCGCCGTTGAGTTCTTCGATGGTGACCCGACCGTCCGTTCCAATGACCTCCAAGCGATCGGGAGCGTTGACGGTGCCAAAGTAACTTTGCAACACACCGTGGACACCGTTGTTGAATTGCATCAACAACGTCGCCACCTGTTCCGCTTCGAAGTCAGCGGAATCGATTCGGCTGGATTGAACCGATCGGATATCGCCGATCAAGTGCAGGAACAAATCCAACCGGTGACTCCCGATGTCCATCAACGGTCCTCCGCCACCTCGGGCAAGCACCACCCGCCAATCATCAGCAGGAAACCGGTTGGGGTTGCCGGTCACGCAAGCGATCGACAGCACACGGCCCAAAGTCCCTGACTGGATCAGTTGTTGGATCCGTTCAACGGCAGGATAGAAACGTCGGTAATAGGCGACGCCCAGGGTCACCCCCGCGCGTTCGCAGGCAGTGATCATGCGTTGGCATTGTTCCGGATCGATCGCCATTGGTTTTTCAACCAAAACATGCTTGCCCGCCTCGGCCGCCGCGATGGTTTGCGGGCAATGGCAATCGACGGGTGTGGCGATGTAAACCGCATCCACTTCTGGTGATGCGATCAATTGCTCCGCGTCGGTGAATCGGTGTGGAACGCAGTGCTGATCCGCAAACTGATTCAGTTCCAGTTCGCTGCGCCGGCAAACGGCGACCAATTCGGAACGAGGGTCGTCCTTGATCGCCGCGGCAACGCGTTTGTGGGCAATGTCACCCGTGCCGATCAGTCCCCAGCGGATTGTCATTGAGATTCACTTCCTTTTGATCCGACGAACTCGGCAACACTGCAAGGGACTTTGATGGCGGCGGGAAGGCGGGGTGATTGCAAAGGCACTTCAACCTTTCCAGTCCAGCCCCGATGGGCTCACGGAATCAGCGATTCGCAGCCGCGGCTTTCTGGGCTGCGTTGCTGATCGCGTCGACGTTTTCGATCACCAAGAAGTGACCGTGGTCACTGGTGACGAAGACTGCGGTGTCGTCCCATGCCTCATTCTCTTCGACCCAGTTCACGATGGTTGCAAAGGCTTTGTCGCCACTGAGCACCGCACCGATGCTGCTGTCCAAATTATTCGCGTGGTTGGCCCAGTCAACATCGCCAGCTTCGACCAGCAACCAGAATTTGGATCGTTCATCGGCGCCCTTCTTCGGGGCCGACAAGAACTGCAAGGCGGACTGAGTCATGTCAGACAGCGTTGGATTTTCAACCACATCGGCTTGGGTGTATCGCTCTGTTCCCTTGACGTCAAAGGTCGGATTGAAATTGCCATCGGCAGTTTGGAAGGGGAGGTGTCCGCCTTTGGTTCCGAAGTAGCCCATCAAGCGAGTGTCTTCCGCGATGGCTTTTTCGGTCGCTTCTTGCAACACGTCCGCGCCGGGGCGACCCTCGGTCCGTTCAACCAACACGTACGAATGAGGCTTTCCCTCTGCGTAAGCCTTCTTCAACGCATCACGATCCGACTCGTGGAAGTATTTGTTTCCTTCCATGAAGTTGTCGCCTTGGGATTTGTCTTCCCCGGTGCCTTCGCCCCATCCGCCGCCGATCAACAAGTCCAATCCAGGCAGCGGGTCGTTGCGATGGGAGGATGATGGCAGCCCAACCAAGTCTCGGCTGATGTCTTGATAGTCCTGACGAATGACGTTGTTTGCATACGAAGCCGCGGGAGTGGCATGGCTGACCGGAACACTGGTCACCGCCCCCACCTTGAAGCCATCGGCTTGCAATTTTTGAGCGACTGGCACGGCGTGTGATCCATCAGGCAGCACGTTGATCGAACCGTTGTAAGTCTTCACGCCGGCCATCAGGCTAGTTGCCGTCGCAGCCGAATCAGCGACTGTGTGCGGGACCAAGCGGTCTTGTCCAATCACATATTCACGACGAGATTGCTCATGCCATGGCTTCGCTCCCCCATGCTCGGCGGAGAAGCCACCGGTGGACTCGGAATTGGGTGCCGTGACGGTTTGTGAGTTGACGTCATACTTCGTGCCGGACGAAAACGGTGTCGTGACGATGAACGCGAAATCGGTCTTCACGCCACGATAGTCTTGGAACAACAACCCAGTCCCCCGGCCAGTGTCATAGCGATTGCTTTGATTGTGATACAGAGCCGCCGCACGCGTCGTTGGCCAATCCATTCCGTCAAAGACCATCAGGATCACATGCCGTTTGCCCGCCTTCGCTGCGGCCATCTGCAAATCATGAACGTCAACTTGATCGTGGTAGTTGGCGTTGGGGTTCAGCGTCTTTTCATCCACGCGTCCGAAGTGCTCGCGCATGCGACCCGGGTTGCTGTACAGGCTTCCTCTTTCTCGCAATTCATTCAGCGTGAAGCCGAACGTGTAGAGCGGCACCATCCGATTGCTGTGGTTGGTCCAGGTACTGTACTTCTTGGGGTTGCTGCCCCAATGTCCCCAAGGTGCGGATTGTTTCTTGATCGCGTTGGACTGCATGTCTCGCATCGGATCGACAATTGGCTCCCCGGAAGCCGTCGTTCCGGGAGCTCTCGAATCATCGACGTCGACCAAACTCTTGGCCTTCTCAAGAATCTTCCCAACGGTTTCCTCGGCAACAACTGGCGTGACGGCCAGCCCTGCCAACGAGGAGAGAAGCAAGCAAGCAACCGGCAGCAAACGCGTCGAGATCATTGATTCACGGAACTTTGAAGGGGGCGTGGGAGGCAGGGCACCGGACAAAGTGACATCATGTCTTCAAAAGTCCACTCGTCAAACGGGGCAATTGCAAAGATCCTAATAAGAATCGGTTCAGAAGTGTCCTCAGAATTCGATCGATGCATGACAGATGATCACGGCGTCACCCCCAGTTGTCGTCTTCGTTCCGTCAAACCGCAACGATTAGGGGAACTCTGCTCCTCGACAACCTGCGATGAGGTGACATTCCACGCCACCCCCCTGGCAAAATTCCTTGACGACATGATCCCACAGTCGTACTCTCACTGTCTCTGCCCTGGACTCGATTGCTGGGCATGATCTTCCAGAGCACGGGCCACCAAAGCACGGAGGAATAACACTGGCATGACGAGCGCAAAACCCGATCTTCGGAGGGTGGTACCAATGATCGCCCCGCCTGCGATGGTCCGGGACGGTGACAACACCTCCCAAACAATCTTGATCAACGCGGCTTTTCTGCAAGAAATCAAGGACAGCAATCCCAATCTCTGGCTCGCAGCCAGTGAATTGAGAGCTCTCTGCGAGGCGGAACACTGGGACCCCGACACGACCAGCCAAGCTCTAATCAAGCAATTTGTGCGTGCCCTTGGCGAATTGAGAGACCTCATCGCCTTTCAATTTGGCCTGGAAGAGTCCTACGGCTACCTGAGAACCGTCGGCCCAACCCCCCAACTGGCCAATGCCTCGCCTGACTTTGCAGAGGTGCAGCAACAGCTTCAATTGGCCCTCGAACAGCATCAAAGGCTGTACCTGGACCTTTGTGATCTCGTGGAGCAGTCGGAGGAATTACAATATCGAGGTTGTGATCGATCGGCTGTGGTCAGCTTTGCCGAACAGGTTGCCCACTTCACACGTCAGATGACCCGTCATGAACGTCTCGAAGCCGAACTGATCGAAAGGGAGTTGTAGAATGCTAGGCGATTCACGCACCAAACCAATGGAAATTCTGTTGGTCGAAGACGGTTTGGTTGACGCGCGGGTGACAATCCACGCGCTGCGACGAAGCGGTCTGCACCACCGATTGACGCTGGTTCGCAGCGTTCATGAAGCGATCTTGTTCATGAAACGAACCGGCATCTTCGCACGCGCCCCGCGATTGGACTTGCTGCTCCTGGACATGATCCTGCCCGATGGCACTGGAATCGACGTGCTGGAAGAAATGCGAGAACTGCAGTCTGACGCCGCACGTGTCACCACTGTGGTGTTGACCGCCTGCGAGGAAGCTTCGTATCGAACTCGATGCGATGAACTGGGAGTTTGCGACTACATTCAAAAACCCGTCAGCGAAGACGAGTTCCTGCGAGTCGTTCGCGACCACAAGAAATTGATGATCCACCTGCAACAGGCCGCCGTGTCTGCCGCCGCCGGCAATCCAAGCCCGGCACGATCTGGAACGATGGGCGTCTAGACGCGTTTGACCAGTCGGGCGATCGCGGCCCGCTTCAAACCTTTGTGACCCGCATCAAAATCGGAAACTCGGTTCCACGAATCGTCCAGCTTCGATTGATCGACAACTGGAATCCAGCGGACGATCTGCCTCGCCAACCAACGGCGAGTGATCCAATCCGAATCAAGTGAATCCGCCCGGCGGTCGCGATTCGGAATCGAGCATGAGCCCTCACGCTGCGGTGGTTCGTTGGATTGATCGCGGCCCAAACCGCCGTCACCTCATCGCGAGCAGTCACTTGACTGGCCGCTCCGGATCCAGTCGGGGATTCTGCCGCGAGCACTTCGTGAAGCAGCGTTGAATAGGCGCCGCGACCGCGAACCTCAGGCGACAATCTCGCCGCGAAAAGCCAGCGTTGATGCTTGGCCAAGTCGATTTGCAAATGCAGGTCCGATTCAATGAATCGGTCGGTTGCGATCCAAACGCCCCCAACGATTTCACTCCAGGACTGAGCCGGCTCGGTTGCCCCGACTTTGGATCCCGAAACGGTGTCCCGAGCCAATCCGTACGCGGAAAGGGATGGCTCGTCTGAATCGGAAGCAATGCCGGAGCCCGCACTTTGCTGATACGAACATCGATCAAATAGCGTCACACGTTCGATCTTCGCAAGCTCGTCGGATGACTCAGCCAGCCGAACTCGGTAAGGAGCCTCTTCCGATCGCTGATTCGCCCCTTGGTTCTTTGGCACATCTTTCTTTGACACATCGTCGAGCCGCACGATTTCCATGCAGCGATACCGGAAGATCGATGCTGGGATGACGCGGCAAAACAGGATACCAAGTGTGTATCGCAGGCCTCGACCTGCCATCACTACCGGCTCATCGCAGCTTGGCGAATTTGTCGGACCAGATCGGCATCGGGACTGCTCAACGTCATCACCTGTTCGCGTTGCTGGCCGTCAGGATCCCGCAAAATCACGATCATCTCGGTCGCCGTTCCGGCGGATGCCATGGCTGGCGCAGAGGCTGCCGCCGCTGCGACGTTGGCACCGAACTGACTGGGAGCATTGAGTGCTGGTTCGTTAACGAATTGGTTCGCAGGTGCTGCAGGACTGGACTGCGTCGCTGCCAATTGGTTGCTGACGGGAGCCGCGGGACTGCCTTGATACAAACGTCCCAGCTGAATTCGCTCCAACTGCCAGTGAACCGACCCCGGTCCAGTGTAGATCCCGAGATCGGACTTGTAATCGGCGGCGTTGCAAACACCGATCAACACACCACGGTCATCGAACAAGCCACCTCCGCTACGGCCATCGATCGGAGCGCCATCGATCTCAAGATTGGATGCACCGAGATTTTGATTGTATTTGTCGACCCCCGTGATGCGGGTGTCACGGCGGCTGGGATCATCGCCGCGATCGCATCCAAAACTGAATGCCGTCTGCCCCACTTTGACGGTCTCGCCTTCTTGAATCACTTTCACAGGCTCCACCGCAAACCCGGGCCGAATGGCGACCAAGCCAATGTCACGATCGCCCGCGTCGTAGTCGACGACTTGTCCAGCGACGGTCCGAACTTCCCCCGCGACGAACAAATCCACTTCAATTCGATCTTTGCCTTCGCCGTCACGGAAAAGGTGACCGCAGGTCAGCACCAAGGCTTCATCGCCGTTGGTATCGATGATCGTTCCTGTACCAGCTCCGTAGCCACGACCGTCGAACACTCGCAGGCGTACCGTCGCGGCCTTTGCCTTTTCGATCGCATCAGCCAGAGACATGCTGGGCATGGGCTCCATCGCCGCGTCTCGTGAGCTCACCAATTGAGCGGACGGTGCAGCAGCGTTGTTCATTGCCTGCCAATCGTTCGCAGGATTCGAATCGCTGTCGGCTCGTTCCTTGCGAATCGCGCGTCGTGGACTGCGATCGACTGCATTTTGCCCGGAGGTCAGGGGAGCCAAGCGGGTTTGAGGTTCGCTCCACGCCGGCTCGGTCGAAGTGCTGCGTGTCGGAATCAACGGCCCGGCAGCGGTTTGGTTCAACGCGGCGGAAAGTTCGCTCACCGATTGAACGCCCAACAATCGCGTGACTTCTTCGCCTTCCCGAAGCACCACGTAGGTTGGCGTGCTGCGGATTCCGAAGCGGCGGGTCAAATGGGCTTCTTTGTTGACGTCCACTTGGCGGACGGGAACACCGCGAGCGATCAATTCGGAGACGACCGGTTTCATCGCCAAACACGGGCCGCACTGAGCCGAAGAGAACTCCAGCAAAACAGCGTCGTTGCCCGCAGCGGACGATGCCAAAGCCGAAAGCGCAAAGCACGCCGTCATGAACTGAATCATGAGGTGCTGAGCAAACCAACGAATTTGCCGTGATCGATCGAGAACGCCAGCCAGTTGATGAGTCGTTTGCACTCTCGTCCCTCCTTGGACGATGGAAAAGTTCAATCAGCACAAAGCGTTTGGGTTCTCTTCTTCACCATCCTTGGAGACGAAGAGAACAGCCTTGTGTCCGCCGCGCGATGGTCGGACATCGGCGGGAACCACGGCAACCCCAATTGATTCGGCGGTCCGCCAATTCTTGAGTCTTTCTGCCGAGAATTTCTAAAAAAGTGGAGCGTACGAAGTTCGTGTGGGGGGCATCCACACCAAGATCGTGACGAGAGTGTGCCGTCCACGTGCCAAGGCCAGCGTTCTCAATCGGCACTGGAATTCGTCTGCTAAGACGCTCTCAACGCGACTCGGCCTTTTCCAGGCCCGTGGCTTCGGCCTCCTTCTCAGCCTGCTCCGCCAACTGTTTCGCAGCGGCCTTCTTCGCTTCCGCGTTCTCTTGATCAGCTTTCTTCTTGGCCTCCTTTTCGGCGGCAGCAAGTTCCGCTTTTTCAGCCGCAATCGGATCCGCGATGTAAGGCTTTTCAGCTCGGTATCGATCCAAGATTTTGCCAGCAAACTCCTTCGCGTCCTCCGGAGCCGACTCAACCACCTTTTCTTGCCAGCCCACTGCCTCCTTGAATTCGCCTTGAGCTGCCAAGGCGGCCGCGAGTGCAGACAGATCGCTGATGTTGCCATAGCCGTTCAGCTCGCAAGCCTTTTTCGCCGCTTCCACGGCGGCATCCGCGTCCCGCAATGATTCATCCTCGGTCGTGGCCAGCAACCAAGCCCGGTTCTGGTGAGCCAATCCGTACTCCGGCGCCAACTCAATCGCCCGCTCGTAATCCGTGAGAGCTTCCTTGGCTTTGCCGAGTTGGTAGCGGTTGTAGCCACGGTTGTTCCAAGCCACAGGATCCTTTTCATTCAGCTCGATCGCCGCTGAAAAATCAGCCGCCGCAGCCGCGTACTCATGCTGTTGAAATCGGATGTAGCCGCGTCCCATGACCGCAGCGACATCTTCCGGGTTGTCGTCCACGATCGCATCGTAGTCCTGGATTGCCTTTTCCATTTCGCCCGCGGACTTGTACGCCAGCGCTCTCTGGCGAAGCAGGCCGGCGTTCCCCTCCCGAACCTCCAGAGCCTCGGTGTAATCCCCAATTGCCGCCTCGAATTCACGCTGAGCCATCCGGACAGCGGCACGATTGATGATCGGCGTGATGTCTTCGGGATCCAGCTGCAAGGCACGCTCGTAATCCTTGATGGCCTCGTCATGTTCACCGCGAGCGGCGTAGAACAAACCGCGACTGCTGTAAGCGTGGGCCTCTTCGTAGCCCTTTTCGATGGCTTTGTTGAAGTCCTCCATCGCCTTGTCCTGTTCTCCCAACGCCCACCAAGCCGAGGCACGAAGCGTGTGGTAGCGGCCTTCCTCGGGGAATTCTTCGATCAAATCGGTGTAAATCTCAGTCGATTCCGCTAATTCCAAGGCGTTGACCTTGTCCACTGCCCCCCGCGTCCCATCGTGGGTGACGATCACGTAGTCCTCGCCGCGATCTTCCACGACCGTCAACAAGTCACCTTTGGCGATGACATCAACGACCTTGTCATCCTTCGCAAATTGCATTTCCACGCGAGCGACCACGGGTTGCCCCGGTTTGGCAGCAAAGCTGATGGCAGGCGTGATCCCGCACGCCACCGCGATGACGATGGCGGACGATCCGGTGCGGGCGGCCCAACGGAGGGAGTCTAACAGGGCGTTCATAGATTTCTTCGGAAGGTGCAAGTTCGGTCGAGACCAAGCCATCAGTGGCTGCCGGCCTCACAACGGAGTCCCCCGGACGATCCAATCGCTGAAGGGACTGAGTGTGCGAAAGAAGAAATTTATCAACCAGAATCTTCTCTCACGAGGGACGCCGCCGGGGAAAAGCAAATGTTCCTAGGATTTCCCACCCGCGATCGTTTGGGCCCCCCGATCTAGGAGCCCCGGCTGGTTGACCACGCGAAACCTGCGTGCTGTAGGATGATTGCGTCGGTTGCAAGGATTGTGCTCATTGCAACAATTAGGTGCTTTTTTAGGACCTGAACGATTGTAACCTTTCGGGACTGATCTAATCTGTTGCATCGGAACAAGGACATGCCCCCATCGACGCTGCGACAACCACCCGCAGGAGATGGACAAAGGAACACTCTCCGGGCTCGTCCCAGAGTATCAAATCACCCCTTCCCGTGTGCCGTCGGACCTCGATTGGCATTCGTATCCATCGTTGTTTAAGACTCTTTGAGGAATTCTCCAGTGAAGTTTGGATCCACTTTCGCAGCCATCGTCGCGACCTGTTTCGCTTCCATGGTTGCCACCACCATGGCCCAATGCGTGCCATGCGGCGGATGCTCCGATCCGTGCGGTGCATCGGCTCCCGTTGTCAGCAGCGGTTGCGGCGGCGCGGTTGGTTGCGGCCAAGGCTATGTCGTCCCGAGCCACACGTATTCAACCGGCGTTGTTTACAGCAGCGGCGCATCGGTGATGGGCGGTTCAGTCGTCACCTCCTCGGCCCCTCTTCGCGAAACCATCTGCGAACCAGTGGTCGGTTATCGCGTGGTCATGAAACCGACCTACGTGACCGAATCACGCATGGTCAACGTGACCGAAAACCAACCCGAAACTCGCTTCCGCACCAAAACCGTTTACAAGACGGTTCCCGTGACGGAAGAAAAGTATCGCACGACAGTCGTCAACGTTCCCAAGACGGACACCAAGACGATCACTTACTCCGTCTTGGTTCCCGTGAAAGAAGAGAAACAAGTCGAAGTCACGGAGTCGGTTCCTCAGTGGTCCGAAATCCCTGAAGAGTACACCGTTCGCGTGCCAACCCTGGTCGACGTTCCAGAAACGTACACCGTCAAGGTTCCTAAGTTGGTCGACGAAACCTTCACCTACACGGTCAACGTGCCTCAAGCCGTGACGACTCAAAAGACTCGCACCGTTGTCAACGCTGTGCCAGTCACCAAGAGCCGCACCATCGAAGTGGCGGTTCCAAAGACCACCATGCAAACCGTCACCAAGGACTACGGTCACTGGGAACAACAGGTCGTTGAAGTCGCCGCAGCACCGGTTGCGACCAACGTCACTTACGTCGGCGGTTGCGGTTCGACTTCGTCGGTCTCCTCCGCTTGCGGCGGATCGTGCGGACGCCGTTGCAGCGGATGCCGCTCGTGCGGCGGTTGCGTTTCCAAATGTGGCGGCTGCGGCAACGGCTGCGGGCAAGTCCTCGCCGGTTGCGGTGGCGGGGTTTCCTACTCGTCGCCTGCATCCACCGCCTGTGGATCGACGACCAGCACCATCACCAAACGCGTTTGGGTTCCCAACGTTGTGACGGAAGAAGTTCCTGTCACGACCAGCACCACCGAATCGCAAATCGTGAACTACACCGTTTACGAACAACAAGCGACCGAAGTTCCTTACGAGTGCACGACAATCGTCTACCAACCCGAAACTCGGACTGGTACCAAACAAGTTGTGCAGTACGTCGACGAAGCTCGCACTCGCACTCGCAAAGAAGTCCAGTACAACGACGAAACCCGGACTCGCATTCGTAAGCAATTGACTTACACCTCGGTCACCAAAACCGAAACGATTCCCTACGTCACCTACAAAACCGAAGAACGCACCAAGGAAGTCAGCTTCACTTACAACGTTCCGGAATACACCGTCGAACCTTACTCGACCACTCGTTACGACCAAGTCGCTGAACAAGTGATCGAAGAATACACCGTCAGTGTTCCCGTCACCGTGACCCAGGAAAAGAAGGTCCAAGTCTGCAAGATGGTTCCGACCTTGGTCGAAGAATCCTTCACGCCTTGTGCCGAATCAGCCACCGTCGGTGGTTATCACTCCGGATCAGCCATCAACGTGGGACCATCGGTCATCATGGGTGGCAACGGAGCGAGCGGATGCAGCACCCCCATCCACTATCAATCGGCACCGTCGATTGGCAGCGGTTGCGGAAGCTGTGGCGCCACGGTCAGCGCATCGCCTTGCACCGGTTGCTAGTTCGCTTCGCCACTCCAATTGGCACACAAAGCCCGCCTGCGATTTTCGTGGGCGGGTTTTTTCATGCACCGCAGCCTCTTCGACTTACAAAGCAGCCTGCGTCATCCCAGAACCAGCACCGTCAAGAATCCGCCAATGCCCCGCGGACAGCTCAAGCCAACAAAGACTCCAGCGACTCACGACGAGTCGGCTTGTTCCAAACCGCCGACACACCGGACCGCCGTGCGGCGTGGATCTGAGCGGGAGTCGCCATCCCAGTCATCCAAATGTGCCGGTAACTTCGCCCCGACAAATCCTCTGGCACCTGAAAGGGCTTCGGATCGGCAGGCCGCCAAACCGAGTCATCCCAAACCACATGCGCGGAAGCAAGCCGATCGGCTCGCGTCAGTCGATCACGACGCCACGTCATCACTGGAACCGGCTGGTCACGCTCGCCCGCGATCGATTCCATCGCGTCAAAGATCGCGTCTGCGGTCGCCCAAGACCTGGAAACAATGACCAAGCCTTGTGCGGGCCGTGTTGGCGTTGAATGGGACCCCGCCCGAGATTCATGTTCTGCACGCGAGCGGTTCAACCACACCGGAAGTGTTTGCAAACTGTCTCGCCAACTGATGGTTTCAATCCATCCCTGTTGCCCGGGCAAGCCCACGGAAGGAGCCACCAGCGGCCCCAACCAGCGCACCACGCTCGCGTTCGGAGCGACGCGCTGCAACTCGCGGAGTTGTTCCGCTTCAATCGGATGCGAGCGGTCGGTTTGAGCCAACAAAACGTGAGTCAGCGGAAGTCGCGGAGGCGATTCAATCAGTGACGCAACGTCTGGACAAGTGGCAACGGCGTCCGCGTTCTGCTCGCACAAAGCCTTGGCGTGCTGCGCCAACGGATCCGATGACCTGCCCACCCAAGCGACGATGCATGGAGCAGCAATCGTCGCCGAAGCATTGTGTTGCCCCGACCGTGGGACGGATTCGTCCAACTCAGAAGGTGTGATTCTCATCGAGTGACATCTCGGCTTCGTTCAAGATTGCCCAAGCGTCCGCAGGCGTGTCACTTGCACGCACGCCTTCCAAGAAGGATTCATCGGAGACAATTCGGCTCAATTTAGCCAAAATACGCAGGTGCGAACTGTCGTCATAAGAGCAGATCAAAAAGAAAATGTCCGTCAGCTGCCCGGTGTCCGAGAACGCGACCGGCGTTGGACAGATTCCCATCGCCAACACGGACTCGGCCAAAATCGACGTTTGCGGGCGGCGAGGGTGAAGCAAAGCAACACCGCAATCCAGCGCCGTCGGATGCAATTTTTCGCGAGTCGCGACCGCTTCGGCCATCGCCGGCGCATCCCACAGCATCCCGGTCCGGCTGGCAAGTTCGCACATGTTGCGAATCACACTGCCGCGAGTCCTGGCCACGAACGGGTTGGCAACCAACTCAACCGGGCAGATCTCCGCCAACGAGTGAGGAGGCGCCTCCGACTGCCGATGCAGCACCGCACGGACCTGATCCAGCTCGCCTTGGTCACTCAATCCAATGCGTTCTTCCAGCCAATGATGAATCTCGGCTTCGTTGAATTTCCATTCCCCTCCGACCCGCCGGCCCGGCAAGGTTCCTCGCGAAACCATCTTGATCACTTGGTCCGGAGTGATGTGCAGGTACCGAGCCAATTGTGAAATGTCTAAATCTTCCATCGCTGTGCTTCCCTCTTTCCAATGAATTGTTGATCAAACGAGCCAACTGCCGCTCAGATTTATCTTGACGAAAGTTCGTGGAAATCGCTAAATCGACTCAAGTAGTTGTTTCGACCGCGCCCGCCGAATTCAAAGTGCATCCCTTTGGCGAACCATTTTCACCACTTCGTCGCTCCGCAGGCGGGCGTCATCATAGGAGGATTCTCTCGAATCGTCCTCACCTTGATGGCGGCTTCGTTGGGATGCGTCGTGGTCGTGGTGGATTCGGCGCCTTCGATCGCGCAAACCAACTACGGCGAAACCCCACAAACCAATCTCGCTCCGATTCAATCGCCCGCCATCGGCACCTCGCCGTACGGTCAAACCGGCACCACCCCTCCAGCGGCCAGTGGCGGCTACGGCAGTTCGATCTATGCCAGCCCCAATTTCGCGACCCCACCGCCACCCAACACGGCGCCAGTTTCAGGCTCGCTGTTCGATCCTTACGCCTCGGCGGCCTCCGCCCCCAATTCCTTCGCGGTTCCTCAGTACACCCCCACGGCTCCTCCGGGGACCACTCCGCTGGGAGCCCCTGTTCCACTGACTTCAACCACCGGAAACGCCGCCTATCCCAACGGTGGCCTGCTCAACGGATTGTTCTCCGGCAGCATGTTCAGCGGGGGTTCCACCACGGCTCCCTACCAGGGCGCCGCCTACCAAGGCAGTGGATTCGCAACGGGATATGGCGGTGGGACCGCGGTTCCCTACGACGCCGGATCGATCTACTCCGGTGCCGCACCAACCTATCCTGGAACCGGAATGCCCTACGCGGGCGGAACCGTCTCCCCGAACTCCGCACTCGCGCCACCAAGTCTCAATCCTTATCCATCCGCCGCGTACCCCTCCGGATCTCCCTCGACCCTGTTTCCCGGTGGTTTCTCAGGATCCCCCTCGAGTCTGTTCCCGGGCGGCTTCAGTTCCCCGGAAGCCATCAGTGCCTACCAAATGCTCAATGGGCCCCGCCTTCGCCACACATACATTGGCGGTGGCGACGGTCCCACCGAAGTGGGTTACAACCAAACCGACGCCTCGATTGGATTCGCTTGGCCCAATTTTCTGTTCAGCACACGGCCGTTGTTCGTCGTCCCCTCCTTCTCGCTGTATTTGTTCGATGGCCCCGCCACTCCCGCGAGTGCCCCGACCCGAATGTTGCCGAGCAGTGCCTACGCCGCTTCCCTCGACTTTGGCTGGCAAACCGATCCCAATCAGATCGTCGGTGCCGAACTGGGCGTGCGAGTGGGGGCGTACACCGATTTTGACACCTTCAACAGCGACAGCATCCGTGTTTTGGGAAAGGCGTTGGCCTCGTTTCGCTTGACTCCAACCTCGACACTCAAGGGTGGCGTGTACTACCTGGACCGTCTCGACACAAAACTCCTTCCCGCGGGGGGACTGCTGTGGCAACCCAATCCGTACACTCGATTTGACATCTACTTCCCTGAACCCAAACTCGCAAAATACTGGCGAACGATCGGCACCCGTGACGTTTGGTGGTACTTGGCCGGAGAATACGGCGGCGATTCTTGGACGCTCAGCGATACTGCGCTCGCTTCGGATGGCGAACGAGTCGATATCAACCAGATCAACGCGATGTTCGGGTTCGAGTGGGGAAACTCGCAATTGCTGCAAACCGGCCAACGCTCCGGTTTCATCGAGGCGGGCATCTCCTTTGATCGAGAATTGCTCTACGAACAATCGGTCTTGGGCAACACAGGCCTGGATGAAGCGTTTATCCTACGAGCTGGAATCGGCTACTGAGCCGATTTTCCCACGGCAGCGAATTTGACGTTGCGTTCGCAGGGGGGCACGCTAAACTCCTGCGATTCAGAAACATTGGTCCACCGCGATCACAAACGATCAGGAAAGCATCAGTCGGTATGACGATTTCGAAAGAACGGAAAGAAGAAGTAATCAGCGAGCACGGCGCCGCGGCTGGAGACACTGGTTCTCCTGAAGTGCAGATCGCGATTTTGACGGAACGAATCAACGGATTGACCGAACACATGCGAACTCACCGCAAGGATTATGCCTCGCGTCGTGGTTTGCTTGGTTTGGTGAGCCGACGTCGCCGTCTGTTGGATTACGTTCGTGGGCAAGACCCTCAACGTTACTTGGATATCATCGGAAAACTTGGTATCCGCAAATAATTGTGTGACCGGGTGGTCGACGGCGTGGCCGCGGCCACGTGGCGTGCGTCCCCCCGGGCTCTTTGGTCCCGGGGCGGGGTGGAGTCGTAGCTAGACTGCGACTCAACAACGCATTCGGGAAGATCCTTTCTTTGGATTTCAATCCCCCCTTCCAAATCAGCGAACGCGATCGCCGTTTCGCTGGCTCTACTTTGACGCGTCCCTGTATTGGCAGCCGGTCCGGCTGCATCTTGTCGCCTCGTCAAAGCAGTTCCCTTGTGGCACCTCCGGGTCGCCATTGCGATTCAATCAAGCCAAGCCCATGTTTGATTGTCACGAACCCCAAAGGTCGTTCGACCAACTTGAGGTTCTTCATTTTGTTCTGTGGTGACCGGGTCACCACACTTTCCCATCAGCCGTTGTGGCTGACGAGGCCTTGTTGGCCAGGGATGCAAAACGGGCCGGCTGCAGAAAAGCCGTTCCAATTGTTGTTTGTTGTGTAAGTGCAGGAAAAGAGGTTGTTGTTGTGAGTGTTCAAAAAGTTCGCGTGGAGCGAAAAATTGGTGATTCGGTACTGTCGTTCGAGACAGGGCACATCGCCAAACAAGCCGCCGGCAGTGTGCTGGTTCAATATGGCGAAACCGTTGTGCTGGTTGCAGCCGCATCGGGCACGCCGCGTCCGGGAATCGATTTCTTCCCTTTGATGTGTGACTACCGCGAGCGTTTGGCTGCGGCTGGTAAATTCCCGGGTGGCTTCCTGAAACGCGAAGGCCGTCCAAGCACCAAAGAGATCCTCAGCTCGCGTTTGATGGATCGCCCGATCCGCCCCCTGTGGCCCGAAGGCTACAAAGATGAAGTTCAAGTCCAAGCTTGCGTGATCGCCAGCGACTTGCAAAACGATGGCGACGTGTTGGCCATGATCGGTGGAGCCACCGCTCTGCACATCAGCCCCCTGCCATTCAAAGGCCCTCTGGGCAGCGTTCGTGTTGGCAAGGTCGACGGCAAATTGGTCGCCTTCCCAACCGCTGATCAACTCGAACAAAGCGAGTTGGACATGATCGTCAGCGGCAGCCGTGACATGGTTGCCATGATCGAAGGCTTCGCCAACGAAATGCCTGAAGACGAGATGATGGAAGCGATTGGATTCGCTCACGATGTCATCCGCGAAGTCATCGACCTGCAGGAAGAGCTGTACCAAAAGGTCAACCCAGAAAAGACTCCTTACCAAGCTCCCGAAGACGATGGGTTGCTCCAACGTCTGACCGACACCTACTACAACGACTTCAAAGCTGCCCAGCAAACATCGGGCAAGCAGGCTCGCGCCGAAGCCGTTCGTACCGTTCGTGATCGGGCCATGGCAGACGTCATTCCTGATCCCAACGCTTCGGACGCCGTTTGCAGCAACCGCTTCAAATCGGTCTGGCACGACCTCGAAGAAAAGGTCGTTCGTGACCTGATCCTCGCTGGCACCCGACCCGATGGTCGCGACCACAACTCGCTTCGCGCAATCCACTGCGAAACGGACTTGTTGCCACGCGTTCACGGTTCGGCTCTGTTCCAACGCGGCGAAACCCAAGCCCTGATCACGATCGCTTTGGGAACCAGCCGCGACGAACAACGCGTCGATGGTCTGCAAGATGAGTTCAGCAAGAAGTTCATGCTGGACTACAACTTCCCTTCGTACTCGGTTGGCGAATGCCGCCCAATCCGTGGTCCTGGACGTCGCGAAATCGGACACGGTTGCTTGGCTGAACGAAGCGTGTCTCCAGTGCTTCCTTCCGCCGATGACTTCCCCTACACGATTCGCGTGATCAGTGACATCACTGAATCCAACGGCAGCTCCTCGATGGCTTCCGTTTGCGGTGCGACCCTCGGCCTGATGGCTTCCGGTGTGCCAATCAGCAACCCTGTCGCTGGGATCTCAGTCGGCTTGGTCCAAGACGGCCCTGACAACTGGTGCTTGATCACCGACATCCTCGGAACCGAAGATCACTTCGGCGACATGGACTTCAAGATCGCTGGTACCCAAAACGGGATCACCGGCATTCAGTTGGACCTGAAAGTCACAGGAGTCACCAACGACATCATCCGCGCCACGCTGAAACAATCGCGTGAAGCTCGGATCGAAATCCTGAAGAAAATGTTGACGACCATTCCGCGTCCTCGTCGCGAAATCTCGCCAACCGCACCACGCTTGCTTCGCACCAAGATCTCGCCCGACAAGATCGGTGCTTTGATCGGCCCTGGCGGCAAAAACATCCGTGGAATCCAAGAGTCCACCGGTGCGGTCATCGAAGTCGATGATGAAGGCACCGTCTTGGTCGCCAGCAGCAACAAAGAATCGGCGCAAGAAGCCATGCGTCAAGTCGAAGCCTGCACGGCCACCGTTCAGATCGGCAAGATCTACGACGGAACCGTCAGCAGCATCAAAGAGTTCGGTGCGTTCGTTGAAATCCTTCCCGGTCGCGATGGACTTGTTCACATCAGCGAAATGAGTGGCGGATACATCAGCAGCCTGGATCAAGTGATCGCCGTCGGCGATGCCATGAAGGTCCTGGTCATCGATGTCGACGAGCACGATCGCGTGAAGCTCAGCCGTCGCAAAGCTCTCGAAGAGCTGGGCGAAGAAGATCCCTTGGCCACTGAAGGTGAAGGCGGCGGCGACGGAGAAGGTGGCGGCGACGGAGAAGATCGCCCACGTCGTCGACGCGGCAGCAGCAGTGGAAGTGGCGGAAGCGGTGGAGGCGGAGGTCGCGGACGCGGCCCACGTCGAAGCGGCGGCGGACGCGACTGATCACTTCGCTCGCGAAGTCTCACTCAATGAATCTCAAACCCCGGCATCGAATTCGATGCCGGGGTTTTTCATGCGCAGGCCTGAACTCGTACTCCACCACATCGCCCGCGCCCCAGCGAGTCGCCGCCACCCCAAACCACGCCTACCCACACGCAGAGGTCGTGCAGTTTTGAAGGGCTGTGCTCGTCAAGTCTTGCACACCTCGCCCGTTGAAGAGGTCGTGCAGTTTTGAAGTACCGTGTCGCCAAGCGTTTATTATCACCCTCCCTTGGGACGTTCGAAAAATAAATGGTGGCGGGCGTCTGGGGATCGCCCCGGATGGGGCCGTCGTGGGAGTTGGGGGCGTCCCTCGCTCACGCGTCGGGTTGTGATGGGTGGTTGCTGCAGAAACCCGCCAAAACCCAGCACCAGAAAACTGCACGCCCGTTGAAAACGGGAGGGGTCGGAAAGCGAGCGTTCAGCGAGCTTTCCGGGGGAGGGCAATTCACGCCGCGTCCCATGCCCGTCCTTCACCCGCGCGTACGCCTGAACGGCGTCGCTCGACCTGGTATATCGCTCTCCCCAAACTTCGTTTCGGGAGAGGTGCGACCTGTGGAAATCCGCCGAAAAGCGGAGTCAAAAATCGTTTCGCCCTCTCCTTCAGAGAGGACCGAGCACGCGTTCCGCGATGCCTAAACCGATGCGAAAAGGTTCTCTCAATGCCCGGGCGATGACTTCAAGTACGCCATCAAATCCACCAACTCACGCTCAGTCATCAGCTCTAAAAAGTTGTTGGGCATCAACGATCGCTGCGACACCTGCTGGATCTCCACACGGTCGACCGGCACCTCCTGAGTCTTTCCATCCGACGTGGTCAGCCGGATGACCTCGTCATCTTCACTGGCCACCAATCCGACCAACACACGGCCGTCATCCAGCAACAAACTCTGCGTTCGGAACGCTTGATCAATGTTCCGATCCGGAAGCACCACGTCTTCCATCAAACGCTCCACACTTCGCGTGATCGCTCCGTCCAACTGAGGCCCGACCAACATCCCTTCGCCGTGCAGTTGATGACACGTCTGGCACTGCTTCGTGAACACAGCTTTCCCTCTCGCCACATCGCCTTCCAGTTCGCGCACGGACGCCAGCAACACGTTCAGCTTCTCCGTTCTCCCTGCATCAAACACGATCCCTTCCGTCAGCTCTTCCAGCTTGCCTTGCAAGCTTTCATTCAACCGCGGCCCAATCGCTTGCTGAACATCCGGATCGACCAAGACGACTGCGGCGAAGGCCCCCGATTCCATGGCGGAAAACAGTGGATCCATCTCGCCACCGTTTCCAATCCAATCCAGAACCAACTGGCGTTGCTGCGATGCGTTCAGATGCGGCCCTAACTTTCCCAGCGATTCCGTCGCATCCCATTGCTTGCTCAAAACGGTCTCCACCAGCGACTCGGCCAACTCCACCTGCACCAACTCGGTCGCCACAAATTCAGCCAGTGTTCCAACACCAGCCTCCCCGTTCAATTTCGCGAGCGTGTTGGCGACTCGCAATCTCGTCAGCACACCGTGGCGTCTGTCCAACAAGACTTGCTTCAGGTCCCCCTTGAGTTCGCTCAGTTTCAGACGCTCCACCCACCCGAGAATTCGCATCCACTTGGTGGCTGACTCCGAAGGACCAATCCGCTCGGGACTGAATCCTCCAGTCGCCAACCAGGCATAAGCGGTCCCCGAGTCACCGTCGACCACTTCGATGCGAATCGTTCGCTCTGCCAACTCGCGGGTGTCCCAAACGACTCGCCGAGCAACGTCCGACCGAGGTGGTAAAACCTGCTTCAACACTTCACCGGTCTTGGCGGAACGAAGCCGAACCAAGTTCTGCCCAGGGTTGGGCTGGCCTGGAGGAGCGTTGTGGCCCGCCAACCAGAATTCAATCTGCTCCGGCGCTGCAAACCAATCGCTTGCGAAAGTTCCGGTGTAGGACTCCCCAAGCGGAAAGCTGCTCATCAACTCCGCAAACTCATCACGCTCCGCGTTCGAACTTGCCACGGAAATCAAACGCGACTCAGGAGACCAGCTCTGTTCGTCAGTCCCAAACCAAGCCACAGAAACGTCGCCGGTTGCCGTCAAATCATTCCACTCGGACTCGACCAACCCCAACGCCCAGGTTCGAATGGAAGGCGGGACGTTCTCCGATTGAAATCCTCCTGCGTCATGAATCAGCCGCAACCACTCAAACGCCCGGTCCGTGTTGTCACCGGCGACGTGCCTCGCCAATTCCACACATGCTTCCATCTGGGTTGGCTCGGCCAACGACACAGCATGACTCAACAGGGCTTCCTTGGCTGCCTGCTTGTCAGCCTCCTGCGATGCCACCTGCAGATAGGCCAAAATCGGCTCCACCACTTGGCTTCGCTTGATCCCCAGCATGACCGAAGCGGTTTCGGCATCGGGCACTGCTTTCCAAAACGAATCGTCCTCGGGCGTTCGCTGCAACAAATCTCGAACGGCAATGCGAATCGTTTGCCGTCCAACAGAATCCGCTTGATGGACTCCCGCCAAGGCTTCGATCAAACGCACCACGTCCGAAGCGTCCCCCCGCCGGCCGATGCACTCCGCTGCCATCCGCACGACGTGTGCATTGCTGTGGGTCAGGTACCCACGGACTTCTTCCAACGATAGACGCTTGCGATTGGGCTCCAAACTCATCCGGATTTGCGAGACCAGCTGCTGCTCATCACTGAACAAGTCATGCCCCTTGGTTCGTTGGCCCGTGTAGCGAATTTGCCAGATCCGCCCGCTGGTTCGATCACGTCCTGGATGCTCCAGCGGCACCTCGTAGTGCCCGATGATCTTGTTGTAAAAATCAGCCACGTGAATGTTGTTTTCCTCGTCGACTTGAATGTCCACCGGTCGAAACCAAGGATCATCGCTGGTTAAAAAATCGGGCAGAGCCCGGCCTTTCGCGGTCGCACCCACGAACTCGCGTTCGTTCCAATTCAGTCGTGAGGTCATCACGTTGCCGCTCAGGAAGCGACCTCGAAGAGGTACGATCGGCGAATCCGGCGGAAAGTACTGAAGACCTGAAATCGCGGTGCTGCCATGCAAGTGATCCATCATTGGCGGCAAGAACCCAAGCCCATCGTCCGGCCTCCCAAAGCTCGGGTAGCAAGCGCCGGCGACCAATTGACTGATGGGTTTGCTATGACAATCTGCCGAATACCAATTGCCCCATTCATCGCGAGTCATCCCAAACGGATTGACCTGACCCCGCGTGTGCAATTCCACCCGACTTCCATCGGGGCGAAATCGAAAGGTGTTCCCCGAGTGCATCGTGACAACGTGCCCGTCTGCACCCGCGACACGGCTTTGATTGTTGAAACCATGGCAGGCATAAATCCATCCATCACCACCATCCCGCAAAGAATTGATCATTCCGTGCGTGTCGCGTGATGTATCAAACGGCCCCAGAATGACTTCTCGTTCATCGCACTTCCCGTCACCATCGGTGTCACGGAGGTACCAGAGGTTCGGAATGCTAAAGCACAAACACCCCTCCCCGTACGGCAAGATCCCCATCGGAATATTCAACCCATCGGCAAAGGTCGTGATCGAATCGGCGGTTCCATCGGCGTCGGTGTCTGCCAGGATTTTGACTGAGTCAGGACCTTTCTCGTTCGTTGCGACTGGGTAGGGATACGCGACGCTGTCTGTCACCCACAGACGTCCGTCGGAGCCAAACGCCATGTTCAGTGGTTTGGCGATCTGGGGCTCCGACGCAAACAGCCGAATCTCAAAACCAGGCGGCAAATGAAACCCCGCCAACTCCTCTTGTGGTGTGCGATGCTCCGTCGACCTCACCCCTTCGCCGTACACCTCCGCCCGAGTCGCTGGCTCAATGGCGCCCACCGGGACAGCCTGCAGGGGAGTCGAGACCGGATCCAACTCATCTCCGATGGCAGGGTGCATCCCCGTCAAAAAACCACTCAGCAACACGCCCCAAACGATCATGCCCCACACGGCCGCTCGGAACTTCCTCCACTCTCGAACTGGGGTGGAACGCTCGATTCTTCGGCGACGACAAGGGCTCATGGCATTGAACAGTCAAGGGGGCGGATTCCAGCAGAAAACACCATACCCCAACCAAATCATCGGATGGTCGTTTACAATGAGAAACCTTCCAACCTCTCGCCCTACCGCAAGCTCAGATCACGATGCCAAAGTTCATCCTTGTCGCCTTGACCGCCCTTTTGTCGCCTCTGTTCGCAGCGGGCGTTTCTCAAGGAGACGAAGCCACTCAACCGTCCGAGAAGAAACCGCTTCAGGTGCTGCTCGTCGCGGGCGGTTGCTGTCACGACTACACCACCCAAACCAAGATCCTCCAAGAAGGCATTGAAGAGCGAATCAATGCCAAGGTGACGGTGGTCCTCAGTGACAACACGACCACCCGCGCGCGGTTCGACATCTACGAATCGGATGACTGGGCCGATGGGTACGACGTGGTGATTCACGACGAGTGCTCCGCCGATGTCACTGAAAAACCCTACGTCGGTCGCATCCTGAAACAACACCTCGACGGCGTTCCAGCAGTGAACCTTCACTGCGCGATGCACAGCTATCGTTGGGACGACTTCCGCAAACCCGTTCAGGACGGTGCCGACAACGCTGGCTGGTACGAAATGCTCGGACTTCAATCGACCGGTCACGGCCCTCGATTTCCGATCGATATCAAACACCTCGAGCAACACCCCATCACCGCCGGCATGGAAGACTGGACCACGATCGACGAAGAACTCTACAACAACATCCGCGTCTTTGACGGCGCCTCGGCACTGATCCAAGGCGTGCAAGAAACGCAGCCCAACAAGAAACAATTGAAGAAGAACCCCAACGCGAAACCGCAGGAAGCCACCGCCGTGGTTGCTTGGACCAACGAATACGGTCCCAACAAAACCCGGATCTTCAGCACATCGCTCGGTCACCAAAATGAAACCGTCGCCGATGCCCGCTACATGGACCTCGTCTCACGAGGCGTCCTCTGGGCTGCTGGCCAACTCGAGGAAGATGCCACCGCCTCAGGGAAGTGACTTTCTCGATGGTTGAGTTTGAAAATCCGACGTTCCTTGGATGAGCCAACACGATGCTGCGACGTCTCGCTCTAACCTTTCTCGCGTTTGGCATCGGCTCCTTGTCGGTGCAAGCCCAGCAACGCTTCTTAGGCCAAGGCGTGATGTCCGGGGAGGTCACGTCGACCAGCGTGTTGCTGCAAACACGCCTGACAACTCAGGAAGGACTGGACGAAACCGGCGACCTTCCCGGTCAAACGGGAACGGTTCGTTTCGAATGGTCCACCTCCCCCAACTTTGAATCGTCGCAATCAAGCGAACCTCTGTCAGCCAATCGCGACAACGACTTCATCGCTCGCCACAAGGTGTCCTCGCTCAAGCCGGGAACGCGTTACCACTTCCGAGTGCTCGCTTCCTCGCCGGAGGGCGAACAGCCACTGGAACCGATCGGTCATTTTCAAACACTTCCTTCCGAGGTTTCCGAAGCCCCCATTCAGTTCCTGGTCTTCAGCTGCATGAACTACAACAAGTTCCTGCATGGAAACCAAGCCCGAGCCTCAGGTCCGCTGACCGCCACCGACGAAGACAAACGATTGGGCTACCCTGCGCTCGTTCAAATGCGAGAACAGTCCCCCGCTTTCTTCGTTGCCACCGGCGACATCGTTTATTACGACAACCCGTATCGCAATGCCGAGACGTTGCCCGAACTGCGGCAATGCTGGCACGAGCAATTTCGCTTCCCGCGGTTGATTGACTTTTTAAAAGAGGTCCCAGGCTACTGGTCCAAAGACGATCACGACTTTCGCTTCAACGATTCCGACCATGGCAAAGATCGGCTGCCACTTCCTCAAACCGGCATCGACGTTTTTCGAGAGCAGTTGCCAATTGTCCCCGCCGGCGATCAAGAATCGCCGACCTATCGAACGTTTCGTGTCAATCAGCACCTTCAAATTTGGCTGACAGAAGGCCGTGACTACCGCTCGCTCAATCGCATGAAAGACGGTCCCAAGAAAACACTGTGGGGTGAAGAACAAAAGCAATGGCTTCAGGACACACTGAAGGCCAGCGATGCGAAATGGAAACTGTTGATTTCGCCGACTCCATTGGTCGGCCCGGACGACGCCTATAAAAAAGACAACCACGCGAATCTGAAAGGCTTCCGGCACGAAGCAAATGAGTTCTTTGAGTGGTTGGAAACCAACAAAATCGAACGCTTCATGACGATCTGCGGCGATCGTCATTGGCAGTACCACAGCATCCATCCCTCGGGTGTCCAAGAATTTGCTTGCGGCGCCTTGAATGACGAAAACTCGCGAATGGGAGTCCCACCGGGATCGCCCAAAGGGACCGATCCAGAAGCGTTGATCGAGCAGCCATTCCTCTCCCCGGAACCCAGCGGCGGCTTCCTTTCGGTCACCGCGGGCGAGAACCTGTTGATCGAATTCTACAACGACGAAGGCCAGCGACTCTACGAAGCTCGCCCCTGAGCACGACCAATGAGCGTCCCAAACGAGTCCCGAGTTGCTGCGGCCCAGTGCAATCGCACCCGTTTAAAAATAGCTATCTAAAAAACAAACTCGGCTATGGGATTCCGGCCGGCTCAGTGGAAACTAGCTGAACAGAAACGCCTCCTGAAGACGCTTTCGACCCCACTAAGCGATGAGCAGCAGCATGAAATCCCGGATTGTTTTGATGGCGATGTTGGCGTGGACCACGCTCCAACCCGCCTTGGCACAAGCCCCAACCAAGCCTCACCCAGCGACCTTGCCTCACCCCCAGGTTGACCCAGCGCTCGAAACCATCCACGCCACCATCTCGGATGGCCCCTACCAAGCGAACTGGGATTCGCTGGAGAAGTACCAAATCCCACAGTGGTACAAGGATGCAAAATTCGGCATCTTCATCCACTGGGGTGCCTACAGCGTTCCTGCATACGGCAGCGAATGGTACCCACGCCAGATGTACATCAATCGCGACCGCCGTGGCGACAACTTCTTCCAGCATCACGTTGACACTTACGGTCCTCAAAAGACGTTTGGATACAAGGACTTCATCCCGCAATTCAAAGCGGAAAAGTTTGACGCGCAAGAATGGGCGCAACTCTTCAAAGACACGGGAGCCCGCTACGTCATTCCGGTTGCCGAACATCACGATGGGTTCCCGATGTACGACTGTGCGTTCACTCGCTGGGACGCCTCCGAAATGGGCCCCAAACGCGACGTGATTCAAGAACTCTCCGAAGCCGTTCGTGCGGAGGGCATGAAGTTTGGCGTTAGCAGCCACCGTGCCTTCAACTGGATGTTCTACGTCCGTGACGAATCCTTCGACAACGCTGATCCAAAGTTCGCGGACCTCTACGGTCGCCCGATGCCGTTCTTGTTCGAAGACAACGCCTGGGACTACCAGCACAACTTCACACCCCAGGACAAGCAATTCAAAGACGACTGGCTCGCTCGATCTTGCGAATTGGTGGACAAGTATCAACCCGATGTCTTCTGGTTCGACTTTGGCATCACACCCAAGCACAGCGATTCAACCCACGAGAACAATTCGTACGCCGAGCACCTGCAGAAATTCGCGGCTTACTACTACAACAAAACCTCCGGCGATGACTCCGATCTTGGAATCATCAACTACAAATTCAATGCGTTCCCCGAATCCGCTGCGGTGCTGGACAAAGAACGTTCGAAAATGGCCGAGATCCGCAAACCGTTTTGGCAAACCGACACCGCCGTCAGTTCCAGTTCCTGGGGTTACACTCAAAACCAACGCTACAAGACACCTGAGCGCTTGGTGAACGACCTCGTCGACATCGTCAGCAAGAATGGTTGCTTGTTGTTGAATGTTGGCCCCCGCGCCGACGGCACGATCCCAGAAGAGGATCAAGCCATCCTGAAAGCGATCGGCGATTGGTTGAAGGTCAACGGCGAAGCCATCTACGAAACGACCTACTGGAAAACGTTTGGCGAAGGGCCAACTTCGGTCTCCGAAGGCCACGTGTCGGAATCCAAAGACAAACCGTTCACCTCGGAAGACTTGCGATTCACCACCAACAACAACGCATTGTACGTGCATGGCCTGAAGTGGCCTGACAGCAACCAGGTCACAATCAAGACACTGGCCGCAGGCAGCGAACTTTATCCAGAGGAGATCGCGTCAATCGTCTTGCTTGGGGCCGAAGAACCACTGGAATGGGAACGCAACGCATCGGGCGTCACCGTTTCACTTCCCCAGGAAAAAGCGTCGAAATTTGCTTACGTCCTGAAGGTCACCCACTGATGCCCGAGTCGACCGCGTCTCAACCAACTGAAGAGGCGAATGCTGCCTCGATTGGCAACCTGCTTCCGCCAATCGTGTTTGGCACCAGTGCGTTGGGCAACCTCTACCAAGCAATCGACCGCGACACCAAGCGGTCGATCGTTTCAGAATGGTTTGAACATTGTGAGGGCATCGTCGCGGCAGACTCTGCCGGCAAATACGGTGCTGGACTGGCATTGGAATGCATGGCCGATGCTTTGCGGTCACTGCAGGTCAAACCCGCACAAATCCTGATCAGCAATAAACTGGGCTGGCGCCGGGTGCCCCTGAAAACTCCGGAGCCAACCTTTGAACCGGGGGCATGGGTCGGGCTGGAACACGATGCGGTCCAAGACATCAGCTACAACGGAATCCTGCGATGCTGGGAACAAGGCTGCGAGCTGATGGCCCCCTACCGCCCGCAGTTGGTCTCGGTCCATGATCCGGATGAATACTTGGCGGCGGCGTCCAGCAAGGACGATCGAAAACGACGTTGGGACGACATTCTGGGTGCCTACCAAGCCCTCAGCGAATTGCGTGACCGCGGTGAGGTTCTGGCGATCGGGGTGGGCTCGAAAGATTGGCAGGTCTCCGAAGCCTTGACCCGTGACTTCCCTTTGGACTGGGTCATGCTCGCGACCAGCCTCACCGTTCGGAATCATCCGCAACCCTTGCTGGACTTCGTTGAAACGCTGCGGCGACAGAGCATCAGCGTGATCAACTCAGCCGTTTTCCATGCTGGATTCCTAACCGGTGGCAACCACTACGACTACCGAAAGGTCACGGGAGAAACCGCCGAAGACCAAGAGTTGCTCGAATGGCGGCGGCAATTCCAAAGGCACTGCGAACAATTCAATGTTCCCCCGGCCGAAGCCTGTGTGGCCTTTGGCATGTCACCTCCGGGTGTGGTTGCGACCGCGTTGAACAGCAGCCAGCCCAACCGGATCGCTCAGAATGTTCGGCTCGTATCGGCACAACCGCCTGCCGAATTCTGGGCATCGATGAAACACGACGGATTGATCAACGTCTCGTACCCCTTTGTGTGAATCAAGCCGCTATCATTTGCTGGACACTCGCCTTTTGGGAAACGTTTTCTGTCTTGTGGAAGGTTAGCGGATGGGCGTGCTCCCTTCGGCGAACCCTTTGTGGAACACCAGGCAACGGGTGCCACTCCGCCAAAACGAACTCATTGCCGAACGGATACTCACCCCACGCCTCTGAATGAGGCGTGGCGGTTGCTTTCATCGTCCCTCCAACTTCTGCTCAAAAAACTCATGCCCGAACCAACCGTCGCCGAATCGCAAAATTCAGTTGAAGTGGTTCCCAAGAGTTATCTGGTCGCGTTTGTGCTGACGACGTTTTGCTTCGCCCTGTGGGGATTCGCAAACGACATTACCAACCCGCTGGTGGAGGCGTTCGGCCGCATTTTCAATCAGAGTAACTTTGCCAGCTCCTTTGTGCAGTTCGCGTTTTACGGCGGCTACTGCTTCATGGCGTTGCCCGCCGCTTTGTTCATCAAAAAGTTCTCCTACAAAACCGGCCTGTTGGTTGGCCTGGCATTGTATGCCCTGGGCGGATTGGCGTTCATTCCTGCGGCCAGCGTGGGTGAATTCATGCCATTTTTGATCGCGTTCTTCGTGATGACATGCGGCTTGAGTTTCCTTGAAACCAGCGCGAACCCCTACATCCTTTCGATGGGCCCTGCCTCAACGGCGACCCAACGTTTGAATCTGGCTCAATCTTTCAACCCACTCGGATCCATCGTTGGCATCCTGACTGCCAAGTACGCCATCCTTTCCAATATCAATGCATTGGATGGTCCCGAACGAGCGAAGCTACCCGTCGAGCAGTTTGATGCAATGAAGTTCTCGGATCTGGCGATCGTCCGTGGTCCCTACGTGGCGATTGGCTTGGTCATCGTGACCATGTTCGTGTTGATCCTGGTCAAAAAGATGCCGCACAACCAAGATTCCGACACGTCGCTGGACATCGTCGGAACGCTCCGCCGGCTGTTCGCGAACTCACGCTATGTTGGCGGAGTCATTGCCCAAGCCTTTTACGTTGGCGCCCAAATCATGTGCTGGACCTTCACGGCACAGTACGGCAAAGCGGTTTACATGGCTGAAGGGTTGTCCGCCGGAGAGGCAGCCGCGTCCGCTTCGTCGTTCACGCTCTACTCCATGGTGCTGTTTGCTGTGGCCCGATTTGTCTGCACGTTCTTGCTGAAGTATGTCCAACCCGGGGCCTTGCTGTTGGTGTTGGCCACCGGTGCGATGGGGCTGCTGGTTCCCGTGATGCTTGTCGGTGGGCAAACCGGACTTTGGGCCTTGGTCGGCGTTTCGGGCTGCATGTCCTTGATGTTCCCAACGATTTACGGCATCGCCCTGGACCGCGTCGGCGATGATGCCAAATTGGGTGCCGCCGGGTTGGTGATGGCGATCGCCGGCGGATCCATCATGCCGCCGCTGCAAGGCTACTTGATCGACACATGGTCACTCAATTTGTCGTTTGTTCTGCCCCTCGTCTGCTTCGGCGTGATAGCGATTTACGGCTTGTTCACGGCCAAAGCCAAGGCCCCGCTCGAGATTTCGGCCGCTTGAACCAGCCAAACAGGGTTAGAAAATTTCATCTCAGTGTGTGACACTGGAGGGGCAACCTTTTCGGAAATGAGCTGGCAGGGCAGATCGACTCGTTCGACACCCTTGGCCAGCCGTTCCTCCAACCCGCTCACCAAACACGCTGATCATGTCGATCCAATGGTTCCCCGGCCACATGCACAAGGCTCGCCTGGAAATCCAGGCCGCTTTGCCCAAGGTCGACGTGGTGATGGAGATCATCGACGCTCGGATTCCCTATTCGAGCGAAAACCCAATGCTGGCCGAATTTCGCGGCGACAAAGCCAGCTTGAAGGTGCTGACCAAATCGGACTTGGCCGATCCGCGTCTCACCGAGGAGTGGCTGGACGCTCTGAACAGCTCCAGCTCCACCCGCGCTCGCGCGGTCACCACCGATGACGTGCCCACCATTCGGCGATTGAAATCCGCCTTGATCGGGATGTGCCCCCACCGCAAAGGACGCCTAATCAACGCGATGGTGATGGGCATTCCAAACGTTGGCAAATCAACGATCATCAACTTTCTAGCGGGTCGAAAAGTCGCCAAAACGGGCAACACACCCGCCGTCACGCAGCACCAACAAAAAGTCGACATCGGCGACGGTGTGATCCTCTGGGACACCCCCGGAATGCTCTGGCCCAAAGTGCACAACGTCAGCAGTGGGTACCGGTTGGCACTGATCGGTTCGATCAAAGACACCGCGATGGACTACACCGATGTGGGATTCTTCGCCGCCCGATACTTGATGGATCAATACCCTGATCGCCTGGCCCAACGTTTTGGCCTGGAATCCATTGCCGAAACCGAGATGGCCGTGATCGAAGACATCGGTCGTCGGCGAGGCTGCCTGGGCCGGAACAACCGAGTCGACCTGGAACGAGCGTCGCGGATCTTGATCCAAGAGTATCGAACCGGAGGCCTGGGCCAACTCACGCTGGAAACTCCTGCGACAATGCAGCGAGAACGAATCCTCACAGAGAAAGTGGTGGCCGAAGCGGAAGAAGCCGCCCGCCTGAAAGACGAAAAACGCAAGAAACGATTCAAAGCCAAGCAAAAAGCTCAACGCAAGTCGCGAGAAATGGATGCCTCACGACGAGAGCGCCGGCAGTAACCACTGCCGAAACATCATTGCTCGACCAGCATTCCGCCGATTGGTGTCACGACCAAGAACCAGCGAAATGGTTTGGCGACGACTCGCTAGTGGTCTGTGAGGACTTGTTTTTAGGGTAGTGGACGAGGCGACGAGTCCTGAACTGGCGTCAAAACCAAGGACTCGTCGCCTCGTCCACTACGAACAACCCTAACTTTTAACTTTGACAGACCACTAGTTTTTCGCGAACAGTTCGTGGAAGAACACCCGCATGGCGTCCCACGAACGCAGGTCAGCCTTTTCGTTGTAGGCCGCGCCTTTGCTGTTGTCGTTGCCAGCCATTGGCTGCGTGAACGAGTGGACCGCGTGGGCATAAACGTTCATCTGCCAATCGACGTCATGTTCGTTGAACTCCGCGATCATGGCTTCGATTTCGGCCTCAGGAACAAAGGGGTCGTCGGCGCCATGGCAGACCAAAATTTTCGCTTGGATGTTGCCGCCGTCTTCTGGGGTCGGTGAATCCAACCCTCCATGGAAACTGACGATGCCCTGGACGTCCGCGCCACTGCGAGCCAGTTCGATCGCTCCTGTTCCGCCGAAGCAATACCCAATCGCAGCCAACTGATCTGTGGCAACGTTGTCCGCTTTGCGAAGTTGGTCCAACCCCAAATTCAGGCGACGTCGGTAAAGCTCTCGATCACTTTTGTACTTGCCCGCAAACTCAGCCGCCTCGGTCGTGTCCTTCGGCCGATCGCCACGGCCATAGATATCCAGTGCAAAGGCGATGTAGCCCAGTTCAGCCAACTGACGGCAACGCCGACGTTCATAATCCGTCAGCCCCATCCACTGATGGACCACCAACACGCCCGGTTTCCCCGCGTCAGACTGTGTTCCCGCAGGACGAACCTTGGTGTCGAATGCCAGGAACCCTTCCAGCACCACGTCGCCGTCGTTGTAAACAATCGTTTGTGTCTGCACTTCTGCGTTGACGACCGAAGCCGACCCAACCGAACCGGCAAACAGAACTCCAGCGAACAACAACGCCGAATACGAGACTCGAAGGGGACTGGCTTCACAACGTCGGAACAGCATGGAAATTCCTCAACAGGTGCAGTGGGTTTGAAAATCAAACGACACCTGTGATTGTAAAACCAAACCTACCCCGTCGAACAGAACGTGTGGCGAACCGTTCCTGGTCGCTTTAACCTTCAATACCGCCGCACGCGAGCGACCAAGACCATGCCGACACCGGACAACACCACGTTGCCGATCCAAACCCCATACGGCGGCATGTCACCCGCCTTGGCCTGGTCCAGCCCCAACAAATAGAGCGGGTAATAAACCAGAATGGTCGGCAGAAAACACATCCCAAACGTCGTCCAGTAATCACTGGTCTTGGCAAGGATGGCAAGCGGAGCTCCCACCAGCACAAAGAAGAAACAGGTGAACCCTTCCGCCCACCGACGCCATGGCTCCGTCTGCAAACGCGTCAGACGATGGCGACTGGCCTGCAGATTCGACTGAATCAACGCCGATTTTTCACCCCCAATTTCAGAGGGCCGTGAGGTCAACAATGAAAACCCGGTGAACGCGGCCAACTCCCCAATTTTCGCGTGCGTGCGTTCCCGTTGCCGAAGGCGTTCATTCCGAATCAATCGCAACGGCAACTCACTGGGACTCCGCGTTGAAATGTCATCTTCTTCCAACGCGTTGCCCAACGGAATTTCGAAACGATGCTCCCCAGGAATGAATCCCTGCAGAGCTTTGCCACGAATCATTTCGCTGTCGACCAGTTTTAGAACGAGAGACTGCGTCTCTTCGTCCATCATCAACTGACCTTCACTGGCGGTCACGGTGAACGCATCGTCGCCTTTGCCACGCACGGTCACACGCGGCGAAATCATGCGGCGATCCACAATCTCGCGGACATGAATCGAGAAACCATGATCCGAAGTGTACGAGTGATCGGATTCCAACAACCGATAGGCGATGTCTTCGATCGAGAGCAACACGACTCGTTTGACGCCAGGCTTTCCCCACGAAACCGCCATGTCGCTGCAGTACACCGCGACCGGGCTGAGCAAAGCAGCGAACACGATCGCAGGCTGCAGCAACCTCAGTGGTGAGATCCCCGATGCTTTGACCGTGGAAATCTCTCCATCAGCGGCCATCCGTCCATAGACGCAGCAAACCGAAAACAACGCCGTCGCCGGAACCGCGTGCTGCAGTGAAATCGGGATCGCGAAAGGCAACAGTTGCAGGACCGCCATCGGCCCCAAACCCTTGCGAATCAATTCGCGTCCGACCGCAATCAGCAGAATCAGGGTCGTCAACACGAACAGCGCAACGATAAAGATCCGGAGGATCTCGAAGAGAATCGTGCGAGTCAGACGGGTTGGAATCACTGGTTCTGAATCAAGTCGGCGGAAGCGTACTCTTTCAAACTTCAGAAGTAGCAAAACGACGGCGCCGCTGACAGATCAGCTCTGTACACCCTTCATCCCCTCCCACCAGCCTCTCGTCGGCGATCGCTCAGCTTCCTCCCTGGCGGAATTGCGGGCAAATCGCCCCTGCTGTGCGTGAAACGCCATCCACCCCGCTCGTTTCACGCAATTTCTCTCCGCCGCTCTCCCTCGTTTCTGACAAATCCATCGCGAGAGCCGAATAGCCGTGTGCGGTGGGCTTCAACCTTTCCCTTCTTCCAAGCAGAATCTGTTGTCAGATCCAGGTCGATCTCAATTCTGCGATCCACCACAAGCTGGCTCGCAAGTTTCACCGCTCCACCTGGCCGCCACGTCCTTTTCACCTTCCATCTGCATGTATTCAGAAACAGCCGGCACCCGCAAGACTCTCGGTGACGTCGATGTCCTCTATCACGACGGCATCTACCATCTTTTTCATCTCGTCCTTCCCAACCACGACTTCATCGCACACGCCGTCAGTGACAACTGCTTCTCGTGGCGACGTGTCGAGAACGCCTTGTTCATTGGCAACCCCGGCGGATGGGATGATTCCATGCTGTGGACAATGCATGTCAGCCCCAACCCGCACCGGCCCGGATCGTGGCGGATGTTCTACACCGGGCTGTCACGGCGAGACCACGGCGCGAAACAACGACTCGGGATGGCAGAAAGCGATGACCTGTATTGCTGGACGAAGGCCCCCGTTGCGTGGAAAGATCGGCGATCCGCTTTGCCGTACGATCTGCCCGGACGGCCGCCCCAGCCTCCGTTCAAACAAGACATGAAAAGCTGCTTCCCACTCAGTCCCGATCGCGAGCACTACGAGTCAGAGATTGATGAAGCTCGCAACTGGGTTTCCTGGCGAGACCCGTTCTATTACCACGAAAACGGACGCGGCTGGTTGCTGGCGGCAGGCCGAGTCAACCACGGCCCGATTGTTCGCCGCGGCTGTGTGGCGGTGATGGAAGAGGTGGAACCCAACCAGTTCCAACAACGACCTCCACTTCATCATCCCGGCCTGTACGACGACATCGAAGTGCCCAACCTGTTCAAGATCAACGGCGACTACTATCTCGTCGGCAGCATGCGGGAAGATGCCAAGATCCGGTATTGGCACACCGAGAAAATCGGCAAACCATGGCGGACCTACTCCGACAACGTGCTACTGGCCACCGGCAACTACGCCGGCCGAATCACGATTGATGACCATGGTGTTTTGCTTTGGAGCTTCTTCACGCCCGGCGGCGATGATCGGCAAACCGGAAATTTGATGCCACCTCCGAAACGCATCTCAAGATTGCCAAACGGCCAACTGGAAGTCCACACGTTTGAAGGCTTCGACTCCTTGGTCGATCGTTCGATCCAGGTCGAGCAACTCTCCCCCATCAAACCCGTCGCATGCCAGTCCGCTCGGACTTCCAAAGACAACTCATTTGACTTGGATTGCGAGTCTGGTTTCCAGTGCTTTGTTTTGGACGAAAACCTCAGCTGCTTTCGATTGAAATGTCATCTGAAGATGATGGACGAGGGCAAATGCGGTGTTGGGTTTCGACTCGATCGCGAAACGCATGACGGATACTACCTGTCGCTGGATCTGTTCAAAGGTGTCGCTCAATTGCGTGCCTGGGGCAGCGGGCCCGACGGCTCGGGCGAAGAAACGATGCAGTTCCAAAGCCTGCAAGCTGGATACTGGGAACGAGAAATCCGAGGCGAAGTCGAACTGCAATTGATTGCTTACGGCAGCTACATCGAGGTGTCCGTCGGCGGCCATGTGTTGCTCTCATTGGCAGACCAAACGTTCCACCAGGGTGCCGTCGGATTCAACCTGGAAAGCGGCAACCTGCGGGTGTCCCACCTGACTGTCGAGCGTTTCACCCCACCCATCCAATCGGATGAACATCTCGCCAACGGCTGACCCTCGTTTCGCGCGCTTCCTATCCCGAAGCGTGAGGTGGCCTGAGGCTTCTAGCTTCTAGCTTCTAGCTTCTAGCTTCTAGCTTCTAGCTTCTCGTGCTCGTGCTCGTGCTCGTGCTCGCCGTACGATGGGCTTCCAAGCCCGTCGAATGGAAAGCCCGACGCGTGAGCGAGGCACCGCACCACATCCCCACGCCAGCCCCGATTTTGAGATTTGCATTTTGCAATTTGCAATCCACCACTCATCGCTCGCCATCTGTCGCCGCTCCGCGGCTTTCCCGGCATGGGTTTGCAACCAAAACCTCGGATCAAAGCCCCGAGACTGACCGATGTCACCGCTCCGCGGTTGTTCGATCCCCCGGCCCCACACAACCAGTGGCGGAGCGACGGCAGTTGTTGCACCTCGTGATCCAGCATGCCCCCTCACTATTCCCGCCGTTTCGAATCCAGGCTGGCACCCTGGGCTCTGTTTTTGATCTCCGAGGGGAGTCTAAAGCACGAAGCAACTCGCCCTCCCCAGGGTGGGGAACTCAAGTAGTCTCACCCTCCAGTTCTTCGCTCAAAATTCACAGCTGGTCCACTTGGGCTAAACTCTGGATTGCGTAGGTTGATGCCTTGTTTTTCCACGCCCCCTCCTTGCTCGAAATTGCAACATGCCCACCTGTTTTTCCCCCCTCCTGAACAAATCGTTCGCGGCGGGGCTTTTGTGCCTCGTTTCCGCCGCTGGCCTGACAGCCACATCGTCCGCCCATGATGGTGACGAAAGCCACTCGCATGAGCACCCGCCCAACGAAAGCTTCTACACGACTCGAGAGAGTTCGCAGGTTCTGCCGCTGGCCGTGGAAGAAGACGCGTTTCAATTCGTCGTCTACGGTGACCGTACCGGTGGCGTTCCCGCTGGACTGAAGGTGTTGGAACAAGCCGTCCAGGACACCAACTTGTTGTCGCCCGACTTGGTGATGACGGTGGGTGATTTGATCCAAGGGTACAACGAGAAACCCGAGTGGATGCGGCAGATGGCCGAGTACAAAGAGATCATGAACGAACTGGATGTGCGTTGGTTCCCCGTGGCTGGCAACCACGACGTGTACTGGCGTGGCAAAGGTCCCGCACCCCAGGGCCAACACGACTCAAACTACGAAGAACACTTCGGCCCACTTTGGTACACGTTCCGCCACAAGAACGCTGGCTTTGTCGTTCTCTACAGCGACGAGGGGGACCCTGTCACCAACCAAAAGGCATTCAATGTCGGCAAGCTTCAACGGATGAGCGACAAGCAGCTCGAGTTTCTCACCGAAGCCCTGAAGCAACACAAAGACTTGGATCACGTGTTCGTCTTCCTGCACCACCCTCGCTGGATCGGTGGCGGCTACACCGGATCGAACTGGGACGCCGTCCATGGCCTGATGAAGGACGCGGGCAATGTTTCCGCCGTGTTCGCCGGCCACATTCACCACATGCGCTACGATGGCCCCAAAGATGGCATCGAGTACTACACACTGGCGACGACCGGTGGAAACCTATCGGCGGACATCCCCGGTGCGGGTTACCTGCATCACTTGAACGTGGTCACCGTTCGTCCCGATGACATCTCGGTCGCATCGTTGCCAGTTGGCGCGGTCATGGACCCAACCCAATTCACACCCGAGTTTGTAGACGAGATCAATCAAGCTCGCAAAGTACGTCCGATGATCACCGACAGCGAACTTCTATTGAACACCGATGGATCTGCCGCTGGACAAGTCACGGTGACGATCAAGAACCCTTCGCCACGTGACATGGATGTGACCGCGTCGGTCGGAATCGCGTCGCGAGATTGGCTCAGCTCACTGGATCACGACCACTTCACCTTGGCGGCTGGAACCAGCGAAACATTCACGGTGAAACTCCGACGTCTCGCCGACGACACCGCGACCTGGACGATCCCTCGGATCGAACTGGATCGTGTCATCATCGGCGACTCCACTCGCATTGAGCTGCCCAGCGTCTCGACGCCTGTCCAACTGCAATTGGCCGCCGTGCCAGCGGACTACTTCAGCGGTCAGAACAACCAGTGCCTGGAAGTGACCGGCGAGCGTTCCGCGATTCGCGTCGATTCGGAATCACTGGCGTTGCCCGACGGCCCGTTCACGCTGGAAGCTTGGCTGAACCCCAGCCAGACAGAAGGCATGCGTGGCGTGATCGCCAAAACGGAAAGAAGCGAATTCGCGATCTTCTCCGATGAGGGAGTGCCTCAATTTGACGTCAACCTGGACGGCAAGTACTACTCCGCCGGAGCCAAGGACAAACTTGCCGTGAACAAGTGGACTCACGTGGCCGGTATCTTCGATGGTGAAAATGTACGGATCTATGTGGGAGGCAAGCAGCTCGCGTCCGTCGCCGCCAAGGGCACTCGCAAGACCAACACTTACCCGTTGTACGTGGGAGCCGACACGGACAATGCCGGACAACCGACACGACCGTTCCTGGGCAAGATCGACGAGGTTCGGATCACGACCGGTGCTGTTTACACGGAAGACTTCGAACCGGCTCGCCGTCTGAAACCGACCGCCGAAACTCGATTGCTGCTGCACCTGGACCGAACCCTGGGACCCTATGTGCTCGACCACAGTCCCGCCGCGGGAATGGGAACTCTGGGTCCCAATTCGAAGTTCACCGCTCCCTGATTCGCTGAACGGTCGTGACGCAGGCCACGTCTTCGATGTGGCCTGCTGTCCTCGATTGCTGCAACCGTTGCAATCCGAAACAAGAGGTACCAAAGGGAAGGTCCTCTCAATCGAAAATCTCGGTCGAGCATGCTCGGCTGAGATTCGTTGCCCATAGTTTCCGTGGCGATGTGCCCCGATCGCTATTCCACAGCGATTCACACGGCAACTTCAAAGCGACAACCTATGACGACGACTTTCCAACCAAGTGTCGAGAAGTACCTGGCGGCACCTGAAGATCTGGACCAAGCGCTGACCACTCGGGAAGAGACGCTCAACCCGGATGAGATCCTTCGGCGGATCGACGACACACTCGGACTGATTGCCGAAGCAAACCAAATTGCCAGCGGTGCTTCGCCGGTCAAACAAATCGATGTCTCGGTCATCGTTCCCATTCACAATTGCCGGGAATTCATTCCCGAAGTGATTGATCGCATCGAAGAAGTCATGCCTCCGGCAACGGAAACCATCCTGGTCGATGACGGCAGCGTGGATGGAAGTTGGCATTACCTGCGTGGGTTGCCTTTGCGGCCCAACCGCACCATCCTGCGACGACTGCGTCATCATGGCCGCGGTTCCACCATCCGCATGGCTTTGCGTCACACCCGTGGCCACGTCGTTGCCATTCAAGACGCAGACATGGCCTACGACCCAGCCGATCTACTCGGCGCGATCTGGCCCATTCTCGAAGAACAAGCCGATGTCGTTTATGGTTCACGCTCCATGCGTCGCGGCGGATCACACCAAAACAACTTGCGTGGTGGACTGGGCAACCGAATGTGCCGCATCGTCAACCGCTGCCTGACCTCCTGCAGCAACATGACCACCGGACTGCACCTTTCGGATCTCGAAACCGGCCACAAAGTCTTCTTGGGCGATTTGATCCGCTCCTTGCCGTTGACTGAAACCGGACCTGGAATCGACGCCGAGATCACCGCCAAAGTTGCGAAGTCAGCGCTGACGATCATGGAAGTGCCCACGCACTACAACGCTGACCTGCGAGCCCCTGAATACTCCCGCAACGCTCGAACCGCGATGACAACTCTGCGCAGCTTGATCGCTCACCGCAACGGCAGATGAACCACTGCGGGGCGAACAATCACCCCGCCAGTCCTGTGACCTGTGACCTGTGACCTGTGACCCTGAGCCACTTGAATCAAACACTCGGTCCGGGCGGCCGGTTTTGGATGCTGAGTTCATCCTCCGCATCATCGCCACCGTATTCCAACACACTGTGAATGTGGTACGGCGACAAACGAGCTTCGCCTCCCAAGGCGACCAGATGGATCAAGAACGAGCAGCCGACAATTTCAGCGTCGCATTTTTCCAGCAGACGCAAACAGGCTTCCACCGTTCCCCCGGTGGCCAACAGGTCATCCACAATCAACACCCGTTGGCCGGGTTTGATTCCATCCACGTGAATTTGCAACTCGTCGGTGCCGTACTCCAGTTCGTACGCAAAGGAGTGCAAATCGAAGGGCAGCTTGCCCGGTTTTCGGATCGGCACGAACCCCGCGTTGAGCCGCATCGCCAAGGGCGTTCCGAAGATGAATCCTCGAGCTTCGGCGGCCGCGACCACGTCGATCTTCTGGTCGAGAAAAGGCTTCGCCATCTCATCGACCGCCGCATTGAGCGCATCCGGATGAGCGAGCAGGGGAGTGATGTCCCGAAAAAGAATGCCGGGCTTGGGATAATCCGGGATGTCACGAACGTGATGACGCAGATCCATGTGCTGATACGATTTTCGTTGAGAAACAAAGTCCAGCTGATCACACAATATTGATCAACCTGTTTGCCGCATCCTAACGAATCAACACGCACGTCTCACACCGGGCAACCCAATCGCCGCCCGGTCAAACAGCAACTTTCGCTAAATCGGCGTCCGACGAGCGTGCCAAAGCGAGACTCCTTCGAATCAAACCGCTGGATCCACTTCCGGTGTATCGAAAATGCGATTCCATTCAGTCGGCGCAACCACCCCAGAAGCCCCCTCTCGCTCCGCCGCGCGACGGCAAGTGATGCAATCCATCGCGTACGGAATGGCTCGGAGACGGTTCAACGGAATGGGCTTCCCGCAATCTTCACACTCACCAAATCGCCCTTCCTCGAACCTCGCGATCGCTTCTTCGATTGCTAGCAATTCGCGGCTTTCGACCTCAACCAACTGACTGTTCAGTTCGTCCTGGACCGTATCCGCGGCGGCATCCAGAGCGTCGCCGGTTTTCTGATTGTGAAGTTCCTGCAACAGGCTGAGATCGCCCTCCAAAGCCCTTCGAAGCGCATCCCGACGCCGGAGCAACGTGACCCGAAGCTTTTTCAGTGTTTCATCGCGAGACATTATTCACCTCTTTGGCTGGCAAAGTGACCGGAACCGACCCAACTACGGCACTGACTGTGACGCACGCCGAGCCATTCAAGTTCACTCAAATGGAGCGTTCCTAGCTGCACACCGAGTCAAACCCCGGTTTCATTAGGGTAGATCGAGGAAAAGCCTTCCCTTCCACTAAAGGGACCTTTTCTACGTTTTCAGGGCGCCAACGGGGAAGAATTTCCGATTGCACGGGAACCCTGGCTGACGATCCCCCCGGCCGAGGAATCCCCCCTCTTCCAGGCCACAAGCATTCAACCAGACACTTCCCCCCCTGCAAAGTCACCCGGAAGCCGCAAAGTTTGCCAAAACGGACCAAATGCCTTCATGCCCCTGGTCGGTTCAACCGAACTAACAGGAACAAGTGGTTACTCCGAACCGCTTGAACGGAAACGAAGTGAACCGAAACTCGACCGGACCCTCCCCATACAGGTCCGACGCAATCGCTTTCGGGACACTTTGCCGTTCTCAAGAAAGCATTCCCGTGAGAAGGAACTCCGTGGTGGCAACTGACTCCTCGAATACACCAACACACACCGAATCCGACTCCGTCACTGCCTTTGCGGCTCCCGCTCGGTCGGAGGTGTCGAATCGCTCCACAGGCGAAGGAACCGCGACGAGTTGGTTGAACCAGCCGCGTCACGCGGCGTCTTCCGAAGTGGATTCCACTGGCAGACCCTCATCCGGCCCATCGCACAGCAAACCGCTGGGCGATCATGGCACCATGTGGAATCAAGACGGCGCGATTGAGTTTCGAGTGCGATGCAAAGATCATCCCACGCGACGATTGCGACTCGCTGGCGCTCGCTACACGCTTGGCAATGGAGTGGGATGCTCGATCCGCCTCGACGATCCAACCCTCCGTCCACTTCATGCGGTCCTGATTCGAGATGCGCACCGCATCCTCATTCGGGCCTACTCGATCCCGTTGCTGATCAACAACGTTCGTGTCACCGAGGGGATTCTGCAACAAGGCGACGTGCTCGGCCTTGGCAACTATGAATTCGAACTGGTTCAAGCCAAGTTGGCTGAGGCCAGCAAACCCACGGCGCACCGCTTCGCTGAATCGGTGCCTCGCCTGGCATCCGGCACACCAGCCTCGATGTTTGATTCCAACGTTGAATTCCAAAAGGAAGCGGCGCGTTGGCACAAGCTCAAAGAAGAAGCGGAACAACACGACCAATGGGTGCGTGAACGACAAGACGAATTGCAACGGCAATCCGAACAGCTCGAATCCCAATTCAAAGCGTTGCGGGAACGCGAGGACGAAATTCGTTCTCAAGAAACCGCCGCGGTCGAACTGCACGCCGAATTCCAAGTTCGTCATCGCGAGCTGACCGATCGTCAAAACCAGCTTGCCACTCAACAACAACAGTTGGAAACGCAACGCGAAGAATGGCACACGCAACAGCAGCGTTTACAGGGTCGCGACGAGCAATACCGAACCCAAATCGAAGAACTGCTGCAGGAAAAAGAATCCCTCTTCGAACGTGAACGCGACAGCGAACGTCGACTCACTGAAACTCGCCAGCAATTGAAAGCATCGCAAAGCCAAGCCGATGCTGCCGCGGAAGCGGTGACCCAAATGCGCACGAAGTTTGCCTCGCTCAATGAACAGTTGCTCGCCCTTGGTGAACAACAAGAATCACTGCAGTCGATGGGAATGGAACGCGTCGAAGAACACGCTCGCCAATGCAACGAGCTGTCAACGGCACGCGACGAAGCCATTGCCCAACGAGAACGAGCCAACCAAGAACGCGACGAGGCACTCGACCAAAAGGCCAGCAGCGATGCCAAGGCCAGTGAGAGTCAGAAACGTTGCGATGACCTGCTCAAGACCGAGGAATCTCTCCGACAAGAGATCGAAAGTCTCCAGATCGAGATCTCCGACGCTCGCAAAGAAGCCGAGGCACTGCGTCGTGATTGCCAGCACGCTCGCACCACCATCGGTGAACTCGAGGCACGGGTCCGCGAATCAGAGGATCGTCACGACACCGACCGGACGTCGTGGAGCGATGAGATGGACGCGCTGCGAACCGGCGTGGATGAGCTGACGATCAGCCTTGCACAAGCCGAACAACAACTCGCTCAACTCCGCGAAGACAACGACAAACTTCGCGAAACTTTGTTGGTCACGGAAGAGCAACGCGACGAGTTCAAAGCCAAGTACAATTCGTCTGAAAAACAGCGTCTCCGCGCCGAGCGAGAAGTTTCAGAAACTCGTCAGTTGTTCGACCGCTCCAATCGGGACCATGACGACACGCTCGATCAAATCGAACGACTCGAAGAGGAAACCCGCCAACTGATCAGCGGGAAATCCGTCGACGAACCCAAAGACGCCCCCTCCAACTTCCGACTGGGTCTGCTTTCAGCCGCAGCAACTTCGACCGAAGATGACGACTCGTTGGAAGAGGCCCCCGAGTCCTCCATCGCTCGCGACGACGAAGCGACACCGCTCGAAGCCAGCGACATCGCTGAGGAACCAGACGTGTCCTCGCCAACCGCGGACGCAGTGGGACTGCACATTGCCAGTGAAACAGACCCAGAATCCGTGGGATCACCGTCCACGTCCGACGCCCATGGGGCCGACGAACTGATCGACGAAGCCCTGAGCATGGTCCACGACTCCGAAACGGATCGACTGCTGCAAGAGGCCGAAGAAAAGGCTGCCAGCTGGAGCACCCCGATCGCCGAAGAAACCGTCGAACAAGAATCCGACGAGGATGCTTGGCCAACCTATGACAGTGCTCAAGCGAAGGGATTCGACGACGCCGAGTCAAACGTTTCGATCGCGGATCCTGTCGGACTTGCCACACCAGAACCGCTGGCGGACGATCCCTCGTCACCTGGGTGGCCCGAAGAATCTGAATCGCTGTTGCTGCCAGAAGACAGGCTCGCCGACCAACCGACTCAAGAAGCGTTTCGTTCGACCAACGAAATCAACGACTTGCCTGAAGCGAATCACGACAATGAGATCCGCAACGAAAACGCAACCGTTGCCGCTGATCCGGAATTGGACACCGACGCTTCCGCCAATCCCTGGACCGACGCTGAGGATTCCAACGAGGATGCCGGCGTTCAACAGTTCGCTGCTGAATTCACGGCCGCCGCCCAAGAAGAAGCCGACCAAATTCGCGAAGCTCGACTGTCTCAGGAATGGACTTCCGAAAACCCCGCCTCTGAGAACGCATTTGAGACCGACGACGAACCAAACTCGATGGTTCAAGAAGTGGAAGCAGAACTGAATGCGGCCACCATGGGCTTCGATCTCGATGCGGAATCGCAAACCGAGAACCCCTGGGCAACCGTTGATCTGGACCGTTCCTTCGACGACCAGGAATCATCAACCAGCGGATTCACCTCGATCAATTCGGCCGAAGAGGTTGATGACGTCGATGACGTTGAGACCCCATCACCACTCAGTTTGGCTGACCAACTGATTCGTGATCTCAACGCGGAAAAAAGTGGCAGCGAGAGTGAAGAGCAGCCTCGCCACGAAGACGACATGGCGGACACCGGCACCCAAATGTGGGACGGCCAAACCGATTATGCAGCGAATTTGGATTCGGACGTTGCCCAATTCGAACCTGCGAACCTCGATGAAACGGACGATGTAGCAGAACCGAACCAAGAGGCACTCGAAGCCTCCGGCACACAATCCTATTCCTGGGATCAGCCAGAGTCGGATGAGTCCTTTGACGTCGCCGAAGAATATGAGTCGACGCTCGCGGACGTTGAAGTCGAACCCGTCGGCATCGAACTGCCAAGCACCGAAGAGACCACGACGGAAACGGTCGTCGCATCGGACTCCGATGAACCAGATGACGACTCCATCGAAGCCTACATGAACCGGCTCCTGCAACGCGTCCAGAAGCAATCCGGCACCGACTCCGAACCGGAGACGCCCAAATCACCGAAGACTGTCGCGAAGCCAGTTGTGTCGCAGCTTCCCGTCGCAGAAACCATCGAATCGGAACTAGAGACCATCACCCCGGTCGACCCGGATGCTCCATTGATCCCTCGGTCACAGGCCCCCGAACGAAACAGCAATCTCTCCGCGATGAGAGAACTGGCAAACGAAAGTGCCCGCAGTGCTGTCGAACGAAGTGCCAAGTCACAAACACACAGTTCTCGTGTGCAAGCGATGGTCAAGTTCATGCAAGCGGCTGTGGCCATCATCTGCGGCATCGCCGCGGTGGCCTTCGTCGCGCAAGGCATGCTGAAGATCGTCGCCGCTGTGGCTGCTCTCTTGATCGCAGTCATCTGCGTGAAAGAAGGCATGACGCTGTTGTCCGTCGCACGCAACCGCTCGACCAAGCCGAGCAAGAAAACGCAACCGGAAACCGTCGACGCTGAAATCGTTGAATGAGCTCGACTGACGGGCAGGAGTTTGCTTGGCAAACGAACGCCGACTGCCTCCAAAACTCAATCGCTCGTCGACGGATACACGGCGACTCGAACAGGTCGCTGCTGCATGGCGAATTCGAACGCTTGATCCACATCGGCGAGTGAAAAACGCTTCCCCACCAAGGACTCAAAGGGAAAGCGTTGGTGGTTGCGTTCCAAAAACTGCAGACCACTGTCGAGATCTCGCGGCAGATAGTTGTGCAAACCGCGAAGGGTCAGCATTCGGCGAACCACCTGCTCCGGATACAGAGCCACCGGATCTGACGGGAACACAGATCCCACCAACATCACGCATCCACCGAGTCGCACGGATTCCAAACAAGCTTCCACAGCGGTGGTGACCCCGGCAAAGTCGATTGCCAGGTCCACTCCACGACCAGCGGTCAATTCCAGCAACCTTGCCTGACGCTGCTCTGCGGAATCGCTGGCAAGCACATCGGTGGCCCCAAACGCCAGAGCCAACTTCGCTCTTTCTTCGTTGGGATCCGCCACCACAATTCGCGCCGCTCCCGCTTCTCTGCATTGGGCCGCCGCGGTCAACCCAAGCATGCCCGCGCCAACAATTAACACGGTTGCACCGTTGACCGCATGGGTCTGACTCACCAACCGAAGCGCCGCCGAAACCGTGGCCGTGGCACAGTTCACCGGTGCGACCACCTCGTTGCTCAAAACCGCAGGGACCGAAAAGATCGGGGTTCCCGCGACCAGCACGCAGTGTTCACTCAGCCCGCCGGTTGGATGCCCACCATTCGCTTCATGGCCGTACTTGAAAAGCGAATCGCACTTCTGATTCAGTTCGTTGTCGCAGTAAAAACAAGCTTCACAGCCCACTGACATCGCCCAGGTGATGCGTTGGCCAATCTGCAATGGGACCCCGTGGTAATCCACCGGCGTGAGTTCACTGCACCACCCCACGACTTCGCCCACGATTTCATGACCGAGCACTCCCCCGTCATGTCCGCAGCGTCGCCCTGAAACCGTGTGCAAGTCGCTGCCACACAGCGTGCAGCAAAGGACGCGCACAAGCACCTGTCCTTCACACAGTGGTTCGAGCAACTTCTTGGCCTGCACGAACCGACGTTGCGTGGTGTCAAACTCCATCGCGATGTTTTGCAGATCGTTGCGCAGATCGGTTTCTGATTTCATTTCACTCATGGTCGTCCCAGCCGAAAAAGGCATAACACTTCGGCTTCATTGGCATACGGATTCGACAAACAGTGCTCCACTTCACTATCGAAATACAAGCTGTCGCCTTTCAAGAGATTGAACTCCTGCTCGCCGTAGAGAAACCGCACCCGTCCTTTCAACACCATCAGAAATTCTTCGCCTTCATGCGTTCGCGGTTCACGTTCTTCCCCACTGGGGACCTTCAACAAGAACGGGTCCATCGTCCGATGAGCCCGTTCACTGGCAAGTGAAAAATACTGCGTCGTCGAATCCGGATCTCGCTGAATGAGTTTCCGCTCGCTGCGCCGAACACAAACGATTTGAGGACGGTCATCCAAACCTTCCAACAAACTCGCGGTCGAGACACCCAGGGCGGACGCCAGCTCAGCGAGCGCTGGAAGCGAGGGCGTGATCCGAAAATTCTCGACTCGCGACAGCCAGCTTTTCGTTTGACCACTTTGCTGCGCCACCTCGTCCAAGGTCATCCCACTGTCCAGACGGAGTTGCCGGAGACGCTGTGCTAACTCCACCAAATTCATCCCTGCCCCCCTGATCGCGTCAATGTGAGAATCAGGTGAAGAATCCTCGTTGCGTGTTGACTGTCAAGCAACATTGTTGCACCATCGCGAAGTCGCGTCCAGCTTTGGAGCGTCGCCCAACATTGGCTTCTTTCAATCTTCACAATCCCTTGTGTGACTTCATGGCCATGACCACGGATGCTTCCCTGAATGGGCAGGCAACGATCACACAAGATGACTTGGCGACACAGGCAGACGTGCTCAAAGGAGGCCCGCTCACGCGTTGGTTGTCGAACGCCAACCCGACCACCTTTTCGATCTACTGCATCATTGCGGCGTTTGGCACCTACTTCTGCATGTATGCCTTTCGCAAGCCCTTCACTGCGGCCACCTATGACGGCATGCTTGCGTTCGGTGTGGGCTACAAAACAATCCTGATCACTGCGCAAGTCGCCGGGTACACCCTGTCAAAGTTCATTGGCATCAAGGTGGTCTCTGAAATGCCACCACGCTATCGGGCGATCTCAATCGTGGCCTTGATCGCAATCGCAGAACTCGCGTTGTTCCTGTTTGCCATCACACCGGTCCCATGGAATTTCGTCTGGCTGTTTGTCAACGGTCTGCCACTGGGAATGGTCTTTGGAATGGTGCTTGGATTCTTGGAAGGACGCGCCGTCACCGAAGCACTCTCCGCCGGATTGTGTGCCAGTTTCATTCTCTCATCGGGCTTTGTGAAATCCGTCGGCCGCACTCTGATCGAAAGCTATCAAGTCGAGACGTTTTGGATGCCCGCCATCACCGGTCTGATCTTTCTGCTGCCGCTGTTTCTGTTTGTTTGGATGCTGTCGCAGATCCCAGCCCCCTCATTCGCAGATGAACAATTGCGTTCCAAACGTTCGCCGATGAACGGTCAACAACGACGTGCCTTCTGGCGACGGCATGCCTTGGGGTTGACCGGCCTGCTGACGATCTACGTGCTGCTAACAGTCATTCGTAGTTTGCGAGACGACTTCGCAATCGAAATCTGGACGGAACTGGGTGTCCAGAACGAACCCACCGTTTTCGCACGCTCCGAATTCTGGGTGATGATCGGAGTGGTTGCCATCTCCGGACTGACCAGTCTGATCCGAGACAATCGCACCGCCTTTCTTTCTTCGATCGGACTCCTGGCGACCGGATTCGTGATCGTGGTGGCCGCGGTGGCCGGGCAAGCCCTCGGGAAGCTGTCGCCCATGGCATTCATGGTGACGCTGGGGTTTGGCATGTACGTCCCCTACGTGGCCTTTCACACCACCGTGTTTGAACGCATGATCGCGGCCCTCAAAGAATCCGGCAATATTGGCTATCTCATGTATTTGGCCGATGCCCTCGGCTACCTCGGGTACATCGGCGTGATGCTGTATCGCAATTCAGTCACCTCCGACCAGAACTTTCTCTCGTTGATGAACTACACATCCGTGATCGTTGCTGGGTTGGCCAGCGTCATCACCCTCTTCCTCTGCGCCCACTACACGACCAAAATCCCACGCCAGTCTCGTGACGCCGCCGTCGCGGATTGAAACATGACCATCCCAACTCATTCCATGCTTCCCAATGAACGCTGACAGCACCGGCCCCCGACATTCCGACTTGCTGATCATCGGCGCGGGTGCCCTCGGCAGCTTTTACGCCTACCACGCGTTGCAGCGAGGACTGCGTGTCACCCTGGTGGAACGAAGTTCGCAACCCAACGGCGCGACCACTCGCAACTTTGGCCAAGTCGTTCCCTCCGGGCTTGATCAGTCTTGGCAGAGCCATGGACGCGAAAGCCTGCGGATCTATCGAGAGCTTCAATCACAAATCGAACTGTCCGTCCGCCAAAACGGAAGCATCTACATCGCCTCGGACGAGGAAGAATGCACGCTGATCGAAGAATTGCACCAGATCAACCAACAGACTGACTACCGCTCGGAATTGCTCACCGCTGAGCAATGCCGAAGCAAATACCCCAACCTCCGATCCGACTACTGTCGCGGCGGACTGTTCTTCCCAGATGAAGTTTCCGTCAACCCGCGGCAGATGATCCATCATTTGCATGACCACCTGCGAACGCAACCGAATTTCGAGTTGCGGTTCGCGACGCTGATTCAGCAGGTGACTCCAGTGAGTGCCGACTTGATTCAAGTCGAGACCTCCACCGGCGAAGCATTGACCGCCAACAAAGTCATCGTCTGCTGTGGAAGTGAATTCCAAACCCTGTTCCCGGATCATTTCCGGCAAAGCGAGATGAAGCTTTGCAAACTGCAAATGCTGAGACTCGCCGCTCAACCAACATCGGTTCTGCCGGGCAACATCCTCACCGGGCTGTCGATCCGCCGCTACGAGAGCTTCTCCGAGTGCCCCTCGTGGAACGCGATCAAAGCCAGCGAAGCCAAAGACACGTTCGCTCAACAGTGGGGACTGCATATCCTGTTCAAACAAGAACCCGATGGCAGCATCATCTTGGGCGACTCCCATGAGTACACTTCCGCTGACCAACCCGACCGACTTGATTTTGATCTCCGATCAGACGTCAACGACGCCATCTTGATGGAGGCGAAGCGTATCATGGACCTTCCATCCTGGGACATCGAAACGTCTTGGTACGGAATCTACAGCCAAACCTCACACCCGTCTGGCATTCACCAGGACACGATTTCCCCGAACGTGCATGTCACCACGGGGATTGGCGGCAAGGGAATGACCAGCAGCGCCGGATTCACACGACACCATCTCACCGAGCTTTACAATGATTGAACTTGTCGTCTTTGACATGGCTGGAACCACCGTGGACGAAAACAATGTCGTCTACAAAACGGTGCGTCAGGCCATCAACGCCGCCGGATACAACTTCACGCAAGAACAAGTCCAATCGGCGGGCGCAGGGAAGGAAAAATCCCAAGCCATTCGGGACGTGCTGGCGTTGGATGGCAACGACCATCCCGACACCGAAGTCCAGTCGATTTTTGCTGACTTCCGAAGGCGACTCGCCGAAGCCTACGACACCCTCGATGTCACGGAACAACCGGGCGCATCCGAGACCTTTCGCGAGCTTCATTCACGCGGAATCAAAGTCGTCCTCAACACCGGCTACGATCGCCCGACTGCCGAAAAGCTGGTTCACAAAATTGGCTGGGTCGTCGGGCAGGACTTCGACGCGCTGGTCACCGCCAGCGATGTTGAAACCGGGCGTCCGGGGCCCGACATGATCTACCTCGCCATGGCACTGACGCAAGTCACCGATGCATCCGCCGTCGTCAAAATCGGTGACTCGCGCATCGACATCGAAGAAGGGCAGAACGCAAACTGTGGAATGGCTCTGGGCATCACGACCGGTGCCCAACCCGAAAACGAATTGCTGCAATCCAATCCGACCGCGGTGATCCATCACCTCCGTGACCTGCTCCAGTTGGTCGACCAAACCAGCCAACTCTCCAGGTAAAACGGACGCTCATCCTTCTCGAAGAAGCAGGTTGGCAGGAATGATTGGGTCCAACCACGTGAGCCGATTGGGCGTGAGCCCGGTTGTGCGAGGAAACCGTGGCGAACGCCGAGCGGCTCACATCCCCGATGACTTCTGCGCGCCTGCTGAGGAGCTCGATGCCCGGCGTTTCCATCTCTTGCCTCCGAAGAGGTCGAGCGGCGAGGGGATTGCGATCAAGCATGTGAGGCGTTCAGGTCTGCCGCCAAACACCAACACAGCTGAATTCGCCTGGCCACTCAGTTTGCTTTTTCTCGCAAACGCCGGGCAAGGTACTTCGCCGTCTCGTCGGCGATCACGTTGTATCCCGCGAGGTTCGGATGTCGATCCGAATACCACCCTGGAAGCCCACCTAAAATTGCATCGAGCTCATTCCCCATCACCTCGACACGATCCCCATGCACAAAAGGCTCGACCAGTTCAAGGTACTTTGTCGGCACTTTTCCCAGATCGTAACGGCGATAGTTGAGCGCATTGGGGCCCTTGCTCAGTTCATCTTTGTATCGCGGGTAGATATCGAAAACATCGATGCCTGCCTTGGCCGCCGCGTTTCGAATGAGCCCGTTGATTTCTTCGCTCGCCTCTTCGCTGGAAAACGGGATCACGGTCATCGCGATCAGTTCGGCGTTGGGATGGTCGCTTCGCAATCGCTCGCACAACTCAGCAAAGTGTTTCGGGAAGTTCTCGACAAAGTTTTCAATCTTCGCTCGGTCGTTGATCCCATATCGAATGAAGATGTAATCCAGGCCCGGTAGATCAGCACCATTGCGTTCGTAACGCCCGGAATCCAACAACCGACGAATCGTTTCTCCGCCCTGACTCGAATTGGTCACTTGAAACGGCGGAAGCCCCTCTTCCGCAGCCAACAACTGCTCCAAGACCCGCTCCAGATGTGGCCCCTCTGGTTTCAATCGTCTCGGCACACTGCCCTCGGTGGTGCTATCGCCGAGCAACAGAACCTGATGCATCCCATCGTGCACGGCATGAGCATTCTGCGGCGAGCCAGCGATCGCAACCAAGAACACTCCCACCCACAGAGGAGCGACAAATGAACACCAAGAAGAACAAGGAAGACGCATCGGCGATTGCCCTTTCATGAGAGTGGAATGCATCACCCAATCTTATCGCAATTCCACTGGACGACCGCTTTCGGCGCACCAAGATTTCGGTCAGGAAGTAGATTGGGTTGAATCAATCACAACGAGTGATCTCAACCATCACTTGCCCAACCACTGACGAACCTAAAATGCCACCTCTCGATACGTTGCCAACCGCATGGCGTCTGTTTCCAGTGCTTCTGTTCTTGGTTTGCGATGGAAGCTCGCTTTCGACTGCCGTTGGCGAGGACCAGACCAAGACGTCCGGAGAAACGACCGAGAATGTGAATGTGCTCAGCTACAACATTCACATGTGGCAGATCGGCGTGGATGACTTGGCAACCATCATCCGCCAATCGGGAGCGGACATTGTCGGTTTGAACGAAGCCTGGAACGAGAAAAAAAACGAAGCGATCGCTCAAGAACTGGGATTCAACGCTGTCTACGGCGGGCGTTCGCCAACCGAACCCCACCCCGCGAAAACTCACACGATCAATGGGTTCTACATGCCACAGGTCCTGTTGACGAAGCACAAGGTCATCCATTCCGAAGTCTTCAATGCGCTGGCGGCCAAGGACCACGAACGCTTCGACTCCGACGTCCCGATTCATCGTGGTGGAACCTTGGCCGTGCTCGAAACCGCCAAGGGGAACCGCATCGTCGTTTTCGTCCTGCATCTGCACCCGTGGGGCGAAGGGAGCGACGAAAAAATGACCTCCATGCGGCTGCAAGAGATCGAAGGGATTGCAAAGAAACTCCAACCCTACCAAGACCTCCCGGTGGTCATCCTTGGTGACTTCAACACACAGTCCCATGTCGATGTCGACGGTGGCTGGAAAGTCACCCGTTTCCTTGAAAGCCAGGGCTATGAAGATCTGTACCGAACGACTCGTCCGGATCCCCAGAGCCATCCTGGCCAGACCTTCCGCGACACCCGAATTGACTACATCTTTCACAACCAACACTGTTCCGCCGTCAGCAGCCAAGTGGTCCAAGAAGGCGTCTTCGGGTCGCGAGGCTACGATCAATCCGATCATCTCGCCATTTCCGGTGTTTTAAAAGTGGAGACCTCCACCAAGCCTGCGGTTCATCCTGTGAACTGAGCCACTGTGCTCGCGACAGATGGTTGGAACCCCAGCCCTCAGAAGCGTTGAAGAGGGGATCCATTTTCAGCGCAAGATCACTGCCGCAGCAAACACCGTTGGGAGCCTGCTGGTCTGTCACGACTTATTCTGAGGGTAGTGGGCGAGGCGACCAGTCCTGAACTGGCGTCAAATCCAAGGACTCGTCGCCTCGTCCACTACGATCAACCTTAACTTTTGGCTGTGACAGACCACTACCCGTTTCCCACCGGATCCTTTGCTTGAGGAGCCGTCCCCTCAATCTGCCGGTAGGTCAGGTTGATCCGCTCATCAACCGGTTTCTTTGTCTTGGGGATCTCATGCTTCCAAAATTGCTGCATCGTTCCCGACATGATGATGAGCGTCCCATGACCCACCGGAAAGCTCATCGTTTCCTTTGTCTGGTTGTGCTTGATCCGAAAGTTCCGCGTCGCTCCTAGCGACAAAGATCCAATCACACTTCCCATTTCGGGTTCGTCATCGGCATGCATCCCCATGCTGTCCTGACCGGATCGATAGCGATTGAGCAGGCAGAAATTGTACTCGCCCTGTACCGCTTCGATCTTCTCCTTGATCTCCCGCAGCGTCGGCGTCCACGGAAGTGCGACATTGACTGTTCCAGAGTATCGATAGGTCGCACCGGCATCCCCGTAGGAAGCCGTCAAACGAGGCTGCCTGTGTCCGAAGATCCCCGGCTTCTGCTCCCAATGGCACTCATCCCTGATGGCAACCAAGTAACGATCCGCCAACTCGGAAGGCAGAAAGGACTCGTCGAAATGCAGAACACCTCCATCGGCCAGTGAGATCGTTTGCATTGTTTTGGAGGGAATGCGTTTCATGCCCGCACCTGCCCAAACGCATCAAGAAACGTCTTCGGGGCTTGAGCACCCGACAAAGCGATTTTGTTTTGGACGATGAAGAAAGGAACGCCAGTGACCTGATGCTGCTGAGCTCTTTCGCCAGCTTGAGCGATGACGTCCAGCCCCGCGTCGCTGTGGAGCATGTCGTCCACGAGCTGTCGATCCAGCCCGGCTTCCGCAGCCACCTCCCTCAGCGTTTGCTGACCACCAATGTCCCTGCCTTCGCTGAAGTAAGCCCGGAACAGCCCCTCCACGACCGCGTCCTGACAGCCATGCTGATCGGCGAACCAGATCAGTCGGTGAGCATCCACCGTGTTGGGAGTCCGCTCTGTTTTATCAAAGGCAAAGTGAATCCCCTCGGACTCGCCAACAGCACTGACTTGAGCATCCAGATCCATGGAGCGTTCCCAACTGCCAAATTTCCGAGAGCGATATTCTTTGCGGGGAATGCCTTCTTGGGGCATCGTCGGGTTCAGCTGGAATGGATGCCAGCGAACCAGCACCTCACGCTGGCCGTCCAGCGCGGCAATCGCCTTTTCAAGCCGCCGCTTGCCGATGTAGCACCAGGGGCAGATGACATCCGAAATCACATCGACGGTAACATTCATTGTGGCTCCTGATTCAACGATAGAAGTCGATCCACTTGAACGTGATCGACTTTGGATTGTCGTCCAACAAGGCCTTGGGAAGTTGCATCTCGAAGTACCCTTCGTTCAACGGAATCCTTCTGACGGGTTCCCCATCCTTGTCCAACATACGAATGTCCATCCAGGACGGATGCTTCGCATCCAGCGGCGAATCATCTTTGCTGATTCGCCGCTTGCCATCCTGACTCGAAACGCTCGCTTCAAGCATCCTTTTGCCGTTAATGACTTGAAGTCTCTCCAGCCCTTTCAGGTGCAACCGCAACATCACGCTGGCCGGCCATTGGTCATCACTGCGTTCGACAACCGCCTGACTGATTCCCTTCGGGCTTTGAACTTCGATGACGACGCGGTCCTCTTCAGCCGCGATCTTCACCTTGTCGCGATCGTGCTTGGTCGTGATTCGGAATGCTGGGTCATCGCCGCACGCGGTGACGCAGTTCGTCATCCCCAGCACGACCGGCAAACAAAGGACGGAGACTGCCAGAAGGTTTGAAATGGTGAACACTTCCAATCGTTTCGGTTCCAAGGGATTCTTCATTGCCACGATTCTAACCGGAGCGACCACGAGCAGGATAGAATTGGCGTCCCCCCTTTGGAGATACCAATGACGATTTCACGCCGACAATTCTGCGGAGCTCTCGGAGCCGGCCTCGCCATGTCCAACGCGGACCTGTTCGCGGATCCGACGCCTCCCAAGCCACTCCGAGTGATCGCCTACAACATTTACCGACTCGCGGGATGGCCGAATCAACGTAGCTCGGCGAAGGAAGCGGTTGCCAAAGGGCAGATGGCAAAGCGATTGGCGATGGAACTGGCCCTGCACGATCCCGACATCATCAACTTCTCCGAATCACCCGCGGTGGAATTGACCGAAGAAGTGGCCGAACTTCTCGGAATGAATCATGTTCGATTTCCAAGCGGTGGCAATTGGCCAGGAACGCTGCTGAGTAAGTTCGAGATCACGGAGTCAAAGAACGCCCCCATGCAAGGCGGCAGGCCGAAAGAGTTGTTCACCCGACATTGGGGACAAGCCACGGTGAACGTGTCGGACGACGAACCATTGATCGTGCATTCGGCCCATCTCTTCCCAACCGCCGATCCCACCGTTCGGCTGAGAGAAATTCGAGCGATGATCGAATCGATGAAACCAGATCTGGATGCCGGTCGGTCGATGCTTTTGATCGGCGACCTGAATCACAGTCCCGACACAGATGAATACAAACTTTGGATGGACGCTGGTTGGGTCGACACGTTCACCCAAGTCGGCCAAGGCGAAGGCCCAACCATCAAGTCGGACATTCCCAAGTGGCGGATCGACTACGTCCTGGCCGCTGGACCGATTGCCGATCGAATCGTTGAATCCAGGCCCTTGTTTGAAGGGGCCTTCCGGCTCAACATCAATGACGAGACCTCGTTTGCCTTGAGTGATCATCTTCCACAATTGGCAGTCTTTGAATCGCAATAGACGAACCTCCTCCGAAAATGGCAGAGGCGAAAGTTCCATGGACGGTGGGACGACAATCTCGTCGTTCAAGCACCGAACGACGCCGCGCCAACGAACGACACACTTGGCAGATTCCCTGATCGACGCCAAAGGGCCGTCTCTGAAATCACAGCCGGTGCTTTGGGGGGAGGATCGATGACACCAGCGGAACTTCTCAACGCTGGCACTCGGCAAACGACGCGGAGGCACGTCGTCCCCTTGGAAATCCGCCCCCTCGATCGGCTGTCGAGGGTCATGAACGCGAGGAATCATCGTCAGCTCAATTGTGTGGGGCCGAAAATCCCCTAGGTTTTCTCCGTAAAACCAATTGGATTTGTGGAGTGTATTTGGCATGGACGAAGAATCGGCGGACAAACATGAGCTATTCCTGACGCTATTCACCGCGAATGAGGCGGCGATTCGTGCGTTTGTGCGCCGCTTGGTGCCCACTCGGCAGGACACAGCCGACGTGATGCAGGGGATCACGCTCGTTCTTTGGCGGAAGTTTGACCAACTCGACGATCGCGATGGGTTTCGCAAGTGGGCGTTTCGCGTGGCTCGATATGAATCGCTCGGATGGCTTCGCGACAAGGGTCGTGACCGTCATGTGCTGTCCGAGGACCTGCTTCACTTGGTCGCTGAAGAGGCAACTCGGGATGAATCCTGGCTGGCTGCCCAGCGTGATGCGTTGGATCAATGCCTTGAAAAACTACCTCAACCGAACAGACAACTTGTACTAGCGGCCTATGCGCCGGAAGCCGAGATTCAACAGGTTGCTCAGCGGAGCGGTCGGACGGTGGGCGCGTTTTATCAATGGTTGCACCGGATTCGCTTGCAACTGGTTGAGTGCACCCGACGGACCCTCGGGACGGAGGGACTGTCATGAGTCGCCCTTCCGACAAGCAAACTCTGATTGCAGACTATGCAGCCGGAATCATTGACGCCGATGCCCTCGGCGAGCTTGAACGATCGCTGCGTGTGGATGCAGAGTTCCGACGTGCTTTCATTGAATACCTGAATCTGGACTCAGCCCTATCAGATCTGGCCGCTCTCTCGGATGCCGAATTCGATGCGATCAATTCGGAGCACGCGCCGACTCCGGAAACCCCCGTCGTCCTTCCGTGGTCAGCTTGGCAACCTTTTGGCATTCTGGCTGGCCTCGCTGCTGCCGTGCTCCTGGTCGTGGGAATCGTATGGTTCAAACCAACGGCCGAACCACAATCGACAGCGGCAGCAGTTACGGTGGAGGTCATTTCTCTCGATGCGGCCCAACTGGCTGGTGTCGATCAGACAGTTCGGGTTGGCGACTGGATCGAATGGAATCGCATCCGCCTGGAATCAGGAGCAATCCAGGTTCGATTGGACAATGGTGTTGTCCTCGACTTGTCTGGTCCACTGGACGGCACCCTGGAATCCTCGATGCGTTTGCGACTCGCGCACGGGCGTCTGAATGCGGATGTTGGGGAGTCAGGCCAAGGCTTCACGGTCGTGACCGATCATGGAGAAATCATCGATCTTGGCACTCGTTTCGGCGTCGATGTGTCTGACGACGAAGCGAGCGTGGCTGTCTTTGACGGTGAAGTCAAAGTCGACTCTCAGGGCAATTCCAAAATTGGACGCCCGCTGAACGTCTTCGAAGGCGAAGGGGTCCGTCTTCGCAAAGGTCGCAAGCCGCGTCGACTGTCCGCTGTCTGGTTGTCGCAGGGACCATTCGGTCTTTCCGCGAGCAACGCCTCTTCGATCGTGCTCAATGTCACGGACAATGCGGCGACCGATGGCTTTCACCGCTTCTACGGAATCCTTTCCGGTGGAATGCGTGAAGGAACCATTGCCTACACGACGCATGCTTCCACTCCGCGACCGGACGTTGTTTGGCGAGCCGCGGAAGGCGAAGAGTTCCCTGCCGAATTGCTCGGCGCCGACGTCGTTTGCCCGTTCCACGTCGATCGGCAAGAACAGTCGCTGACCATTTCATTGCAACTTGCAGGATCGGCAGACGTTTACGTCATGCATGACCGACGCAGGCAGCCCGCTGCCTGGCTACAGAACGGATTTCAAAAAACCGAGTGGACGCTTCGCAGCGGACCATGGCGTCCGGTGAGCCCTTTGGCTCAGGGAATCGAACCGGATCAAGCTGGTGACCTCTACGTTCAGTACTCGGTCTGGAAGAAGCGTGTCGATGCAGCGAGCAACGTTGAACTCGGTCCACCCCAGACCGATGGCGATCGAGGAAACAAGGCGATGTACGGCATCGCCGTCAAAGGCATCCCCGGACTGTAATCATTGATGACCACCCAATTCCCCCCACATGAATGTCGCATGACCTGCCACTTCATTCTTTCAACTGGATCGCGAATGTTCCGCCTGTTTGTCTCCTTGATCACGCTGCCAGTTGTGTTGGCTGCTTCCCCCGTGTTGGCTCAGCCAGCCACGTTGCAAGAGATGTTTGAGACGGTCGACGCCAATCAAATTGCCAAAGAATCTCGGCTGCGTGGCGATCCGGAACGCGGGGCGATCGTGTTCTACGCCTCTGCAGCGGCATGCGCGAACTGTCATGTGACTGGCGATGGACAGTCACCGCTTGGACCCGACCTGACGCGATTGGGAGAAAGCATCACTGACGTTCACTTGGTTGAATCACTTCTGCATCCCTCCAAATCCATTCGCAAGGGCTACGAAACAGTCCAACTGCTCACAGCCGATGGTGAAGTTCGAGCGGGAATGCTGGTGTCTGAAGACGACGACAAACTGGTACTCCGCGACGCCACCAATTTAGAAGCCAGTCTCTCGATCGCGAAAGACGACATCGAAGCTCGCAATACCTCCCACGTTTCGATGATGCCCGAGGGCTTGGTCGCAACACTGAACTCCCCGCGGGAGTTCCTCGACTTGATCAGCTACCTGCTTGCGATTCATGAAGATGGCCGCGAGCGAGCTGATGCCCTGAAGCCAACCGCGGAGCAATTGATTCCCAAAGACGACACCATCAACCTGAATCACGCCCAGATCATCCGGCGGGCTGAAAACGGAAAGCTGAAACGCGGCAAACAGATTTACGAGTCCACGTGCTATCAGTGCCATGGCAAAGATGGAAACACGCCCTCGCTGGCAACCGCCCGAGCGTTCGGCACACAGAAGCTGAAGTTCGGTGCCGACCCGCACAGCATGTTCAAAACGCTCTCGCATGGAAACGGCTTGATGGCGGCTGCTTCGGCTCTGTCCCCACGGGAACGTTACGAAGTCGTGGCCTACATTCGTCAGCAGTTCATGAAGGACTCCAACCCGGACTACTTTCCGGTCACACCGAAATACTTGAGTTCGCTGCCCAAGGGCACGGACATGGGAGACTTCAAGCTCGATCCCGATCGCGACTACGGTCCGGCGCTGGCATCGCAACTGGGCCGCGACGTCAACAGCGCGTTGACGGTCAAACTGGGCAACCTCTCGATCGCCTACGACTTACACACGATGGATCAAGCCGCGATTTGGTCCGGCGGTTTTCTGGATGTGGATCAAACTCAACACAAACGCGGCCGAGGTGAAGGGTATCCCAAACCGCGAGGCCAAATGGTTGCGGCGTTGGACCTTTGGCAATGGGGCCATGATGGCTCGCTCGACTATCCCAAAACGGATCTGCTGCCGCGTGGTCCGTTGCCACAGCCTTGGCTGAACTATCACGGTCACTTTCTCTGTGGCGACCAAATCGTATTGAACTATTCCGTCGATGGTCGCGAAATTCTCGAAGTGCCATCCGCGATACCAAATCAAACAGCGATCCGACACACGCTGACAATCCATGGCGGGAAGCCGTTGGTGCTGGCAGTCGGAAAGTCGGGGACTGGGCGTGTCCGCCCCATGCTCAAGGGCGACATCGATGACGTGACGCTTTCGTTGGATGACCAGCAACGATGGGTCGTGAAGATTCCCGCCGGTGAAACGACACGCGTGATCGACATCGTTCGATTCGGGGATGCTGCTGCCGACGCAAAGGATCTAGCACTCTCGGCGATTGATCCCGCCGCGATGACGGCAGGTGGCGACCTGCGCTGGCCAGAAGTCTTTGAAACGATCGGCTACCGTGGTTTTCAATCGGGTGCTTACGCGGTGGACACCATTGCCATCCCGGAATCGACACCTTGGAACACCTGGTTCCGTACTTCAGCGATCGATTTCTTTCCCGATGGCCGAATGGCGGTGGCAACCGTTGGGGGTGACGTGTGGATCGTGTCCGGCATCGACGACGACTTGCTGAATGTTCGATGGAAACGGTTCGCGGGCGGCATGTTCGAACCCTTTGGTATCAAAGTGGTCGACGGGCTGATTTATGTGAATTGCCGAGACCGACTGACGCGTCTGCACGACCTCAACCAGGACGGTGAAGCGGACTTCTATGAAAGCTTTAGCGCCGACACGGACGTTTCCACGTTCTTCCATTCGTTCAACTTCGATCTGCAGACGGACGCGGAAGGCAATTTCTACTACGCCAAAAGCGGTCAGTACACGGACTACAAACTTCCGGGCGCGATCGTCAAAGTTTCAGCCGATGGAAAAAGCCGCGAGGTCATCTGCACCGGACTGCGAACGCCCAATGGAATGGGAATTCTGCCCGATGGTCGGCTGACGGTGAGCGACAACCAAGGCACCTGGATGCCAGCATCGAAGATCAATCTCGTCAAACGGGGTGGCTTTTATGGTTACGTGCAGAACAAAGGTGGCGGTGCATGGGCGCCGGATGGTGGAAAGATCGATCACCGAAAAGTGGTCCCGCCGAAGACCTTCGACCCGCCCCTGATTTGGATGCCGCAGGAGGTCGACAATTCATCGGGCGGCCAAGTCTTCGTGGAAGACGAGCGGTTTGGTCCCTTGGCGGGTCGATTGCTGCACACCAGTTTTGGCCAGGGGCATTTGTTCTATCTGATGACGCAGGAAGTGGACGGTTTGGCGCAAGCCGCCCTGGTTCGGTTCCCGCACGACTTTGGTACCGGCATCATGCGAGGACGCGTCAACCCCGTCGATGGACAACTGTATGTGACGGGTCTGAATGGATGGAACGACAACGGACGTGGCGACCTTGCCGATGGCGGCATCGATCGCGTTCGCCACACCGGCCAGCCCATTCGCATGATCACGCACTGCGAAGTGCATCCCGGCGAACTTCGACTCCAATTCAACTTCCCACTGGATCACGCTGCATCGACTGGCGGATCTGCGTACGTGGCCGAGCAATGGAACTACAAGTGGACCGAGAATTACGGTTCCGACTTCTATCATCCTGAAACGGGTGAAATTGGAAAACAAGACCTGCCGATCGAATCGGTTTCCCTCAGCGAGGATGGCAAAACGCTGTCACTCTGGACACCCAACTTGCGTCCCGTCGATCAATTGCACTTGCATATGGAAGTGCAGGACTCCAACGGCAATCCCTTCAACGAAGACGTCTACTGGACCATCCACGGAATCCCGAACGATTGATCCGCAGGATCTTTCCAGAGCGCACTCCAAAGTGGGATAGGCTTCCAGCGATGTCAAAGCACCCACACCGACAGGCTGGAAGCCGCCCCCATCGAACATTCAACAGGCAGCCAAGTGAACAAGTTCATCATCTTCTGCATCCCTCTGGTTTGGCTTTCAGCAACGCTTGCCAACGCGGCAGATTCTCGACCCAACATCATCGTGTTCTACACGGATGATCACGGCCACGCGGATCTGTCCTGCCAAGGAGTTCTTGACGACATCAAGACGCCCAATGTGGATGCATTGGCAAGGATTGGCGTGTTGGCCCGGCATGGCTACAGCACGGCGCCGCAGTGCGTGCCGTCGCGAGCCGGATTGCTGATCGGAAAGTTCCAATCGAAGTTCGGCGTCGAAGCCAACGGAAAAACGTTGCAGGGATTCGATCGCGAGCTGACGATTGCCGAACGCCTGCAGGATGCGGGGTACATGACCGCGCAATTCGGAAAATGGCACCTCGGACCGGGGCCCAAAATCACCGAGCACGGATTCAAGCACGTGTTCAACCAAAACTCCGCCGCCCCCTTTGCCGCCAACATCAATCTGGATGGCAGCGATCGCGAGATGTCGAGCTTGCATCCCCAGATGTATCACGTCGATGGATGCAGCCGAGCTGCGGCCTCGCTGATCGAACGATACAAAGACGATCCCTTCTTTCTGTATGTCGCGTACCGTGCCCCCCACGTCCCGCTGGACGCGCCGCCAAAGTACCTGAATCGATTCCCGGGCAAGATGCCCGAGCGACGTCGGCAAGCATTGGCAATGCTGTCCGCAGTGGACGATGGTGTCGGACGGATCACCGAGACGCTGGCCGAGAACAATCTGACCGAAAAGACACTGATCTTCTACATCGGCGACAACGGCGCACCACTGAAGATTCACAAGCGTGATGCTCCCGGTGGAGGTCCAGGCTGGGACGGTTCTTTGAACGACCCGCTGAACGGTGAAAAAGGGATGCTCTCCGAAGGCGGCATGCACGTCCCGTTTGTGATCGCTTGGCCCGGAACGATTCCCGCCGGGCAAGTGTTCGAGCACCCGGTCAGCGCTCTGGACGTGGCGGCAACGGCTGCGGATTTGGCGAACATCGAATCGAAACCCGGGGACTTCGACGGCGTCAACTTGATTCCGTATCTCACCGGGAAAACGAACGAACCACCGCATGAATTCCTCGCCTGGCGTTGGGTTGCCCAATCGGCCATTCGCGAAGGTGATTGGAAGCTGCTTCGCGGCGGTGACCGCGAGTATTTGTACAACCTAAAAAATGATCTCGAAGAGCAACACGATCTCGCGGGTGATCACCCAGAGATTGCCGATCGTTTACGCGAAAAGCTATCGGGCTGGGCCAGCCAGCTCGATCCGCCCGGCTTGGCCAACGGCGAGATGTCCAAAGCGGCCACCGACTATTTCGATTTCTATCTCGACGGTAAACCGGCGACACCACGGCCTACAAACCCCATCCCGAAATCCGATTCGGCAGGTTCCCAATCCGGATCCAAGAAGTCAGCGTCTGCATGGATCGTCCGCAACGGCAAAATGGATGTCACTAGCGAGGGTTTGCAGATCGCCCCGCAAAAACCAAGCACGAAGCAAACACCGTTCATCACTCGAAATGGTTTGCGTTTGGCCGGCCCGGTTTCCGTCAACATGGTTGTCAAAACGGCAACGTCCGGTGCGATTGGCCTCTGTTGGCGAAACTTAGCCGACAAGGGTTTCGTCGCGGCCAAGCGAATCAATGTTGGCGTCGAGAAATCGGGCCAGTGGCAAACGATCCAAACCAGTCTGCCCGGTGATTCGCCAATCATTCACGTCCGCGTCCACCTTCCCGCCGGCACCACGTCGATCAAGTCCATCGAACTGAAACCCGCTCACGGGAAAACCGTGACTCTATCTCAATAAGCAGTTCGGCAGGAGTCTTTCAGCTTTTGTTTTTTGGGGGTCGCGTCGTTGCTCCCACGTACAACCGGGGCTAACGCCCAAACGGCTCACTTCGTTGCACCCGATCATTCCTGCCGACCTGCTTAGCTGGGGCTGCTGCCTTGGAAGCGGCTCTTCGCCTGATTACCCCTGAAAACCGCACCCTCGAACCCACGCCTCGCTAACAGGTTGGATCTCTTTATGAATACCCGCTCTCGCAACTGGTTTCCGTGGAAGCTTGCTGCACAATGTCCTGTGCCATCCATCGCCCTCGCCATCGTGCTGCTGTGCGGGTCGACAGCCATGGCCGCGAAACCGAACTTTGTGATCACCATCGCCGATGATCACGGCGTGCATCATTCGTCGGTGTATGGATCCAGCGAGTTCCAAACGCCCAACCTTCAACGAATGGCGGAAGAGGGGATTCGATTCGACAACGCCTATGTCGCATCCCCCGCCTGTGCCCCCAGTCGCGCGGCACTTTTCACGGGTCGAATGCCCTACAGCAACGGCGTCGTTGGCAACCACGAAATCGATCTCAAACCCGGTGTCGTTTCGCTGTTGCCGGCACTGTTGGAACAAGGCTACGAGGTCGTTTTTCATGGCAAGGTTGGGCACGCCGGCAGGAAGCACTTTGGCCAATACGTGCCCGACGGTGTCAAGATTCTCGGCGGCGGCGGTTTGCAACAAACGATGACGCTGGATCAGGTGGAAACGTTTCTGCAGCAACGCCCTGAAGACGCTGCACCACTGGCCCTGTTCCTTGGCTGGACAGACACGCACACCGCGTGGCCGCCCAAAGAGGAGGCCAGAATCGCTCCCGAAGACGTCGTCATTCCGCCCAAGATCTTCGACACGCCCGAAGCCCGAGTGGAAATGACGCGATACGTCGAAGGAGCCGAAGACATCGACCGCCGCGTCGGCCAAACTCGACAACTGATCGCCAAACACCTGGACGTGAACAACACCCTGGTCGTTTACACCTCGGACCATGGGATGCCGTGGCCGTTCGCGAAATGGTCTCTCTACGAATCGGGGATCCGCACCCCTTTGATTGCGGTTTGGCCCGGCAAGATCCAGCCCAGTTCGTCGACCGATGCAATGGTCAGTTGGATCGATCTGATGCCGACCCTGATCGACTTGGCTGGTGGAACATCGCCCTCTGGCATCGACGGACGGTCGTTCGCCAAGGTGTTGTTTGGCGAAACCGACCAACATCGCGATGTGATCTTCGCAACGCACAAAGGGGACAAAGAAAAAAATGTCTACCCGATTCGCAGCGTCCGCGTGGGCAAATGGAAATACATCCGCAACCTGCACCCGGAATTCGCCTACACCACCCACACCGACGTGTGGGCCAAGGAATCCCCGCGTGACCCCAAGCACTGGGCGCATGCCGGCCACCACTGGCAATCGTACATCGAAGCAGCCAAAACGGACCCCAAGGCGGCCGCGTTCCTGCATGACTATCACAGCAGTCCTGCCGAAGAGCTTTATCAAATTGAGCAGGACCCGTACGAACAGAACAACCTTGCGGGATCGCCTGACCACGCTGCGAAGCTAGTGGAACTGCGAGCGATGGTTTCCAAGCGAATGGAAGAAGTCGGCGATGACGGATCGCTCAGCGGACCGCCACAGTTACTGAATGACTTCGCACTGCCACCCACGGCAGGTGACAAGATATTTGACGAGGTTGACGGAACAGTCATCATCGAAATGGAAAGTACGCAGTCGCCGCTGGGCAATTGGAAAAAGCGTACGACGCTGGATCCATTCACCGGCAGCAGCTACCTGGAATTCATGGGCAACAACCCCGGCGTGGGTGCTCCCGATTCACCGCTGAACTACGACTTTCAAATCAACACGCCGGGTGACTATTGGATCTCGATCCGGTCCCACAAACGATTGACGGCCGACGATGGAGTCACCGCACGTAGTGACATGTGCAATGACTGTTACGTTCGTGTCGAGGGAGATTATGTATCCGCGGACCCGACACTGCCGTTGGAATGGCTGCAAAAGGACACGAAGTTCTGGGGGAATGCGGCCGACTTGAACTGGAAAAACTGGTCCAGCAAGGTTGTCGGTGACCACGACATGATCAAAACAGTGCGATACAGGTTTCAGGCGGGCAAGCAATACCGACTGGTTGTATCCGGACGGGCACAGCGTTTCAGTCTGGATCGGATTATCATCACTCGCGTAGGAGACCAGCGATTCAACGAGACGGGCAACGAATCTCGACTGGTGACGACCTGGCAGCAGGCGGAAGTTCAGGAAGTGGGGCAAGACAAATTTGCCGTGTGGCAACCGTTGTCCATCTCTTTCGATGGTCCCAGGGCATCGGAAACCGACGATTCCCCCAACCCGTTTCTCGACTATCGACTGCAGGTTCAGTTCGTTGGGCCCTCGGGACAAACCTATGAGGTGCCCGGCTACTTCGACGGCGATGGAAACGGAGGCAAATCGGGGAACCAGTGGACCGTCAAATTCACTCCGGATGAACAAGGCGCATGGAACTACCAAGCCTCGCTAAGAAGCGGACCCGATGTCGCCGTCTCGTTGATGGACGCCCCGGGTCAGGCCGCGAACCTAAAGCATGCTAGCGGAACGTTGACCGTGCAGCCGCGCGATGATTCGGCATCCGGATTTTCAAAGTGGGGCCGATTGGAATACGTAGGTGGTCACTACCTAAAGTTCCGGGACGGTCCGTATTGGATTCGCGGCGGCGTCGACAGTCCAGAGAACTTCCTTGCCTATGCAGGGTTTGACAACACGCCCGCAAGCCACCGTTACGCCGATCATGCTTCGGATTGGCAAGACGGCGATCCAGACTGGAATGGCGGCAGCGGGAAGCCCATCATCGGTGCGATCAACAGCCTTGCCGACCAGCAGGTCAACAGCCTGTACTTTCTGACGATGAACATCGGTGGCGATGGCGACGACGTGTGGCCCTGGTCGGGAAAGCCAGCACGCAAGGGCAGCCCAACGGACGACAACCGCCACTTCGATCTCAGCAAGCTACGGCAATGGGAAACCGTCTTTGCGCACGCACAGCGAAAAGGGATCCATTTGCACTTTGTATTCAATGAAGCGGAGGAGGCCAACAAGAAAGAGCTCGATGACGGTGAACTTGGTATCGAACGAAAGCTCTACTATCGCGAAATGGTCGCTCGATTCGGTCACCACAATGCGTTGAGCTGGAATCTGTGTGAGGAATACAATCTTGGTTTCGACCTCGGCCCCGAACGAGTTCGTTCGTTTGCCGACTATGTCGGCGCGGTTGATGCCTACGATCATCCCATCACCGTCCACTCCGCGCACGATCCGCTGAAGGAGCTCGAGTTCACCTTCGGTGACCCACGCTTTTCAATGACATCGATTCAACTGAATCAACGCCGGATCGATACGCTGGTCGAAGATTTCCGAACGGCAACCGCCGCCGCTGGTCGTCCATTGCCGATATCCATGGATGAGTTCACGCTAGACGTTGGACAGGATGCCTCATGGAGACCGTTCGATCGTCCCGAGTTGCATCGCCGACAGAAGCTTTGGCCAACCTTGTTATCGGGAGGACAGATCGAATTCATCCTGGAAGACCTGCTGAAGACCGAGTCGTTCAAGACAGCCAATCGTCAAGCACTGTGGAACAGTGTGGCGATCGCACGAACCTTCATGGAAGAACACCTGCCATTCTGGGAGATGTCACCGGCCGATGAATTGGTCGAAGGCGAATCGACTCTGAAGGTCGGGCTGGGTGCGGGAAAATCGTTTCCACTGGACGCTCAGGTTTTCTGCAAACCAGGTCACGTCTACGCGATCTACTATCCAACCGCATCGAAGACGGGGCAACTCGATCTGAGCAGCGATGACGGGAAGTTTCAAGCAAGGTGGTACAACCCCAGAACCGGTCAGTTTGAAGGAACCACTGCGAGCCTGCACGCGGGGAATTGGATCCCGCTCCCCACTGCACCATCAGCCCCCAATCAGGATTGGGTGCTGCTCCTAACCGTTCAAAATGATGAAAGAAGAAACGAACGATGAAAACGACTTGCCTGATAGTTTTTGCACTCATCACAGCGACGTGGATCCCGCAGTCACCGGCACATGCAGAAAAGCCGAACGTGCTGTTCCTGATCGCCGATGACCTGAATACCGCCCTGAGTGGTTTTGGGCACAAGCAGTGCAAGACGCCGAACCTTGATCGGCTCGCTCAGCGAGGTGTGAAGTTCGAGAACATGCACTGTCAGTACCCGGTTTGCGGTGCCTCGCGTGCGTCGATCATGTCCGGCCTGTATCCGTATTCGAATCTGACGCTGGCCAACGACGGCACCTTGCGAGGCAGCATGCCCGACGTGGTGACGCTGTCGCAGACCTTTCGCAACAACGGCTACTACGCGGGACGAGTCAGCAAGATCTACCACATGCGGATCCCGTTTGAGATCATTGACGGAACCGCGGAAAGCGATGATCCCTTCTCATGGGACGAAGCGATCAACATCCAAGCTCCGGAACAAAACGCTCCCGGGGAACGGACGAACTGGTCCCCCAAGAACAACGGGTCGCAGACGTTCACCGGAGTGATCGCATCCGGCGACGACAGCGATCACGCCGATGGGATGGCAGCCGATCGGGCCATCGAGATGCTGGAACAGGTCAAGGACAAACCGTTCTTCCTGGCGGTGGGATTCGTCCGACCGCACGTGCCTCTTGTCGCACCGAAAAAGTATTTCGACCCATACAATCGCGATGAAATGGAAGCACCTGTCGTGCCGGAAAATGACCTGGACGACGTGCCGGGGATCATCCGCGGCTACAAACGCAACAGCACCACGTACGGGGTGACGCCGGAACTGCACCAAGGGCTATTGCAAGCCTACTACGCCAGCGTTTCTTACATGGACGCCCAGGTCGGACGCGTCCTGGATGCACTGGAAGAAAAGGGCTTGGCAGAGAATACGATCGTCGTGTTCACCAGCGATCATGGCTACCTTCTGGGACATCACCACAAGTTCCAAAAGCAACACCTGTTCGAAGAGGCCACGCGAGTGCCGTTGATCATCAGCGTGCCATGGCTCAAAGACCAGCATGGTCGTGGGACCACAAAAATCACGGAACTGGTCGACCTCTACCCGACTCTGGCGGACTTGGCCGGCCTTGCTGCTCCGGACGCTCTTCAGGGAAAAAGCCTGACACCTCTGCTGGTCGATACCGAATCGCCTGCATGGAAGAAGAAGCAGGCATTCACCATCAGCCGCAGCGGCGGGGAATCGATTCGCACAGCGAACTGGCGTTTCACTCAGTGGGGCTTTGGCGAACGAGGTCTGGAACTGTACGACCTGAAAAATGACCCGCATGAATTCACAAACCAAGCAGCCAATCCGGAATACGCCTCGATGGTGAAGAGGTTGCGGGCGCAACTGATCGCAAAACGGGATGCCGCAGGCTTCCAGCAAAATCAGACCGCGATTGAGGAGAAGGTCGGGATGAACAAGCAAAAGAAGTGAACGCGTGAGCCGGCGATCAGATTTCCTCGCTAGGCTGGCACTTGGTTACGAAGATAAGCTGCAGGCACCCCCACTGTTGATTCAGGCGGATTTCGATCTTTCCTATCCGCCGTTTGGGCGTTGGTCCCGCGGACTGTCTCTCAACTTCCGACATTGAGTCGCTGCAACAGGCCGAGAATTTTCTTGCTCAGCGGTGTCAGCTTTGTGCGGCTGAACTGGTCGCCCAGCTTGCGGATCGCTTCGGCTTGCGTTGGATAGGGGTGAATCGCACTTCCAATCTTGCCCAGTCCCAGCCCACCCGTCATGGCCACTGTGATTTCGGAAATCATATCGCCCGCGTTCTCAGCCACGATCGTCGCGCCCACGATCGTGTCAGTCCCCTTCTTGGTATGAACCTTGACGAAGCCTTCGTCTTTGCCTTCCAAGATCGCGCGATCGACTTCGTTGAAATGTTGAACGTAGGTGTCAATTTCGATGCCTGCGTTTTTCGCGTCACTCTCGTACATGCCCACATGCGCGACTTCCGGGGAGGTGTACGTTGCCCAAGGAATCACAAGGTCACTGGCCTTTTTCTTGCCAAACGGACCAACAGCAAACAGAGCATTCTGGATCACAATGCGGGCTTGAAAATCGGCCGTGTGAGTGAATTGGTACTTCGAGCAAACGTCGCCCGCAGCGTAGATGTTCGCGTTGGTCGTCAGCAAATGATCGTTGACCTTCACGCCCTTCTGATCGTATTGAACACCTACGGCTTCCAAGTTGAGGTTTTCGACGTTGGGAGCTCTGCCAACGGCGACCAACAACTGATCGACCGGTTCGTCGTAGCTTAAACCGTGGGCATCAACGGTCAGCCGAATCCCACCCTCGTTGCGAATCTTCAAGTCGTGACCACCGCCGAGGAATTTGACCCCATCCTCGATCATCGCCTGCCGAACAATTTTGGCGGCGTCACGATCTTCGCGAGGCATGATGCCGTGCTCCGATTCGACCAGCAAGACTTCGCTGCCGAGCTGGGCAAACGACTGCGCCATTTCGCAACCGATCGGCCCAGCGCCAATCACCCCCATTCGCCGAGGCAATTCGGTGAGCGAAAAGACGGACTCGTTGGTCAGGTAGTTGACCTCACTCAAACCGTTGATGGGCGGCGCGGCCGCGCGTGCACCCGAGGCGATCACGGCTCGTTTGAACGTGAGCTTCGCTCCACCAACATCGACGGTGTTGGAATCAACAAAGCTTGCCTGTCCAAAGTAAACGTCGACGCCTAGGTCCTTGAATCGCGTGGCCGAATCGTTGTGGCTGATGCCTGCACGAAGCTTCCTCATCCGTTGCATCACCGCCGCAAAGTCAACATCGACGTCCGGCACATTGACTCCAAACTTGCTTGCCGTTTTCGCACTCGCGGCCACGCGAGCCGCGCTGATGATGCCTTTGGAAGGAACGCAACCGACGTTCAAGCAATCACCGCCCATCAAATCTCGTTCGATCAGGGCAACGCGTGCTCCCAATCCGGCTGCACCGGCGGCGGTGACCAAGCCCGCCGTGCCGGCTCCGATCACGACCAAGTGATAGGGCTGCGTGGGCGTTGGGTTGGTCCACTCGGGTGGATGCACGTTCGCCTCGAGGGCTTGGTTGTGTTCGTCGTTGGGTTGTAGCTGGACAAGGTCGGATGTCATGGAAACTCAATTTTCGTAGGTGGTGGAGAGCGGGGTGTGTTGTGTTCGGATGAGGTGCGTTCAAACCACAGGTTCAGCCCCCGCGCGGCCGAAAAACTTCATGCTGAATCGCACGACCAGAGGAAACGCGCCGAGCAAGACAAAGGCGATCACGATCTGAGTCAATTGACTTGGCGTGAAGACGGCACCGATTCCTTTGTCTGCCAGCGTTTGCAAGTCAGGGACGCTGGATCCGGCGTAAACGAAAACGGCGGTGCCAGCCAGCATCCCCAGTTGGCTGACCCACCAGAACGTTCGGGTACGGATCGGTGTCAGCCCCATGACAGCGTTGATAATGAAGAACGGCACTGCCGGAATCAGACGCAGCGTGAACAAGAAAAACGGCCCTTCTTTCTCCAGTGATTGATTGAAGCTTTGCAGACGATCGCCAAATCGCTTTTGAATCGCCTCACGAAACAAGAATCGACTGAGCAAAAAGGCCATGGTCGCTCCTGCGGTCGATGCGAAACTGACCAGCAACAAACCGGGAGCCAGTCCGAAGTACCAACCGTACACCAATGTCAAAACGGCGGCGCCCGGCAACGAAAGCCCGGTCACGACGACATAGACCAAGAACGCAACTCCGTAAACGAGCACCGGATTCTCAGCTTGGAACGCCCGCAACTGGGCCTCCTGTTTGGCCAGACTCTCGAGACTCAGCAGATCGCCGTACTGTGTGTAAGCAACCACCACGACTGCGGCAACGAATAGGAAGACGCCCAGCTTCTTCATCGTCCCGAAATTCTTGTCGCCGGTTTGTGGTTCGATTTCCTTCGCCATGGCCGTTTTCCTTGAAGATGTATCAGCGAGTGTGGCATTTGCCGATTCAAACGTGAACGCAGCAGGCAGGCCGCTTGCTGTACGAACGCATTGATTGAGAGATGACGTCCGAGCGTGACAATCCTTACAAGAACGTATCCTAAGCAGGTAGGCAGCAAGGATCGGGTAGAACCATGTGAGCTGTTTGGGCGTTCGCCCCGGTTGTAGGAGGGAGTAACAAAGCGACCCAAAACAGTTCAATTGCCGAAAGACTCCTGCCGATCTGCATAGGCGACGCAAGTCAGCTTGCCCGAAGGATCGGAGGAGAATGAATCGCGTGAACGTTCTCGACCATGGTTGAATCGGTTTTTCAGCTGATTGGTTGGGGCTCGTCCTCCGTGGCCACCGTTCCCTTTTTACTTTTCCACCAGCTGTCGACCGTCCAGGTATCAAGCTCACGGAGCAACCAGAGCGAGATGCATGCCGCCAACATCGGAAACGCCGCAAAGAACAACAGGTTCGGCTTTTCCCAGGGATTCATGTACTGCTTGTAGCAACTGACGGTTGAAACGGTGTGCAGTATCGTGATCAACCCGTAGGTCCACGTGCGAAGAAATCCACTGAGAAACGACACGACCAAAACCATCTGCACGATGCCCACGCCAACCATCAACGACGCTCCAAGACCAGGCGTCAGATAGTACCGCTCGAAAATGCCTGCAGCGTGTTCCGGATTGAGAAGCTTGTCCAAGGTCCACATCAGGAACACGATCCCAACTCCGATGCGAAGTGTCAGCAAGGAGAATGAAATCCGTCCGGGCAGCTTGTCTTGGTCGTTCATCGTGGTTTCCGATTGAGCCATTCACTGGAGTGTTCCTCCCTCAGAATGCCCGGGGGACGAGTTGCACCGCCTAAGATTTCGCACGCCAACCCCACTCACCGCTGCACCGCTTCGCACATTGACAGCCCCAGTGAAGCGAGCGGGATTGCAAACCACTCAAACTGAGCGTCACCAGCGGCCATAGTCGCCGACGTCAAATTACAGACGGCGGACGACCAAAACGGATGATAACAACCTTGCCCCCGTCGTTTCATCTCGAGAAAGCAATCCACCACTGCTTCACCCTCGTTTCTGAATCCGTGAGCAAACGCGATTGAACGTCGATCCCTTTTCGTGTCCTTCGTTCCTTTCGTGGTTCGAAAACGAACGGCAACCCCTGAAAAACGGACACCACGAAAAACACGAACCACACGAAAGCTCAAGATTCGTTGTTTTCATCAGCTGTCTAAGCAGGTACGCAGGTGTCATCGGGTATGTGAGCCGTTGGCGTTAGCCACGGTTTTCACGCGCAACCGGGGCGAACGCCCAAACGGTTCACATGGTTGTGCCCGATCATTCCTGCCGACCTGCTTGTCTAGCGTGGTTGTTTGTTTTCGACGCTGTTGAGCTTCCAATCGTAAGGCAACCAATTGGGCTGGGGTGTGGTGCCGTTTTCCAGTGCCTCCTTCAGCTCCGCGGAGTAGCTGGCTGCGAACTTTGAAACACTGCCAGCGACCTGTTCAAAATCGCCGCCGTACCAGCTGTAAAGCTTCGTCAGCTGCAATTGGTTGGACGAGGGATCGAAGGTGAACCAGGTTTTGTGTTGATGCACGTACTCGGTCTGCGATTGCAACTGTTCTTCCATTCGTTTGGCCGTGTACGCCTCCTTGCGCAGTGGCGGACACCCCACTGCGGCACAGACCAATGCGAAGTGCACGCGTGGCTCGGCAAACTTGGGTCGAATCTGCTCGTGCTCCATCTGGTTCAAACTCAACTTGCGTCCGCCAAGGTTGCAACGCACTGCGTCCCAGCGATCCGCTTCAGGGATGTCTTGGATCGACTCGATTGGCATGTGATCGAGGATCAGTTTCAAGGTGCAGGCGTTGTAACCGTTGATCAGCAGTGCCAATTTCTCGTCGCGTCCCATCGCGTCAAACGGTGCGGCAGCGACCGCACGGAGGTAGCTGTCCAGGTTTGCCTCGTCTTCCTTCAGGGCGGCGTAGTCGACCCATCCATCGTCGTCGACATGTTTCTTCAGCAAGGAATCAAACGTCGAATGATCCATCGTCGGTCCAGAAACACTGGCGGAATACGCCTCTTGCAATTCGACTTGCGGAGGCCCAAACAGCCTCACCAATTTTTGTTCGATTGCCCCGGCGTTGAGACATGCGAAGGTTGCTGTCCCAACCAGCAGCACGGCGGCGATCGCGATGACCACCGTGCGGCGTGTTTTGGGGGCTGACTGCACGTTCGACGATGCCAGATCGGTCTTCGTTGGGTCCATTTTGGGTGCCTGTGGATGGCGGGGATTGTTGCCCGAGATCGACCTCCGCGATCGCCGCGGTGGTTGTCTTCACGCGATGAATTGACCGAGGCCAAAGCGTCTCGCCGGGGATTGCCGTGCTCCCAGGCCGGAACGCCTGGGCCATGGTTTCGCAGCGAAGTCGCCTCAAGGCATTTCAGTGACATCAGGTCGACGCGTTCGTCAGGCTTTCCTTACAGAACTATTCAGTGCGACTATTCAGTGCGACTATTCAGTGCGACTGTTCAGTGCTGCCACGCTGGAAAGCGTCGAGACCACGTAGGGAACGACGTAGGTCAAGCCAATTTTGAACAGATGACGTGATCCGACTTGGCCGTTGAGAAGGCTGTCCCCATGATTGATGGCTGTCAGCACGGTTCCAACCACGACGCTGTAGACAAGCCCACGACAAACAATGGACCGGGCAAATGCCAGTCGCAACCAATCACGCATTTTGTGCACCCACCGTTTCAGCCACGGAAGAAATCGGATCATCCATCAGTAGAAAAAAAACCAGCCTTGTGAGATTTTAAACAGACGCCTGCCCAGTGCGAGGCGACGAGAGAGACAGACCAAAACGCCAAGGACGCAGCCTAGGCCGCGTTCACCTCCACAAAGAATAGAGCAACAAGTTCATGGTCCGCCAAGAGTTTGAAGCTCATTCAATTTGGGAGGAATGCACGCCAGTGCCGGATGGTGCTACCTGCCAAAATTTGACTGCTGGCACGGACGCAGAACGCACCGGCCATCACCACCACCGCGGCCAAGTCCGAGCAGCAGGCTGCTTTGGCTGAGCAGCAAGACCGAAGCAGTCGCCGACCTTTGCGGTGGTGCATGGGGCGACGGAACAGTTGGGGACAAATGTTCTACTCTGCCCGAGCTTCGCTCGTGGGATACAGGCAGCCAGCGATCAACCTCGATTTTTGGGAACCAAGCAGGACACGAAGAGCACGATCGGGTGTTGCCGTCGCGGTGAAGGCCTGACCCAGCGAAGCGCCGTTCCGGCAATCCAAAGTTGTTTCTCGCGGCATCGCACCTGCGTTGCCGGTCCGGCATTCAATGGCATCAGAGATAGGGGTAGGGAAGTCCGGTTGAGCCGGACTCCCCTCCCTCAGAACCGTACGTGCGGTTCTCCCGCATACGGCTCGCC